>DLGM01000142.1:0-21038 GCA_002482705.1 Cyanobacteria bacterium UBA7694
GGTATGGACTTTGGTCGCCGCAAAAACCTGACAACCATCTTTGTGTTTGAAGATGTGGATGGCGTGCTCTGGCTGCGTGAGATGGTTGAACTTGAAATGATGCCATTCAGTGAGCAATTACTTGAATTGGCCCGTATTTTTAAGACATATCGTGTAGTGCGAGCGGCAATGGATCAGACTGGTATGGGTGAAATGCCGGTAGAGCTGGCACAACAGGCGTACGGTAAATCGCGCGTGCACGGTGTTCTTTTTACAGGCCCTGCCAAGATGGGAATTGCGGGGCCGTTCAAGCAGCGGTTCGAAGATCGCCGCATAAAAATTCCGCCATTGCAGCGCCTACGTGATGATTTACACTCAGTCACAAAGCGTATTGGCCCGACAGGCATTCCCATTCTGTCAGCACCAACAATTAACGGTAGCCATGCTGACCGGTTTTGGGGTGCGGGATTAGCTTGTCTGGCTGCCATCGTGGAAGAGCCCATTGATCTGAGTTCAATCCAAACAACGAGCAATTTACTGGCCTTACCGAATGGTCAAGGTGGCTGGAGTATACCAAGAAAGGATAAATACCATGGCTACTGAAAAAGTTAACTTGCTGGAAATTGCTACAACCGCAAACGGTAAAGATATCACCCGTGGCTATGTTGAAGGCTTGCAAACGCTGACACCCCAAGACCCGGTGTTACAGCAACACGGCTATGACTATCAAATCTACGAGCGTTTGCTGCAAGATGATCAAGTCAACGCCTGTTTCTCTCAGCGCCGGTTAGCGGTTGTTGCCCGTCCGTGGTCCGTTACGCCTGGCAGTCAGCGCAGGGCCGACAAAAAGGCCGCTGAACTGGTAGAGAATGCATTGCAAGGTTTCGACTGGGATCGAATCACAGATCAGATGTTATATGCGCGGCTGTTTGGCTTTGCAGTTTCTGAATTGATCTGGGATGTAGAAAATGGGCAGGTAAAACTGAAGGACATTCGCGTACGCAATCAGCGGCGTTTTGCCTTTGCACCTGACAACTCCCTACGTTTATTGACTATCAGCAAGCCGGATGGGGAATCAGTACCAGACAAATCCTTTTGGCATCTGAGCATTGGTGCACACTATCATGACGAACCATACGGGCGGGGACTGGGTAGCGCTCTTTACTGGCCCGTATACTTTAAACGCAATGGGGCTAGGTTTTGGGCTACATTTCTTGAGAAATTTGGTGCGCCCACGGCGCTAGGCCACTTCCCATCTGGTGCATCCGCTGCTGAACGTAATAATTTACTGGCAGCTTTACAATCCATTGCCACTGATGCCGGAATCATCATCCCTGAAGGCATGGAGGTTGAGCTGATAGAGGCCACACGGGGCGGCAACGGTGGCTACGATGCCTGGATGTCATACTGGGATGATGCGATCGCGAAAATTGTGCTGGGGCAAACCATGACAACCCAAGATGGCTCCAGCCTCAGTCAGGCTCAGGTGCATTATGCGGTGAGACAGGAGATCATCCAGGCTGATGCAGACTTGGTATGTCAGTCAGCAAACGCAACATGGGTACGCTGGTTGGTCGATTACAATATGACGGGTGCTGCATACCCCAAGCTCTGGCGTGACATGGAAGAATCAGAAGACCTGGCTAACCGCGCTCAACGTGATCAGGTGCTTTACCAGATGGGCTACAAGCTTACGCCTGAGGCCGTTAGCAAGGTTTATGGCCCAGACTATGAAGCAACAGCACCCACTCCCCAACCGGCACCCACCCCAGCTACTGACGGTGAAAACTTTGCTCAGGGTGCTTCTCAGGATGAATATCTTGATCCGGTCCCCGTTATGGCAGAGACTCTTGATGCTGCCACCAGGAAGCCATGGCAGGAAATTATAGAGAAGGTTGAATCTGTTGTCAGTGAAGCCCAAAGCTTCTCTCAGTTGCGAGATGCCTTACTGAATTTGTATGCCGATCTACCTATCGAGAAGCTGGGGAATATTATGAGCATGGCGCTGAGTGCCGCAGAACTTTCGGGGCGTTATGCCGTAGAGCAGGAAAGCAATGGTCTCTGAACCCTCAATTTCAGCAGATGCGTTTCGTACCCCATTTGATGAACAGGTTGCATTTTTTCGGCAGAAACTTGGGAACCAGCTTCCAACCGAGCGTTGGACAGATGTTCAAAAAGCCCAACACGACAAAGCGTTTATGGTTGCTGGGGCAGCAAAGGCCCAACTGCTTTCTGATTTAGCTGCATCTTTAGATAAGGCCATTGCAGAAGGAACCTCGTTGGAACAGTTCCGCAAAGACTTTAAGAAGACCGTTACAACCCACGGTTGGAATTACCGTGGTGAGTTTAACTGGCGTACACGTGTTATTTACACTACGAATTTACGCACAAGTTACGCTGCCGGTCGCCTGGTGCAATTGCGTGAGTTCTCGTATTGGACATTTAAACACAGCGGTGCTGAGAATTTTCGACCGCAGCACAAATCGTGGAATAACCTCACTCTGCCTCAATCTGATCCATGGTGGCGCACCCATTACCCGCCGTGTGATTGGGGTTGTGGTTGTCGTGCTGTGGGCTCTCGTAGTCCCGCTGATGCGGCCCGCATCGGTGGAAGTCTGGGGGCAGCTCCACCGACTGAAATTAACCCTGCCACCGGCACTCCCATCGGGGTTGGGGTTGGTTGGGATTATATGCCAGGTGATACGGTGCTCGATACAATCAAGCACATCACAAAACAAACGGTGGTGTGGCAGTACGAAATTGCCAAGGCCTATATGAGAGAGTTGCCAGCGCATCTCAAAGATCCATTTTCAAGATCCTACCGCGAGATGCCATCTACTGCCGATGCAGCCCGCCAGTATGCAAAGCGCATCCTTGAAGAACGGCCAAATTTTCAGAAATTCCAAACGCTGGGGCTTGTTGAATCGCGAGATATTGAGCGAATCAAGAGCGCTGTATTTACAGATGAAAAAATGCCGCTAAAGACTTATCAGGACTTGGACACAACCAACTTTGACTTTACGATCAACCCGAGTTCTGTTGGGCATATCCAAAAGCGTCATGGCCCTCCGACGATTAAAAAGAGCAAGCGGGTGGGTGAGTGGCAAAAAGATCAGCGTCCAGTTGAGCCAGAAGACTACGAAATGATTCCCAAGATTCTCAATGACCCGGATACATTTAAAGCGGACAAACTGACTGATGATCAGCGCCTTCCGGCTGTGACCTATACAAAGATGATTGATGGTGAGAAATTCATCTTGACCATGGAAATCTTGGTCGGTAATCGACGCTCGATTAACGTTCATTCACTGGCCATAAAAAAGAGAACGTGAGGATGGCTGGTGGAGGTGCATAGATTTTCGTCTGCCCACAACGTCCGAAACGTGCCCCAGCATACCGCGTTCTCTTTATGTTCTTAGAATAACAAAAGCATGGGCGGTAAGTAAATGATTGAGGTCAAGGTTATAGATAAAGAGGTCATTTTGGCCCTGCAAGCTGTCGAGCGCAAGACCAAAGACCTGCGCCCGGTCTTTGCTGAGTTGGGTGAGATACTGATCGAATCTGTCAAAGAGCGCTTCAGTAAAGGGCGTGGGCCAGATGGTAAAGCCTGGGCGGCAAACAAACCTAGCACCATAGCCCAGCTTTTGGACAAGACCAAGGGTAATTTTAGGCAGAAAACCGTTACCGATAAAGCTGGTAATAAGCATAAGATTAGGACTGGTAAGCTCACAAAAAAAGGACAAACCCGCATGGACGGTAAGAAACCTTTGATCGGTGAAAGCCGCTCCCTGTCAGGTGGTATTCACTACAAAGCGACCGCAGCCAGTCTTCGCATTGGTAGCTCCCGTATTTATTCCCGCGTGCAGCAATTCGGCGCAGCTCAAGGGGCCTTTGGAAAAACCAAACGAGGTGCCCCCATCCCCTGGGGGCCAATTCCCGCTCGTCCCTACCTCGGCTTTTCCGCACACGATAAGTGGACAATTGCTGATATCGTTCGAAAGCACCTAGATTCTGAATGAAAAATCGGTTATTTTAGGAAAGTTTATTTAACTAAATCTCTATATAAAAGATGATGGAGTTGCAAAATTCAAGTCCACTACTTGCTTTTGGATTCTAAAATAAAATGAAAATGATGAGGCACATCAATGTGTGATGGTTTTAACGGTCCAGTGATAACGGGTCAAAGAGGAAAGCTTCAGAACCAAAGAGAAAATGGCCATAAATCTGGCGACCCTTTCTTCACCTATGAGTTCACTCAGGTTGGTACCACCGAAGATCCTTACTACAGTCTTAAGGTAAAGAAAACTGATGGACTCCATGATTCAGATGAATCAAAAGACCTAGGTGTCTTTGATTCATTTGCTGCCTTAGAAAAGGCGGTTGAGGCGCACTTGGGATTTGCAGAGCATCAAGCAAACTTTGGTGTTTCCGATTGGGTTCAGTATAACGACTGAATAGTAACTTAGAGCAAACAGCCCCAAACCAAGATTGTTTGGGGCTGTTTGCTGTCGGTAGCTGGTTTAAGAAGGGGTAATAGTTCGAATCGGGCTGCTATCATCAATCTGCACAGAGAAATTATGTGTACCTGGTTTATTAGGGGTTGGCCTATGGCTAACAAATAGAACAGTGTTATCAATCTTCGGATGCTTATAGGTGCCACCCATAATAGCTTGTCGTATCAGTTCGGGGTTTTCGGTTTCTATCTCAATTGTTACAGTCTTTTTCATGTCACTTGTACCTCAATTTGTACATCACTGAAATGATTATACCCACTAACCGCATGGACCCTTCATTGGTAAGCACGTTTAAACCCATTTAAAACCCGTTTAAAAACTTTTTCAACGGGCCTGTTGATATCCAAGTGACTCTGAATCCGCCCACAGCCCTTCACGGCGATTTATGCCGCTATTTGAAAACCCCCGGTGTATGACAACTGTCATTGCGACAGCACATGCGCGTGCTTCGTATTGTTGAGACATGACAACGCAAACCAAATGGATACATGTTTTGACTGCTGGCACACACCCCAGCATGTCTGGCCCCGTGAAAATCACGCCTGAAATTTTGAGTCAATTGGCTGAAAGCTACGAGCCCACAACTCATGAAGCACCGGTAGTGATAGGTCACCCTGCCACTGATGAACCTGCATGGGGGTGGATCAAGGCATCCGAGTTACGCCCAGACGGGCTTTGGCTCGAAGTCGAGCTGACCCCTGAAATTGTTGAGCTGATTCAGCAGGGCCGTTATAAAAAAGTGTCCATCTCAATCTATTCCCCCGAGCATCCCGCGAACCCGCACCCAGGTATGTACACCATCAAGCATTTGGGATTGTTGGGTGCGCAACCCCCTGCGGTCAAAGCATTACATGCCATTGGCTTCAGCGTTGCTGATGAGGGTGTGATCACCATTCAATTTTCGACTCCAAAGGAGAAAGCTATGGATCCTGAAGAAATTGCAGCAAAAGCTGCCGCCCTTGCTCAAAAAGAGCAGACCATCAACCTGTCTGAACAATCACTGGGTCAGCGTGAGCAAACGCTGGCACAGCGTGAAAAAGCTCTGCGCAAGCAAGAGCTGACTGCAAAAATACAGCCCCACATCCAAGCGGGACGGGTGCTCCCTCGCCAGCAAGAGCTGGTGCTGAGCCTGGCTGAAAAGATTGACGGTCAGACGCTCAACTTCAGTGAAGGTGGTGAAAAGCCCCTGCTTGAAGAGTTTCTGAATTTTCTGGAGCAGTTACCACAGCAAGTGCCTCTGGGCGAAAAAGCGGCATCCGCCAACGCCCTCCCCGCCGCTAATGCACCAATTAGCTTTGCGGCCCCAGCGGGTTATGAGGTTGACCCCGAATCAGCGGCTCTGTATGCCAAGGCAAAGGATTATCAACGTCAGCACCCTGGAGTGGACATCTTGGAGGCTGTTAATGCGATTGGCGGTAACAAATGAGTCAATTTAGCCCTGTTTATACCCGTAATGTAAAGGCTGCCGCCAACCTGTCAGCCAATCGTTTTGTGACCTTTGCTGGGACTGTTCCAACAGCGGGAGGCAATGTGCTGGGGGTCAATAATCAAGCGGCGACAAGTGGGGAGTTTACCAGTGTTACTGTGCTGGGTTCCGCCATTGTTGAAGCCGGAGCCGAAATCACAGCCAATGCATTGGTTGAAACCACGAATACCGGCAAAGCTATCCCCAAAGATACGGGTGTTGCGGTGGGTCGGGCGATGCAAGCTGCTGTTGGTGACGGCCACAAAATCGAAGTCTTACTGATTCAAAACTAAGGAGCGATAACACCAATGGCAATGAACACGTCCCAGGCCCGCATCATTAACCCTATCCTGAGTGAAGTGGCGCGGGGCCATGTCAACCAAGAGTTTGTCGGTATGAAGCTCTTTCCCATTGTGCCCGTGAATCAACGGGGTGGAAAGGTCGTCAAATTCGGGCCGGAAAAATTCCAATTGGTCGAAACTGCGCGTGCGCCTGGTGGGCCAGTTGCCCGTGTCGAAAGTGCGATCGGTTCAGATGATTACGCATTAGAACAGCATGCCATCTCTGAGCCTGTTTACATTGAAAACATGGAAGATGCCGCTACCGTGCCGGGTATCGACCTCGGTAAAGTGGCTGTTAACAATGGGATGCAGCGCATCGGTTTGCGGCGCGAGTATAAGCAAGCCACTTTAGCCCGCAATGCCAGCCTGTATGCGTCAACGAATAAATCAACGCTGTCCGGTACATCTCAATGGTCCCATGCTGATTCAAAGCCCGCCCAGGCTATTCGTAATGCTCGGTCTGCGATCAGTGATCGAATTGGGCTTTATCCGAATGTGCTGCTGCTGGGCGAGCCTGTCTTTGCCGCGTTGCAAGAAAACCCAAGCATTATCGAGCGCATCAAGTACACCGGCAGAGACAATATCACCAAAGATATGTTGGCAAGCCTGTTTGATGTGGATGAAGTGGTTGTTGGCAAAGCTGTTTATGTTGACCCAGTAACCGGTGCGTTTATAAAGGTTTGGGGCAAAGATGCTGTCTTGGCTTATTCTGTGCCTGGTTCTCTGGCATCTATGGGTACACCCAGCTACGCATACACGTACCAGTTGCGCAACCATCCAGTGGTTGAGCAGCCCTATTATGATCGTGGAACCCGCTCATGGCTCTATGATGTGGTGGACGAATACAGCCCGGTTATGGCTGGTGCTGATGCTGGATTTCTGTTTACCAATGCGGTTGCTTGATCATGAAGGTGCAAGTGACGGTCTTGATCGAAACCCTGGAGCACGACGGTGAACGTGCTCCAGTTGGCTCAACTTTGGAGCTTGAACCAGAACAGGCCCAGCAGTTGCTGGGCGTGGGGGCAGTTTTTGCAACTGGTTCAGAACCGGGGGCCAACGCTGAAAACGGGAGCAAACCGAAGCAAGCCAAGAAACAGCAGGCGAAAAAGCAATGAGCTACGCAACAGTAGACGACCTGCTTGCCGATACGCCCGCGCATCTTGTGGCTCAGCTCACCGGCACCGCCGAACCGGACGAAGCCGCCGTTGAACGGGCATTGACAAATGCAACCGCAGAGATTGACGGCTACATTGCCGCCCGCTATGCATTGCCGCTACTCAGCGTTCCCCCTGCGCTAAAGCGTATCTGTGTAGATATTGCTGTGTATCGCTTAATGAATCTCCGCCCGCTGGGCGACATCGAAGATGCCCGCCGTCGCTATGAGGATGCGATTCGCTTTCTCAAAGACGTGGTCAAACACGATGTCTCCTTGCCGTTGCCGGAAGGTACCGCTGCTCCTGATGTCAGCGGTGTGGCATTCACGCCTGGCACCAGCGTATTTACAAACGTGGGGTACTGGCAATGAGTGAAGCCCAAGAGGTTGTTCTACCGTGGATGCAGCAGATTGAGTCGGCGATTGTTGAAAAGCTGAAGCCAGCTCTCGCACCGCTGCCGGTCGAAGCTGTGTCTGAAAAGACCCACCTTGTCCATGCGTTCGGAGATGCACTGGTTATGTTGACGGGTATGCGCCCCAAGACCCAGAGCCGGGCATTAAATACCAGTTTGCAAGAGATCACGCTGACCTATGAAGTCTACCTGCGGTCGCGGTCGCTGCGAAATCACACGGGCTTATACCCAATGCTGGCGGCATCATTACAAGCACTGGTGGGCTTTCGGCCTGCTTTTGGACAGCCCCTGACCATGGCCAACTCATCATCTGCGGGGCAGGACGACGGGGTTTGGGCCTGGAGCCTGAATCTTGAAACGGACACATTGCTTGCCCCTTGTCTTGAGGTTGCAGCGGATGGCCCATTGTTTAAATCTGCAACGTTTGGAAACTGTTGCGACTGCGAAGAAGAGGAGAATTGCGAATGCCAGTAGAAAACTATCTGTATATCGGCCCAACATCCGGTGTAACCCTCGACAATGGCGATGAAAAAATGCTGTTCACAGGGAAACCATACCCGTTTGATACAGAGCATCAGTACACACAGGTGCTGAAAAAGATGCGGTATTTGAAACCGGTAGCCGTTGCTACATCTGAACCAGAACAGGATGTAAAACCCGGTGTTAAGCCTAAACCATCAAAGAAACAAGCGGCTGTATCCCAGCCTGAAGAGGAGTAAACCATGGGAGATTTTTTGCACGGTGTTAGAACCCTGGAGCGTGAAACAGGCCCCCGCCCGATTCAGCAACAGCCTGTGGCTGTCGCGGGATTGATTGGTACCGCCCCCATCGGTCCAGTCAATCAGCTGACTATTGTTTCCAACGATATCCAGGCCGCACAGTTTGGATCTAAAGACTTGCCGGGCTTCACAATTCCGCAAGCCCTGGATGCCATTTTTGATCACGGGGCTGGCAGAGTGCTGGTTATCAACGTGCTTGACCCAGAGAACGAAGACCACATTGAATCCGTTGCAAACGAAAATGTGGTGTTTCATGTGGTAACAGGCCGGGCCACGCTTGGAAACACAGCCATCTTTGATTTGGTTTTGACAGATGGCGCTGAAGTCACATATGTGCCTGGTGAAGATTATGTCGTTATCGATGCCGGGGAGGGCGTCATTCAGGCGCTTCCCGATGGTGACATCGCTTTTGGCAGTACCAAGAAAGCTGCATACAACCACTTGGACCCCACAAATGTACTGGCCGCAGATATTATCGGTGGTGTAGATATCGCGGGCCAGCGTTCTGGTATTCAGGCAATGCAAGATGCCATGGCTCTCTTCCGGTACAAGCCGAAGATTTTGCTTGCACCAGGCTTCAGCACCCAAAATTCAGTGCGTGCTGAACTCGATATTATGGCTAAAAAGTTACGTGGATTCTCTGTTGTGTCGGCTCCGATTGGTACCACACCTCAGCAAGCGATTGAAGGCCGGGGGCCTGCCGGAAGCATCAACTTCAACACCAGTTCAGAAAATCAGCTACTGACGTACCCGTACTTAAAGGCGTATGACGCGGCAACCAATACCGACCGTCTTGAGCCTTACTGTCAAAGGTTTGTAGGTGTCTGGCTCAGAAGCATTGTACTCAGAGGGTTCCACTTTTCTCCCAGCAACCAAGAAATTTTGGGCATTACCGGATCAGAGCGCCCGATCTCATTTGATCCCAGCGATGCAAACTGTGAAGCCAATCAGCTCAATGCGGCAGGCATTATCACCGTGGCAAATAGAGATGGCCTGAAAACGTGGGGCAATCGCTCGGCGGCGTGGCCGAGTGTGACGCATCCCAGAAACTTTATTTCTGTTCGTCTGACATCTTATGTCATTTATGACGCCATTGAGATGGCCAGCTTACAATTTTCAGATTTGCCTATCGATGACGCCTTTATTGACTCGGTTGTCGAAAGCTGTAACCGCTATCTGCGAGGTCTGAAGAAGACTGGGGCAATTATTGACGGTCGCGTTTGGTATGACCCAACCAAGAATGACCCCACACAAATTGCAAATGGGCGTATCAAGTTCTGCTACAACTTTATGCCGCCCACTCCTGCCGAGTTAATTGAATACGAAGCGGTTATAGATATTAACTACCTGGCCACCTTGGGTCAGGCAGCATAAGGAGCTGAAAATGGCTGAAAAAATCGCAATCAACCGCATGACAAATTGCAATGTGTATATCAATGGCAGCACGTTATTGGGCCGAATTGCAGAAATTGAGCTGCCGGATGTAAAGACCAAACAATTGGAGCATAAAGCGCTCGGGATGATTGGAGATCTTGAATTCCCCTCTGGCTTTGAAAAGTTGGAAGGCAAGATCAAATGGGCGTCTGTCGAACCTGATGCAATGCTCCAAGTGTTTAACCCGTTTGTTGCTGTACAGTTGATGGTTCGCAGTAGCATGGAGTCGTTTACCAACCTGGGTAGAACCAATGAACGTCCAGTCATCATCTATTTGGATGTGATGTTTAAGGTTGGGCAAATGCCGAACTTTAAACCGAATGAAAACGTGGAACAGGAAAGTGAGTTCAATGCCACGTATATGAAGCAAACCATCGACGGTAAAGACATTGTCGAGATCGACTTGCTCAACAATGAGTACAAAGTCGGTGGTGTCTCTCTTTTGACAAATTACAGAAAGAACATCGGAGGCTAATAACCCATGGAATCAACTCAAAACAGCCCAGAAAATGAAGGATCGCAGCAAGCTTCAGAGGCAACCCTTACTCTGCCTCAACAAACGGTGGTGCCTTTGACGGATGGCCGTAAAGCCATTGTCAAACGTGGCAAAGGTCGTTTGGCTGTAAAGGCGAATAAATTAGCTGGCTCACCGGCTGAAGTTCCGTTGGCCCTGGCATCACTGATGACAACCATCAATGGCCAGCCCATTGTCTATGAAGATCTGCTTGATATGGATCTTGCTGATACCCTGGCAATTCAGTCTGCGGCCATGGGTCTGGCGGGAAACGGCATCCCGACAGCCGGTTAATTTTGCACCTGGCACATGTCACCGGCTGGGCGTATGACGCTCTGATGGAAATGGATATACCTGATCTGGCTGACTGGTGTGCAGATGCTGTCGAGTATTGGAATTACCTGAACAGAACGGAGGAGAGCTGAATGTCATCAATGGAGCTTGCGATGATTCTCACGCTCAAAGACTTGGCTTCCTCTGGTCTAGGTAAATTTAATAGCCAAGTACAAAAGACATCCTCCCAGCTCATGGCCATGGGCCAAGCTGGGAAGATGCTTGGGCAAACGATGATCGGGTATATGCAGACACCTATCGGGGAGTTTGCACAGGCCGAAAATGCGGCTACACAGCTCAAAGTGTCTATGATGGGCTCAACAGGGGCTGTCTCTGAGCATTACGAAGCGGTCAATAAGTTGGCGACAGGGTTGGGCGGGAAGTTGCCAGGCACTGTCAAAGACTTTCAACGCATGATGACCGTCCTTAACCGCAATAATATCGAAGCCAAAGATGTATTGGGTGGGGTCGGTGAAGCGGCGGGCTATTTGGCCGTCCAGCTTGAAATGCCGTTTGATGAAGCCGCAAAGCTAGCTGCGAAACTGAAAGAAGCAACCGGCACCGCTGCTGCCGACATGTTCGGCCTTATGGATACGATTCAGCGGACGGTCAATTTAGGCGTAGACCCAACCGAAATGCGGTACGCCTTCGGACGTTCTGCCGGTGCAATGAAAGCGGTAGGTATGCAGGGCCTTCAATCAGCCCAGTCTCTTAGCGTCATGTATGCCCAGCTCATTAAAACAGGCCTCAGCGGTGAGACGGTCGGCACAAACATGGCCACGCTGCTTGATGGCCTGAAGAAGTTTGAATATGACATCGGTGATAAAGCATCCAGCGCTCGCAAGATGGTGAAAGACCTCGGCTTGGAATTGAAGTTCTTCGACAAAGCGGGGAACTTTGTTGGGCCGCGTCAGATGATCGCGCAGTTTGAACAGTTGAAAAAGCTGGCTCCTGGGATGCGGGCCAAGCTCTTAGACGCGCTCTTTGGCGGTGGCCAGGATGGCCAGATGGTCAATACGCTCATGCTTGGCGGTGTCGCGGCTTATGATGAAATGGATGCAAACATGCGTAAGCAGGCTGACTTGCGGCAAAAAGTTGATGAGCAGTTAGGGACGCTTTTAAATGTTTGGGAAGCCGCCGAAGGCGCATGGCTGCAACTGATGGCAGGTGTTGGGGCATCCATTGCTCCTGAGCTGAAAATGATGGCTGAGTGGTTTGGCAAGCTTTCAGGTCAGATCGATGCGTTTACCCAGCGCCATCCCCAACTGACAAAAATAGCGGTGGCCGTGATGGCTATTGGCGGCGGTGCGCTGGTAGCTGGCGGCACCTTACTCTTTGGTCTGGGTGCCGCTATCAGTATCTTTGGGCCGCTCACAACAGGAGCTGCTGCCGCAGGCAAGGCGGCTTTGTGGGTGTGGGGGGCCTTTCGTGGCTTTGGGCTTTGGCAAGCTGCTGCCGGTACCCGGGTCACAGCGTGGCTGGGTCGCTTGGCCATGGGCATCATCGCTATTCCAGGTAAAATTCTGGGGCTGGGATTGGCGATCAGAAAAGCAATTGTCGCGGCCTCTCTCTGGGCCCGGCTCAGCTTTTTCAGTGTCGGCGGGTGGGCCGGTGTAGTTGCGGGTATTAAAATGGTGGCCGCCTGGGTGGGGCGATTGGCTCTCACTGCACTGACCAATCCGCTTGGTTGGATCGTGCTTGCGGCAATCTTCATCTACAAATACTGGGAGCCCATCAAAGGTTTTTTCAGTGGCCTTTGGAGTGTTCTTAAGCAGGGCTTGCAGGACGTTGGCCCTGTCTTTATGAAAGCCCTTGGCCCTGCCGCGCCATTGATCGAGCCTATCATTGATGCTGTAAAGGGTCTTTGGGGATGGTTTAAAGACCTTTTAAACCCCGTTCGAGATACGGGCGGGGCATTTGAACAAATGGGGCGAGAGTCTGGTTTGGCAATTGTTGAGCTGTTATTTTGGGGTGCCGATCTTTTGGCGTGGTTTGTTCAACTGCCAGGCAATGTCTGGAATGCGCTATCACAAGTCAGCCGGGCCTTTTGGGATGGCGTATATGCGGCATGGGTATTTGTTGTGAACGGCGTCAAAAATGCCGGGGCATCCATGATGGCGTGGTTTTATGGGTTGCCTGGTCAGCTTTATTCAATAGGGATGAACATGCTTGCTGGTCTCCTAAATGGCCTATCTGCAAAAGCTGTAGAGCTGTATAACAAAGCCGCTGAAATAGCAAACGGTATTAAAGGAAAGTTTAAAGGAATATTTGGTATTAACAGCCCATCCCGTGTATTTCATGGATACGGGATGAACTTGGGCCAAGGGCTGAGATTGGGCATGGATGCCAGCGCTGCATATTTGGCTCGTGCTGCCAATCAAATGGCTACAGCAGCCACTCCCACCTTTGCGCCTATCGGTGGGCCATCTGTCGCAATGCAGCCTCTGGCACGTGCTGCTGGCGCATCCAGCGCAGCCGGGGGGCTTGGTTCACGCGGTATGACTATCCACTATGCCCCCAATATCACCGTGGCTGCCGGTGCCCCTGCGGGTATCGCTGACCAGCTTCAACCCGTGCTAAAAGACGACTATGAAACGTTTACCCGCAACATGCGTCGTTGGATGCACGATAGAGAGCGGTCTAGCTGGTCATGACGGTATTTGCGGTGCTGGGTGAGTTTGAAATGGACGTGCTGACATGGCTCGGAAGCCATCAGTCACGCTATGCGGCTGTGTATGCAGAGCATGGGTTAATTGGCCGCAAACCAGCTCTGCAAGCCACAGGTTTAGCATTGGATGAGCACCAGATCGGTACCATGTTGCATCACATGGCCACTGATCCAGGCGAAGAGATCAGGGCCTTAAGAGAGATGCAGAATACATTTGCTGTTCTCCCCTTTGTTTTTGCCTCTGGTGAGTATTTGGGTACCTTCGTCATTACCGATATGGATGTTACAGCCATTCATTACAGCCCCCAGGGCGTTCGCTTGGCAAGCGAAGTCACCCTAAGTCTGAAGGAATATACTGGAGATCCAGCCAAGCCCAATCCTCCTGGCGTGATTCAGCCTATGGCTCCCGCGCCTATTGATGCAACCACCTTCCCTGAGATCCCCGCTGTTGAAACCCCTGAAAACCTATTAGATACCGTTAATCAGACAATTGAAGCCATCGGCGTTGTGGGTGAAGCGGCTGCCCGTGCAAATGACATTGTTGCTACGGCTATGACTGGTGACATTTTAGGGGCTGTGGGGCTGGCCGGACAACTTGCGCCAGAGCTTGCAGAGTATGCCGCCATGCTGCCCGTTGAAGAACTGCAAGATCTCGAAGACGTTGTGACCATTGCCGGTGACGCGGGTGAGACTGCCCGCGCCCTGCGCACTGCCCAAACCCTAATGAACCAGGCTGGGGGGGTGATGGAGGGTGCATCGAGTCTATCTGGTTTCAGCTCAGCAGCAGGTCTGATGCAAGGCGCTGTTGCGGCCTCATCGTCAGCGACCCCATCAATTGCCCGTATGCAGGCATTTGCTGAAACCGGCTCTCGTTTGGGTGGAGCTAGATTATGAGCCAGTATCGTACTCACGTTACCCGTGAATTTGAGCGCTGGGACAATATCTCCTGGCTCTATTACCGCGATGTCGGCAAAATGGGGCTGTTGATTGAGGCCAACCCCCATGCTCCTATCATCCCGTGTTTGCCTGCTGGGCTGGTGCTGCGTATCCCTCTTATTCGCGTCGAGAATACGACTCAGGATCTGCCCCCATGGAAGTAAAAACGGCGATTAAAGCCGATTATAAGATCATTTACAACGGCAAAGACATCACTGCGGATATCAGTCCTTGGCTGATTGATGCCACATACACTGACAAGCTCACCGGCGAGGCTGACGAACTCGATATAACTATCTCAAATCTTGATGGGCGTTGGATGGATGCATGGTATCCAGATCCCGGAGCCGAAATTAAGTTCGAGTACGGCTATGCTGGTGAGCCACTGACCCCCGCAGGGGCATTTACATTTGATGAGCTTGAACTGTCAGATAGCCCTGCGACGGTTCGTATTCGCGCACTCGCTGCCGGTGTCAGTACTCCCGCCAAAACCCGCAAAGGCAAAGCCTATGAAGATACCACCTTAAAAGATATTGTTGCTCAGGTAGCCAGACGGTTGAAAGCAGAAGTAAAAGGCTCCATCTCTCATGTTCCGATTCTTAAAGCAACCCAATACGGTGAGTCTGACTGGGCGTTTCTTATTCGAATTTGTCACGAGCATGGGTATGAAGTGAAGCTGACCAATAATAGCAAAACCTTGGTAGTTGAAAAAGTAAAAGTGTTGGCCCAGAAAAACGCCGTACACAGGTTTACTCGGTCTGATGTCGAGTCGTGGCGCTATCGCGATAAAATCACGGATGTGCCCGCAAAAACGAGTGTGCGCAGCTACAACCCACGCCAGAAAAAACTGGTATCTGCTGAGGCAAAATCCAGCAACCAGGCAGGTACACACAGCGCTGATACTCATAAAAAACATGTTCCGGCCCGCACCCCCGCCCAGGCCCAGGCGATTGCCAATGCGGCCCAAGATCGGCACGAAGCCGATAAGACAACCATTGAGCTGACGGTATTTGGAAGCAAACACCTGGTTGCAGGGTTAACCATTACGCTCACAGAAGACTGGAAGCGTTTGGCGGGAAACTACCTCGTTACTGAAGTGCGGCATACCATCAGTCAAAGTCAGGGCTACAAAACTACGCCAACCGGGAAGCGCGTCTGATGAGCGGTCTTAAATCTACTCATTTTGAAAGTTCGGCAGGGCTGCGCTTTGGCATTGTGACGCAAGTAGATGGATCAAGGCCCCAGGTCAAAGTATATTTTGAAGACTTGGAAATGGAGAGCCATTGGCTTCATGTACCCCAGGACGGCACCGCAGAAAATCGCACCTATAAGATGCTGTACCGCAAAGGCACCCAGGTTGCCGTTCTGCTCGACCCATACGGTGAAGAAGGGGTCGTACTGGGAGCCATCTATTCTGATGTTGATCCGCCCCCTGTTACCGACCCAGCAAAATGGCACAAGACGTTTGAGGACGGCACAGTCATTGAGTATGACACCAAAACCCACGAACTCAAAGCTGACGTTAAAGGCAGCGCAGACATCAAAACAACTGGTGCAACCCAACTTGAAGCTCAAAGCGTAACCGTAAAGGCCATGACAGTTAACGTTGAAGCCTCTGTATCGACCACCATATCGGCCCCGATGATTGAGCTGGACGGCTTACTTGTCAAAACACCGTCCCTGCTTGTGTCAGGCATGGTTCAGTTTGCGCCCCCGCTCCCGCCAACCCCATAGGCAGTATGACAACTGTCATTGCGACGAATGACAGCGCCACAACATATGATAATCCTGTGTTTACTGCTCAGGAGGATTTATGGCGGCAGAGATTGGCGCAACCGTACTGTATCTCACCCATGAAGCCCCCGAGCAGCCATCCACCCTTATCCCGGCTGTCTTAACTGGAGCCCGTGAAGATGGGGCTGTGCTGTTTTTACAAGGCGCATTTTACCTAGGATATACCGTTGCACAAATGTATGTCCCTGATTCGCCAGAGCCCATGCAGCCAGGGCAGTATATCGAGATGCCCGCATGAATTTCCCCAAAACTCAGCACTGGCAGCCCGCCCTTGAGGGTGATGGTTTTGTTGAAGGGCTTGCGGATATTCAGCAGTGTATTGGCAATATCTTGAGTACACCGATTGGAGCTCAGCCTATGCGCCCGGATTTTGGCAGTAATCTTCATCAGTATATTGATTGGCCAATTGACCGGGCCCGCCCTCACTTGGTGCGTGAAACTGTAGACGCTATCCGAACATGGGAAAAACGTATCACCGTTACCCGAGTGGCTGTTGAGCAAGACGCTTCAGCCAAAATCCTAATGACCCTTTTCTTTAAGCTGGCCAACGGCATTGAGCAAAACATGGAGGTTCGGCCATGAGTGAGTTGCCAAAGGTGGTACATGAAAACGGTGCCCAGATCACTCAAGAAGCGGTTGCCGCATGGGAAGCCGCAACAGACAAAACTCTTGAACCAGCCCAAATCGAGCGTTTGATGATCGATCTTATTGCATACCGTGAGTTATTGGTCAGGTTTGATATCAACGATACAGCGCGGCAGAACCTGATTCAGTATGCCCGCGATCCAATGCTGTCCTATCTAGCAGCCCGTGTAGACACATGGCGCTTGCCCCCGCAGCCTGCCCGCACTACTTTGCGGTATAGCATCGAAGTCCCGCCTGAATCAGCATTGTCTCTTCCTCAAGCCGCTATTGCAGGCCCATCTGATGCGCGTTGGTTACCTCAACGTGAGCCCGTAATTCAACCTGGTCAGTCTTACGTTGATGTTCCTGCTCTGGCCTCTATTGCCGGATCAGAGCATAATGCCCTCTTGCCAGGTTCTATCAGTGAACCAACTGAACAAATGCCGGTAGGCGTTAGTGTGCGCAATTTCACGGTAACGTCAGGTGGCACAGCTATTGAAGACATTGAGCGCTTCCGGCAGCGGGCTATTCTTGCGAATGCTCGCCCTGCTGCTGGTTCGCGCAAGCAATATCGCTACATTGCGATGTCTGCTCACCAACGCGTAATTGATGTTTCAGTGCAAATTGTTTCTGCGGGACATGTTCGGCTTGCATTACTGATAGATGGTGATGAGGCCGCAGAAATACTGGCACTTGTTGACAGGGCTGTCCGCCGTGATGACAACCGCCCCACGACTGACAATGTAGATGTTGTCCTCGCCGAAGCCGTGCAAGTGCCGCTGGCTGTTGCTGTGACCCCGCGTGTGACAGCGCTAGTTGCCACAGTTGAGCGGCAAAGTCAGCAGGCCCTTACAATGGCAGCTCAGCAGCATGCCCGCACGCTGGGCCTTGATGTTGTTCAGTCCGACATACACGCACGTATTCAATCCCCCGGAGGCATCAAGCGCGTTGTCGCTGAAGGGGCAGATGTGGCCATTGCCCCGCATCAATACGCGGTTCTGAGTTGGAATCTAACGATCACAGGGGCAGAAGATGACTGACGAATACAAAGCCCAAGCCCGAGACTTACCGCCAGTTATTGCCCGCTCGAAGCGCTGGAAGCCCGTTGCGGACATTACAGAGCGTTTCTTTGAACTTCCAGTTTGGAAAGCGATTGTTCAGTATGCTCCTGGTGTAGAGTCTGATTTGCTTGAAGCCTTGGCCAGTGAACTGGACTTGACCGAAACAGCAGCTTGGCACAGTGCCTTATCTGATGACCAACGCCGAGCCCTTGCAGATCAAGCCTACACTCGCCATCGCACACGTGGTACGGACTTTGGGCTAAAACAAGCGGCAATGGAAGCCGGTGGCAAGATTGTTCGCATTACAGCGCCCCCCACCAAGTTTTTTCTCAGCTCAAGCTATTCTGTGGCTGAGCGTAACACCTGGCTTGCCCAAATGCCAGAAATCCGGCTCTATCCGCGCCGTGCCCGTGGCCAGAAACAGGCTATGCACCTGGGTTCTGCATTTATCGGTGGATGCCTGACTCGCTCAGATGCCCTGGTGCGCTCTCGATTGCGCGTGATAATGGTTAAAGATGGCATTGAAACTGAGCTTGAGAGCCCAGATTGGGAGATCGCATCTGTTCAGAAAGAAGCCACAACAACGATTATCATACCTGGTCAGTCTGGTCGCAATATGTTTGTGGGCCGCTGTATTGGCTCTCGCTTCCCTGGTCGCACAGACTCATCTCAGCGTCGCCTGCTCCTGAATGAAGTTTCGCTGTACACCGAACAGACCGCTAAATTGGGGTTGCGCACAGCTCAGCCCATGGGTCTTACGCCAATTCACACAGACGGTGAAATGATTGCAGAAGTACATGCAAAGTCACCGAAAAGCACATTTATTGGTAAGGGTTCTTTTCCTCGCCACACATCCCCTTCACGGGCTTATTTGTACCATTACCGCCGCATTAAGCTGCATGACCCCACCGCCCCTGTATCCCGTGCGCGGGCATCGTCACATATCGGTACAACCCGCTTGGGAATGCCTGCCCACCACGCCCACTTAGAGATTGCGTTTGAAGGGCAGCGCCGTCCGCGCCCTGGTTTCTTTGTCGGTAGACCGCTGGTGGCACATGATCACACCCCACTCCAGCGTTTGCTGGCCTCATTGCGTCTTGCAAAGCGTGAGTCAGATGTTCTGACGATAAGCACCAAAATTCACCGCCCGTTGCTGGCTGGCTCGCACATTATTGCAGGGCCAGACCTGATTGCAGGCGGATTAACAAGTAAATAGGAGTAAACCCAAGTGCAGAAGAAAGTCATTTTCAGAGAGCGGCAAGAAATGCCGTCAGAGGATCTTAACAACCTTCAAGACTGGGCAGATGAAGCCCAGCGAAACCTTCAGAAAGACGCGATTTCGCCGGAGCGGCAGTTCATCGGGCTCACTGTTTCCATGCGTTCGGCAACTGAAATAGAAGTGGCCCCAGGCCGCTTGTACGACGGTACTACCGGAAAAGTTTTTGAGCTGGCCGAATCAAGAACCATTTCGGTATTTTCCCAAGTTCCCTTTGAAGATCAAAAGTGGCTGACCGTATCCGTGTTCGGTTACGAAGAAGAAACGGATATCCAGGTCCGAGACTATGAGATCGATGTCACGACAGGCCAGACCCAGCCCGACGCCAAGCCCATGCAAGCCCGCCGCGTCATTGAAACACATGTAGCGCAAGGTCTGGAAAGCCCAACTCCTGAACGCCCTGAGCCTCCCACTGGCTATACTGCCATTGCCCAGGTTCGGCTTTCACCGAGCGGCATTCAGCAAATTGTGGTCGATGACAGCCGCAAATTGCCAAATCTGCACGCTGTCAATACCCGTGTAAAAGTGGTTGAAGGCTGGCAAACTGAGCATGCGCCCCGCATTTCTGCTCTGATCAGCGGTTTGGCTGGGCTGGGTAAAGCGGTCTCGATCCGTGCAACTACCGAGCAACTTATTCAGGTAGCAATTGCCGTTGCAGACTTGAAAAACCGCTCTGAAATTCCTGATAACTACGTGTGGTTTGGTGGTGACAATTACCTTGACGCCCGCGAGTCCAACATCGCTGCGGTGGGCTATAGTGCATGGGTCTTTGAGGGTTTGCGTCCGCCGCTGGCCGCTACCACCACCACCGCCCTTTCTTTGTTTAATCCCATCGACCCAGCGGCAAAAGTCAGTGGTGACGGTTTTGCATTGCCCGCTTATACTGAATCAACGCGCCTGCGGATCGAAAACTATAAAGACAGCATCCGCATTAACCAGTACCAGTACCAAAGCCAAGCGTTTACGCAGATTACAACGGGTCGCAAGCGCATCACTTATGGCGAATCACGCACATACTGTACAAATAGCGCGTTCTGGTCATCTGGAGCTTATGACCCAACCACCGGGCTACTGCGGTTTGCGACTGGCGAAACCTGGGAAGTTGCGGCTGAAGACCGCGCACGGGCATTGCTCAATCACCAGTTTGTTCGCCTTACGCATTACACGGAAACAATGACAGAGCCGTATTGGGACATTGCTACTACCAATCATACGCTTAACGGCTCCATTCTCGCACAGACAATTCTTATGGCTCAAACCGGTTGGATTTCGTCCGCCGAACTCTTTTTCGCTGAAGTAGACCCCAGTGCAGGGCTGACACTCATGCTGACAGAAGTTAGCCGAGGGCAACCGGATATGGATAAAGTCATTGCGCGATTTGAGTTTGCAGCTAACGCACTTACCGAGGGTTGGTGCAAATTGACCTTTTCTCGGCCCTGCTTTGTTAAGGCTGGTCAGCGCTATGCCTTGGTTGTATCTACTGGAGCACAGCATAAAGTGGGTTGTGCAGAAGGTGTTGAGTACACCCAGGGCGTGCTGCTGAATCTCCAAGATGGGATCTATCTCAATGACCCATTTGAGCGCGATCTCATGCTGCGCCTCAATTTTGCCAAGTTTGCAGCGCCCCGCACGGTTCTACAGATGACTTCATTACAGCTCGCTGGTGGCATCGGCGACCTGGACATGTTGTATGAAACGATTGTCCCGGACGGTACAGAACTGCACTGGGAATACCAAGTTGCAGGAATTTGGTA
>DLGM01000142.1:21141-21675 GCA_002482705.1 Cyanobacteria bacterium UBA7694
AACTCTCAAGTTATTGCAAGTCGCCCTGGTACCGCATTTACCCATTTTTCGACAACGCGCACACTTGCCACCCCATCTGATACGGTCAAAGTGCGGATTTTGCTTGAAGAGTTTGATGCCGCACATCACACAGTCGGCTGTCAGCTCATCATATCCGGTACCCCAGTTGACCCAGACTCGAATATCGAAGAAGTCGTAGATGCACGTGGTACGTGGCGTGAATACTTGTTTGAATTGGGTTCTACGACAACTGAGTACGCAATCAAGCTCACCGGGTCAACAGACGCATGGTGGCGCGGCTGGCACGTTGCCGCGCGTTACGATTTCGCGTTGTAGGTCTGAGCGATGGCCATCAAATACCCGATCTATGAGATGCGCGACGGGAAATCACCCCTGTCCCATACGTTCTTTAACCCCATTCATAAAGATCTAGACACTCGTCTCGACAACTTAGAACGGGTAAAAATCTCATGGGACGAAGCAGTCAGAGCATTACGGGAGTTTGGTCTTGAGCGCATTGATAACTCGATTATC
>DLGM01000099.1 GCA_002482705.1 Cyanobacteria bacterium UBA7694
ATTTGTTTTGCAGTTGGCTCATTATGCCCGGACGACCCTGCATTTACGCACTTTACCGCTGATCCTGCTGGCTGAAGCCTCTCAATTGGGCGAATCGCCTCAGGCAGCCAAGGCCGATTTACGGGCTTATGTGCCCCGCATTGTGCGTCGGGCAGATGAACCCGCCGAGCTTTTGGCTTATTGGATTACCGCCATTGGCCAAGGGCGCAAGCACAAATTACCCAATGCTTTAAAAAAAGGCTTGGCAGATGCGTTAAAACCGTTTGATGCCTATCAGTTGGCTAAGTACAACCGCGCGGGCAAGGTGCGTCTGCGCGATGTCTTGCGCCTGGTGCATCCCAAACCCAGCAGCCCTGAACAGGCCACGCTGTGGCGCCAAGTGCTGGATGATCAGTTGCCGACCCCTGATACCTGGGAAGTGGTGATTTCGACCCAAGGGGCCAAACGTGAGACCTGGGAAGCCATTGCGCCCCGGATGGGGATCTTGGCCCTGGTTCGCAACTTGCGTAACTTCGAGAAGCATGGGGCTGAAGCCGCGATCCAACGGGCTTTGGCTGTCATCACTGACCCGGAACAGGTGCGCCAGTCGCAGTTATTGCCCTTTCGCTGGCTTGCAGCAGAACGGGAAGTGACTGATCCACCTTTGCGCAATGGCTTGCGGACCGCCTTAGAATTGTCTTTGGGCAATTTGCCGCGCTGGTCGGGCAGCACGGCGGTGTTTGTAGATCTGAGCGGCTCGATGCATTCGCCCCTGTCGGCACACAGTGCCTTATAGTATGTGGATGTGGCGACACTGATGGGAGCGATGGCTCGACATCTCTGTGGTGGAGAAGTCTTGGTGGGTGCCTTTGGGGAAACCTACCGGGATGTCTTCCTGCCCGCAGGTGACAGCGTATTGTCAAATACGGAACGGCTGCGCCAAAGCAACGTCGGGCATGCCACCAATGCCTGGTTGAGCCTTCAGGCATTGCGTCAGCGCAAACAAAAGGTGGATCGGGTCTTGATCTTCAGCGATATGCAGTGTTACGACAGCTCACAAGGCAATGCCTCATTGGCTGCTCAGTGGCAGGCCTATCGCCGGGAAGTCAATCGGGATGCGCTTCTGTACTCGGTTGATTTATCCGGGTACGGAACGCTCCAGTTCCCGCCGCAGGCACCGGGTGTGGTGTTTTTGGCGGGGTGGTCTGAGCGTGTGTTGGATATCATCCCGGCTTATGAAACGCGGGCGGATATCTTAGCCCAGATTGCTTCGACCTATTAAAATTTGTAGGGCCGGACATTGTCCGGCCCCTGGACAGCGTGGGTTTCGGCTACTTCTTTTCCGTTAGTAACCACCGAAACCGGTTTTTCTTCCAGGGCCCCTACTGCACCGCAGCGCAGGAGACAGATACTTCGATCTCTGCATGTTGTGGGTTCAAATCCCACCAGCTTTTGGCTGTAGCTCAAGGGTAGAGCGGCGGACTAAAAAAATCTGTCCCGATTTTTCTCGGTGCTGGCAAGGGTTCGCAGGACAGTGTAGGTATTTCATACATCGGGTGGTTCTTCGATACCCGCAAGGGTCGTGTGTTTGTTGAGCGGTCGATCCAAAGTCTCCACACATACACGTGAACTGAAATACCGCCGTTTCTTCCTGCGGACCCCTCCACGGGGTTAGGGTTTTAGCCCATCGCCGCAGATGCCATCGGTTATAATGAAGCCGTTTCTACAGGCGAATCGCAGATCCCGGATGCTCACGCCTATGAAGCACCCCATTATCACTATTTCCCCTGAGCGAGCCCTCTATGTACACCCTCTACGGCATAAAAAACTGTTCCACTGTCAAAAAGGCCTTGGCCCATCTCGATGCCCAAGGCATTGCCTATACCTTTGTTGATTACAAAAAACAGCCCCCCACCTTGGATGACCTTGAGCGCTGGCGCGCCGGGTTCGGCGAACTCCCGGTCAACAAGGCCGGGACCACCTACCGCACCCTCAAAGCCGACTACGAAGCCGCCGATGCCGCCCAACAGGCCGCTTTGTTGGTGGCCAACCCTTCGGCCATCAAGCGCCCGATTTTAGAAGGCCCGAAGGTGTTGCTCAAAGGTTTTAACCCCGGGGAATGGGCCCTGTAGGGGCAGAACATCTTCTGCCCCACAGGCGCCCCCAACGCCGCCCAACAAATAGCCATTTGGACGCAGCCCCGCTTATAATACCTGCATCAATCTCCGGAGCATCTTTATGGAAAACCAAGCAGTGGATACTGCCAATAGCCTCAAAATCGAAGACATCAAAGTCGGTGAAGGCGCAGAAGCCAAAGCCGGTGAATTTGTGAAGGTCCATTACACCGGCACCCTCACCGACGGCAAAAAGTTCGACAGCTCGCGTGATCGCAACCAGCCCTTTGAATTCCACCTCGGCGCTGGCGAAGTGATCCAGGGCTGGGATCAGGGCGTAGTCGGCATGAAAGTCGGCGGCACCCGCAAACTCACCATCCCGCCCCATCTGGGTTATGGCAACCGCGATCTGGGTGTGATTCCGCCCAACTCGATCCTGTTGTTCGACGTCGAGCTGGTGGAAATCGTCAAGTTCTAAATGAAAAGGGGGAGTATTGACTCCCCCTTTTCCCATTTATCATCAAATTATTTTAAGGCTATTTTAATGCGTCACCGTTTTTTATGTATGTTTGCAGCCATCTCTGCATTCTGGAGTATAGGTGTAACACCGGTTGTAGCCGATACGATCATACGCTACTATCAAAGCAGTTTGGTAGATGTCGATAACAACCAATTCATCGCTTATGCATCTCAGGATGCTGATGCAAATGCCCAGTACAAACTGCGTTTTACCTTGTATGATACCCGCGCCAATATTGCCACGGGTCGAGTTGGATTTACCTTTGATAGCAAAGAAGGCCGGATTTTTCTGAAAGAATCAGAGCTGCTGAGTTTACTAGCATTAAAGGCCAAACTACCAGCTATCGTTGAAGAGTCAAAGGCCATTGAGCAGGATGTTTATGTGCGCCATGTTGTCATCAGTGACCGCATGAGCATCGTGCTTAATTTTTACAAAAATAAAAATGTGGATAGAGTGTTTATTCACGTGCCCATGGCAACTATTGATAGCCCCCTGGCCGAAGATCAATCGGGTACATTGACCCTCAGTTATAATGCCTTAGCCAAGATTTTAGCGGCATTTGAAAGTGTACATGTAAAACTCAAAAATTAAGCCAACCGGATTTCCGGCTGGCTTAATTTTTAGATCAGGTCGTTGACTAATCCATCCAAACGCTGATAACTCATCTCCATGCCGTCGGTCATGCCGGTCATCAGCACCGCGTCGCGGGTTTCGGTGCTGTCAAATTGCATCACCATGCGCACCAGGGTGTGGTCGCTTTCGGCGTGGAAGGTGGTGGTAATCAGCGACTGCTGATCGGGCCACATGGCAAAGGTTTCCGTGTGCACAATCCGTTCATGGGGCACCACTTCGCGGTAGGTGCCATAGGCTTCCATTTCGCCTTCAGGCATTTTCCAGACATAGCGCCAAGCGCCGTCGACGCGCAGGTCAATTTCACAAATCGGCATGGTGTGGCCGGGCGGCCCGGTCAGCCAGCGCTGCACAATCGTGGGTTCGGTAAAGGCCCGCCAAACCAAGGCCACAGGGGCATTAAAACGGCGTTCTACGCAGACTTCATTGGGGGCGGCAGTGATCATTTTGAGGGCAGACATGGGGGTTCTCCTGGGCTATTTTTGAGTTCATCCAAAACGCTGTCGAGGCGGGCAAAGTTATCCTCCCAGATCGGGCGATAACGATCCAGCCATTCGTCCACAGCCTTCAGGGCTGCGGGTTCGAGTTTGCAAGGGCGCGTTTGAGCGACCCGTGTTCGGGAAATCAGTCCCGCTGATTCGAGCACCTTGAGATGCACAGAAATCGTCGGTTGGGTGAGCGCAAAGCGCTGCACCAATTCAGAGACCGTGGCTTCCCCATGACTGAGGTGAGCGATAATGCCGCGCCGGGTCGGATCCGCCAACGCTGCAAACGTTTGATTGAGTGTATCCATAAATATAGATTAACCTCTATATAGTTGATTGTCAATATAATGATTATCCCTGCACATTGCAGTATAATAAGCCCATCCCGGTTGTGAAGGAGTCGCATTGATGGCGCTACCCCGTTTGTTTTTACCCTTATTGCTGAGTTTGGGAGCCTGTGCTGCCGAGCCCCTGGGCCCGTCACCCACCCCGCCCCAAACTTCGGCGACGCCTTCTGCTTCTCCCGATGCGGTTGAATTTTTTCACCGCAAATATATCGTGGCCCATAACCAAGTGCCTTTGGGGAAAAACAATCCGCGCCTCGCCCGTTTAGAAAACGGGAATATTGCGTTGGTGGGGGCCCATGCCTTGCCCCAGAACGGTATTGGAAAGCTGGTGCTGACCCTGATTTCAGCACAAGGAGAAGCGCTCTGGAGCAAACACCTGGAACTAGAGCCGAGCTTCCAACTCGGCGGTCTGATGGCCCACGGCAATGATCTCTATATCCATGGTTTTATCCAGCCTGAAGGCCCACGGGCCAGTGAACCCAATGCCAATCTTAAACATATTGGGGTACTCAAAGTCAGCGCAGCGGGTGAAATTCAGTGGTATAAAATCTTTAAAATACCGCCCTTTAGCCGTGCCTTTAACAATTACAGCCAGATGATCGGCATGTCCGCAAACGAGCTGGCGCTGGTGTATTATGACCGCGTTTATTTGATGGATACACAGGGTATCATTCGCACTGGGGTCTCTTTCCCCGGACGTGTGTACGATGTGCAGCACCTGCCCGATGGCAACTATCTGGTCAACCATTTAAAAATAGATCCTGGTTATACTTGGGTTTCTCCTGGTTTTCAGCTCACGGTTCTCAACTCCGACGCGTCAGTGCAGTGGCGCAAGTTTTATGCGGGGAACCTCAGTGGCGTTTTTTCTTTGTCGCGGTTACACCCCGTTGGCAATGGACGTTACCATATGAGCTTTGGCGTGAATGACCGACAGGCCAGAACACGGATTGGCTTGGGGCATGTGATTGTCAATCCGCAGGGGGATGTGGAGCAATCTTTTTCCGAGTTGGCACGCACCGATGGGCCAGAGATGTTTTTTACGGAAATACACCAGTCGCTGGCGACCTCGGATGCAATTTATATCAATGCCTCTCATGGTTCTGGTGGCGTCTCACCGCTACAGACCTTGACCTTTAAATATGCCTTTAATGGGGCCTTCCAAGGCTTGCGCACCAATGATGAGGGCGACTTCGTGATCGATCAGCAGCAACTGATACGCGCTTTCCCCCAGCGCCCATTGTTGCAGCGGTTTGCTTTTGAACTGGCCAGCAGCCCCTTTGCACGGGGTTTTTGCCACAATGAAATCGCCACCCTTAGGCGCAGCGACGACTTTGTGGTCCAGGTCAATGATCATACGGGAGAACCCACCCCACTGACCCTTCCCACTTCGACCTCTGGTTCTGCGACAACGGTCACGCTGGCTGTCCGGGGCGAGAAGAGTGTCTGCCCTCAGTAGTCGCGGGTGATGCCCGGATGCTCACACCACACATTGTTTCATCACTTCGTGCATAAAATCGAGAAAACATTTGACCCGCATCGCCAGTTCCGCAGGTTGGTAATACTGTGATTTTGGCTTCGATTGCCGATGAGCAAGGGTAAAATGTGCTCAGAGATGAATGGATAATTTAGGAAGGATCTTCAACCATGGAATATAGACAACTTGGCCGTTCTGGCCTGAAAGTTCCCGTACTCAGCCTAGGCACTGGCACCTTTGGCGGCACCACCGAATTCTTTGGCCGTTGGGGCAAAACGGATGTGGAAGAAGCCCGCAAGATGGTGGATATTTCCCTGGATGCCGGGATTAATTTTTTTGACACCGCAGATATTTATTCCCAAGGCAATTCGGAAGCCATTTTGGGGCAGGCCCTGCAAGGACGGCGGGATCAGGTTCTGATCTCTACCAAAGCGACCTTTAGCATGGGGAGTGGCCCCAATGACAAAGGTTCTTCCCGTTACCATTTGACCAAGGCTTTGGAAGACAGTCTGCGGCGTTTAAGTACGGACTATATCGACGTGTATTTTATGCACGGCTTTGACGCCCTGACTCCTGTCGAAGAAACGTTAAGCACTCTCAATGACTTTGTCAAAAGTGGCAAGGTTCGCTACATTGGCGCTTCTAACTTTTCCGGTTGGCATGCCATGAAGTCGCTGGCAACCTCGGATCGGTATGGGTGGGCCCGGTATGTGGCTTACCAGGGTTATTATTCGCTGATTGGGCGCGACTATGAATGGGAGCTGATGCCTTTGGCGCTCGATCAGGGCTTAGGCACCATGGTTTGGAGCCCGTTGGGCTGGGGCCGTCTGACCGGGAAAATCCGCCGGGGGCAGCCCATGGCCGAAGGGCGCATTCAGCAAGGGGGGGCCGAAGGCGGCCCACCAGTAACAGATGAATTCCTTTATGATGTGGTCGATGTGCTCGACAGCATTGCCCAAGAAACAGACAAAACCATTGCCCAGGTGGCCCTCAACTGGCTGTTGCAGCGCCCCAGTGTCTCCAATGTGGTTGTGGGAGCCCGCACTCCCGAGCAGTTGCAGCAAAACTTGGGAGCCGTGGGTTGGCAACTGACGCCGGAGCAGGTGGCCCGGCTTGACAAGGTCAGTCATCAAACCCCTATTTATCCCTA
>DLGM01000476.1:0-161 GCA_002482705.1 Cyanobacteria bacterium UBA7694
AAGGAACCCTTGTCCAGCAAGTAGTTCAGCGCTTACCCCGCCTTGAACTCTCTGTTTCCATGACAACCCGATCACCGCGTCCCGGTGAAGTTGAAGGGGTGAACTACTTCTTCACGACACCTGCCGAGTTTGAGCGCTCGATTGCCCAGGGCCAACTGCTG
>DLGM01000476.1:192-4174 GCA_002482705.1 Cyanobacteria bacterium UBA7694
TATGCGCGCTACAACGGCAATTATTACGGGACGCCTCGTGGTTATGTGCTCGACAAAACCGCCAGTGGCAACGATGTCATCCTCGAAATCGAGGTGCAGGGCGGTGCGCAGGTATATCACAATTTGCAAGACCGAGTGGTACGCATCTTTGTCTTGCCCCCCAGCGAAGAGGCGTTGCAGCAGCGCTTGGCTGGTCGCAATACGGAAAGTGATGCCTCCATTCGCGCACGTTTAGCCCGTGCCCAGGAAGAAATCAACCACCTTCCTGACTACGACTACTTTGTCATCAATGATGACCTGGAACAAGCCGTGCAGCAGACCCTTTCTATCATCGTGGCTGAACGCCATCGTGTACAGATTTCCAAAAACGAGGAGAAGTAAACAGGCATGATAACCCGCCGTAAGGACAGCCCCAGCACCCCCCCGCAACAGGACGACAACCGCTATAATCTGGTCAATGCCGTAGCCCAGCGGGCCAAGCGAATTATGGCTGATGATCCCGATCCTGTTCTCACCCACCACTTTGCTATCCGCGAGGCGATCGAGCAAATTGATGATCCCGGCTTCTCCGATTACCAAGAGGAATACCTGCCGGAGTATGAGCCCGAGGTCGCCTATGAAGAGGGCGAAGCCGCTGCGGATGAAGACGGTTTTGGTGAGCCTGAACTCATCACAGAAGAAATTTAAAGCCAAAGGCCCGGAATATTCCGGGCCTTTTCTTTAGCTATTAATCTGCGCCAAACGCTGCTGCCAGCGCCAGGCTGTGCCCAGTATGGTGGCTAAATCGGCCTGGGTCGGCTGCCAGCCCAGAAGGTCTTTGGCTTTTTGGCTACAGCCTACCAACACGGGTGGGTCACCGCTGCGACGGGGGGCTTCAACCACGGGGATGGCACGGCCTGTCACCTGTTCAGCGGCGGCAATAATTTCGCGTACCGAATAACCCTGTCCATTGCCGAGGTTAAATACATTGCTTTGCTGGTGTTGTTGCAGGTATTTCAGGGCCAAGAGATGGGCTTCGGCCAAATCACAAACGTGGATATAGTCGCGGATACAGGTGCCATCCGGGGTCGGGTAATCGGTGCCATGAATGTGAATGGCGGGCCGTTGCCCGGCAGCGGCTTCCAGCACCAGCGGAATCAGGTGGGTTTCCGGCTCATGACGCTCGCCAATACGGGCTTCTGGGTCAGCCCCACAGGCATTAAAATAACGCAGGGACACATAATGAAAGTCGGGATAGGCCGCCGCATAATCGTCCAGGGCAAATTCAATCGCCAGTTTGGTGCGCCCATAGGGGTTGACCGGCCCATAAGGGTGCGCTTCGGTCAGGGGCAATTGCTGGGGCAGGCCATAAATGGCGCAGGTGGAAGAAAAGATAAAGGCCCGGATACGGTGGCTGCGAAGGGTATCGAGCAGGGTTAAGGTGCGGCGCACATTGATGTCGTAATAACGGGCCGGGTTTTGCACCGATTCACCAACGGCGATCAGTCCGGCAAAGTTCATCACCGCTTCGATGGCGTATTGTTCAAGGGTATGGCCCAGTTTTTCCGTGTCGGCCAGATCCCCGACAATTAGGGGCGCATCTCCGACGGCGTCGGCGTGGCCGCTGCTGAGGTCGTCATAAACCACGGGGGTGTATCCTTGTTGGCTGAGCGCCTGTACCACATGCGAGCCAATATATCCGGCTCCGCCAATCACTGCAATCCGTTTCACGCAAGACCCTCCTGTGCTTATGGGCAGTATACCAAAGCCATCTTGAGGGAGGGGCTTCTCAAGGCTGAAAGGGTGCCGTATCAGCTTGTTGGGGGTATTAATCACGCCCCCTGGATAGCAACTAGAAGAGGATAGAGCCAGATTATAAAAGCGCCATAAAGGCTTGGAGCGTCTCTGCTTCAAGGGCATTGGCTAAGGCTTGATCCAACTGACTGAGATTCAGGGCCAGTAACTGATTCTCTACATTGACTGGCAGAGGCCCAAAACGTTTGCGCAAAATATCGGTAATGCGGTTTCTGAAGCGTGTTTCGGCTTCACTGATGCCTGCTTGTCGGCCTTCCTGGATACCTTCGCGTTTACCTTCCTGTAGGCCTTTTTCAATTCCTTTTTCAAGAATCATTTGATAGGTACTTGATTGTTCAATTTGAAACATGTCCATGGCCTCCTTGCATACCCGCTCGATTACATCCCGTTTAAAACGTAATCCGGCCAGTACTTCTGTTTTTAATAATAAGTTAGAACGACTTTGAAAATCCATCCCTTGACTTCGTTCTGTGACAACTTCGATAGAGGTGGCCAAATGGGTTTCGGGATCCCAATCGGAATGGGTCAGCGGGAGTAAGGCCAAAAAATCGACGGGCTCCATATGGGCGAGTTCGGCAAAAGGCATCTGATTTAAAGCCAAAATATGATAACGATAATCCAATCGACTTGTTTCAGCTACCGAAAAATGCAGCTCTTGTAACATGTTGGCCGGTTTTGTACCCAGGTAAACAACACATTGATAAATCGGTTTTTTGTGTGTACTGTAGATGTCAATCAGGTAGTGCAACATGCGTACAAGCATGTGCGGATTATTTTCCGTTTGTAATTCCAAATGAACAATGGTTGATTGACCTTCGATCAAGGCTTCATAAACCAGATCCGCCCGCTGGCTTTCAATGTGCTGAAACTGAATATCCAGTGTTTTCAGCAGTTGAACCGGTTTTTTCATGAGGTACTGTAACAAAGGCTGTTCAATGTTTTTAAACAGTTCTTTGCTGGTTAAATCGTATTCATGTTGATGGTAATGGGGCATAGCCCTATTATGCCGTTAATTTGAGAAAAGTAAAGCGGTCTTAAGCGGCTGGGCCGCGCCGTACGCGCTCTAGCTCGTGATTGAGGGCTTGGCGGGTGGGGCCATCGACAATGCCGCTCAGGGGCAGTTTGTGTTGGCCTTGGAAGGTGCGCACAGCTTTGCCGGTGTCGGCGTCATAGATTTCGCTTAAGGGCAGGTGAAAGCCGAGGGCTTGCAGCAGTTCTTGTAATAAGAGCACTTCGCGCCCGTGGCTGAGGCGGGTGCCGGGCCCCGGCGGCCCCAATTCATGAATCAGGGTTTGCCCCGGATCGGTGCCCAGCCAGTGGGCGGCTTCCGGGTGATCCAGCAGGTACAGGCAGTGATCACACAAACGGCTGACAATCGTGTGCCCTTCATGGGTCAGGGTTTTGCCAATGTGTTGGCCAAAGGCCAGCAGGCTGTTCCAGAGATCATAACGCAGGCGGGTGTGCAGATAACGATTGTGCAGCGCTTGATTGAGGGCGGCACGGGTGGCGGCATCCGTTTCGCCGCTGGCGGGCAAACCGTGGGCGTTTTGGTAGGCTTTTAAGATACTGAAGGTGTGTAAATCAAAAGCGCCAGTGACTTTGATGTCATAACCCTGCTGGTGGAGGGCCTGTTGTAAGATTTCGACTTCGGGGCCTTTGCTGACAATGTGGGCCGGGCCTGGGGTGCTCATGTGCTGGGACAGGCTGTGTAAGGGCGGGGGCTCTTCAGATGGGGGCCGATCTTGGGTGGCTGTGGCACAGATCGGATCGAGAAAGAGGCCGATGATTTCTGCCAAGAGGCGCTGTAGTTTGTGGCTGACGGCTTCTTCCAGGGTTTGTTGGCTCTGTTCGAGCCAGGCTTGAATGACGCCCAAACTGGCTTTTTCGGCCCGTTCGGCGGCCCGCATGTATTGTAATTGGCGGTTGAGGAGGGCGCGGGTTTTGTCATCGACCCGGGGGCTGGTGGGCAGTTTATGGCGGGTTTGGAACGTTTTTAGGGCCGAGGCAGTGGCCGCATCAAATTGGCCACTGGGGGCCACCGCACAGCCGCTGAATTGGAGCACCTGCTGCAAAACCTGTAACTCGGGGCCTTGGCGCAGGTGGGGTTCTTTGGCTTGGGCCGAAAACTCGGTGGTCAGCACCTGGATGGCTGCTGGGTCACGGGTATCGGGTGGGGGTGGGGCGGGGG
>DLGM01000301.1:0-2513 GCA_002482705.1 Cyanobacteria bacterium UBA7694
TGGTCTCGGCTTATGAAACCAACGTCTTTAAATATCCGGAGAGGTTCTCATGAAACACGCGTCTGTTTTGCTTTTGGCCCTGTTGACTCTGGCTCCTGCCCCGGCCTTTGCCCTGCCCAAATGGAGGTCTCTGCTGCCAAAGCCGCTCTTTATAGCCGCCAACCGACGCCCACGGCCCGCGAATTTAACCAAAGACGTATCGTAGATCTTCCGTCCTTTGATAAGATTGGCATTGGCAACTACCATGCCGAATACCGATTGGACAATGGCAAAAAACTGATGGTTTGGATGTACGTAGAAAGTGAACCCCCGTTGGTAGACGAGGTGGTGCTCTATGTGACGCCAGCAAACACGAAGGATACTACGCATGCGCGGGCGATTCAGCTCGTGGATTTGGTCTATCGTGAAAGCAATGCGGGCAGCTATGTGATTGATGACTTTAAAAAAGCCAAAAAATCGCCGATCCCCATGTCTTATGACGGGGGCATGTATTTCCTGGGTGACATCTTTGGTTACAAGGTCAGCTACAATCGCGGTGGCCTAGAGGTTGGCATCTATCGCATCGACCACTTTAAGCTGCTGGTCAAGGATATCGAGAACCGTGTCGTACCCAAACCGGCTCCGACACCTAAGCCCACTCCCAAACCGACCCCAGTGCCTACGCCGATCCCCAAAGTAAAGTGGTAAATCATGGATCCATTTGTTCGTGACGTCAGCACCTGGGCCGCTTTCACCGGCGGCCTGCTGTCGTTTGTGTCCCCCTGTATTCTGCCGATTATCCCGTCGTATATGTTTTTTATCAGTGGCACCTCTGCCGGGTCTTTAGCCGAAGCTGACCCGGAAACCCTGCGCCAGAACCGCCGCAAAATCATCCTCAGCTCCCTGTGTTTTATTCTGGNNCGGTGTTTATTGTGCTCGGGGCCACCGCTACGAGCCTCGGGCAGGTGCTCAAAACTCACCAAGACCTGCTGCGCAAAGTGGGTGGCGTCGTGATTATTATTTTGGGCCTGCACATGATGGGGCTGATTCAAATCAAGGCGCTGCTTTACGAGAAGCGCATGCATCTGAAGGCCAGGCCTCCGGGTTATCTCGGCGCTTTTTTAATTGGCCTCAGCTTTGCTTTGGGCTGGACACCTTGTATTGGCCCCATTTTAGGTGCCATTCTGGCGATTGCCGGAACTAAAAACTCGGTTTCTTCAGGGGTAGGCCTCTTGGCCATGTACTCCCTGGGTCTGGCCATCCCCTTCTTTGTCACTGCCTTGATGATGGACCGCCTGTTTGTGCATTTCCGCAAATTGCAAAAGCACATGCCCAAAATATCCTTTGCCAGTGGGGCTTTCCTGATTATTGTGGGCATTCTGATCTTTACCAATGTTTTGCAGAATGTGGCTAACTTTTTGGGCGCTTAGACAGGGTTTCTGGGGCTCCTTGGTTTTCACGGGACTTGTTGTTACCATGGTGTAACCGTTAACCGAGGAGCACCCGATGGAAATAGATGCCGTTAAGCTGAGCTTTAGCCCCGAGTCATTGCAGGCGCTCAATGGCATTATTGCCCTGATTATGTTTGGGGTGGCTTTAGATATGCACCCCCGCGATTTTCAGGCGGCGTTTAAATCGCCGCGCCCCGTTATGATTGGCTTGGCCTGCCAATTTGTCCTGTTGCCAGCCTTGGCTTGGGCCTTGTCACTCTTATTGCAGTTGAGCCCGAGTGTTGCCTTGGGGCTGATTTTGGTGGCGGCCTGCCCAGGGGGCAATTTTTCTAATTTCTTAACCCACTTAGCGCGGGGCCATACGGCCATTTCGGTGACCATGTCTTCGGTGTCCACGGTGTTGGCAGTGGTGATGACCCCGCTCAATTTGGTATTCTGGGGGCGATTGCAGCCAGTCAGTGCCCCTTTGATCAAACAAATTCGGATGGACCCGTCCGAGATTGTGGTCACGGTGGGCTTGATTCTGATTCTGCCGTTGACGGTGGGAATGTTTACCCATTTGCGCTTTCCCCGGATCGCCAACCGTTTACGCAAGCCCATGCAGCAGCTTTCGCTGGTGTTTCTGTTTGCCTTTATTGTGGTGGGGTTGCGCTCTAACTGGGATGTCTTTATGAACTATATTGGCATTGCCTTTTGGGCTGTATTACTCACCAATGCGGCGGGTTTGGCCGGGGGCTATTGGATGGCGCGATTGTGCCATCTCACCCTTCCCGAAGCGCGGGCTGTTGCTTTTGAAACCGGTATTCAAAACAGCGGTTTGGGGCTGATTTTGGTGTTCGCCTTTTTTGATGGCTTGGGTGGGATGGCCGTTGTGGCCGCTTGGTGGGGCATTTGGCATCTGATCTCTGGCCTCATTCTGGCCGCTTGGTGGCGGCGTAAACCCGTGCCAGCTTAAGCGAGACGCTGTAAGCGCAGCATATAACTGTAGATATTGTGTTCGCGGCTTATCTCTGGGGTCAGGAATTCTTGTACCAACGTTGGGAGTAGGCGCAGCGTTTCGTCGCGCGGGTCAAGGGGTTGGGG
>DLGM01000301.1:2540-11391 GCA_002482705.1 Cyanobacteria bacterium UBA7694
ATCGGTGATTTTAAATCCGCAGCGCAGCAACAGGTTCTGCATTTGTTTGAGGCTGTAAAAGTGCAGTTGTTCAAACAGGTGGGGAGCGCCAAAAATATCCGGGGTTTTCCCCTGTAACAAAGCTGCCAGCACGGGCAAAAATTGGGCGTTGTGGAAGGTCAGGTAAATCGGGGTATGGGAGGTGGTTTGTTCCCATACCTGCTGTAACAAAGCCTGTGGATCGCGCACTTGCTCAAGGGCATGATTGAGGAAGATGGCTTCAAAAGGGCTGCCTTCAGGCCAAGTGGCTTGGGGTTCACGCAGATCCCAGAGGGTGATCGGGAGCTGGTCCAACTGGGTCAGTTCAAACAGGCTATAAGGCCGTGAGCTGATCTCTAATACCTGCGCTGTGGGGGGCATCCAGGTTTGCAAATAGGGGTAAAGGGCTTTGCGATAGAGCTGGGTATAGGTTTCTTGGGTGGCGACTTGTGGGTCTGAGGCCAGCCGGGGGCGCAAATCCTGAAAGGTGCGGAAGGCCTCGCGCAGGATCTCAGGGGTATAGTGTTCGTTGATAAAAAACGGGTAGTCTTCGGTGTGATCGAGGTATTTGTGGTCAAAGAGCTCCCAGGTGTTGTGGTCGGGGGTCGTCCCCCGTCGTTCGGTGTAATCATGCCAGAAGCGGGTGCCGGGATAGGGCACCAAACAAAAGAGCCCGGCGGTGTGTAAATCGTGGAGGTTGTGGCGGATAAACCAGTAACTTTTGGCCATATCTGCTTCTGTTTCCATGGGGCTGCCCAAAATGAAATAACCCATGGTGCGCAGATTGTATTTGCGGCAGATATCAAGGGCTTCTTGGTGTTGTTTGAGGCGTGCCCCCGGCCCTTTGAGGTATTTTAAAACGGCGGCACTGCCGGTTTCAAAACCAAAGGCAATCATCTGTACGTTCATGGCCTTGAGCAGTTTGGCCACTTCTTCGTTAAAGGTGCTGGCTTTGATCATGACCACAAACCCCAGTTTTTTAGGGATCCCTGCTGCGCGCAGGTTATCGACCAAGAACGCCAGACGCTTTTTGCTGACCACAAAGATGTCGTCATAAATGGTGACGGTGTCTTGCTGTGGGTAATAACGGAGAATATGTTCCAGCTCGTTGATCACGCGCTCTGGGGAATGGTAACGGGGCATCCCCTGAATGGTGCTGTGAATACAAAATGAGCAGCGGAATGGGCAATCCCGTGAGGTATACAGCCCTTGCCGCCAGTTGCCGTAGGCCTGATCCGGGGGAAACCAGGCCTTTAAAATTTCTCGTTTGGGATAATAGAGGGTATCTAGGTCTTCGGTATAAGCGGCTTTGGGTATGACTGTGGGCGTGTCACCGCCATTGGCAAAGATGGCGCCAGGGATATCGCCAAAGGTGTGCGGTTGCCAGTTCCCCTGGAGGTAGCGGCGCACCATTTCGACCACACTTTTTTCACCTTCCCCATGCAAGCCGACGTCAAATGGCCCGTTGACCGGGAAATTTTGGGGGATTGCATTCATGTGCGGACCCCCAAGCATAATCGGCACCCCCAGCTCCTGTTTAAAGCGTTGGGCCCCAGCCAGCGCTTGGGGGTAGGTCTCGGTATAGGCAGAAATGCCAATGATATCGGGTTTGTGGGCGATGACCCGGTCCGGGTCTACCTCAATGTGGATATCGTGAATGCCCAGCTCTTTTTCGATATGGGCGGCCAAATAGGTCACGCCCATAGGGCCATGCAATCGGGCATTGCCGTGGGTAAATTTACAGGGATAATAAAAGACAAGCCGCATGGGGTTATTATACCGTAGGGGGCAGAAAATTTTCTGCCCCGCCCCCGCCCTTACCAACTACCGTAGACAATTCACAAGGAGCATCCCGATGCAGATTGCAGGTTACGAAGTTAAAGCCTTAGAAACCGGGCGTTTTGCCCTCGATGGCGGAGCCATGTTTGGGGTCGTGCCCAAAGTGGTCTGGGAAAAGAAAAACCCTGCTGATGCGCTCAACCGCATTGCCCTGGCGCTACGGGTTTTGTTATTGGTGGGCCATGGGCGTGTGGTGCTGGTGGATACGGGGATTGGGGATAAATTTTCCGAACGCCATCAAGCCATGTATGCGATTGATCCTGAAGCGGGAACTCTCCTTTCGGCCTTGGCTGAGCAGGGTTTTGCCGCAGCGGATGTAACGGATGTGGTGCTCACCCACCTTCACTTTGATCATGCGGGGGGAGCTACCCGGCGTTTACCGGACGGGCAACTGGTACCTACCTTTCCCAATGCCACCTACCATGTACAGCGGCGTAACTGGGATTGGGCCCACAACCCCTCAGAAAAAGATCGGGCCAGCTACCTGCCGGAAAACTTTGCCCCCTTGGCCGAAGCTGGGCAAGTGAACTGGGTAGAAGGCAGCGGGGCCATTTTACCGGGGGTTTATGCCTGGTTGTCAGAAGGCCATACCGTTGGGCAGCAGCTCATTCAGGTACGAGACGAAATACAGACTCTGATGTACTGTGCCGATATTATCCCCACCTCCACCCATCTGGCGGTGCCCTATGTCATGGGTTATGATCTGCATCCGCTCACGACCATTGCGGAAAAAAAAGAAATTCTTGAACAGGCCGCAGAAGCGGGTTGGATAGTGGTGTTTGAACATGACCCTGAGATGCAGGCCTGTACGGTGATGCGGACGGAGAAGGGGTTTGCCCCGGCAGAGGCTGTGACTCTGTGAGACAGATCTTAGGTGGCAAGTACGGGACAATGGTATGATGATTTCCATGAAAATTGATCTTGCCGCTGATACCCATGTGGGCAAAAAGCGTGTCAATAATGAAGACACGTTCCTGACTTTGTTACCCATGCCGACTGCAACCCTGCCAATTGAAGCTGTTTTTTTGGCCGCTGATGGCATGGGTGGACACCAGCGCGGAGAAGTTGCCAGTGGGGCTGTGCGCGATATTTTTGCCGAGGTCTTTTCTGAGCAGTACGAAACCTTTCTCGAAATGTATGCAATTGCTGATCGCGAAGAATTGCTGCACAAGTTGATCCAAGAAATTCACAATAATCTGCATGAAATGGCCCAGTCTCTGGCCCAAGAAGGCGAACAGCGCGAAATGATGGGCACCACACTCACCACTGCACTGGTGGCCGAAAACCAGCTATTCTTAGGGCATGTGGGTGACAGCCGCGCCTATTTGGTGCGGGGAGATGGGCTGGCCCCGCTCACGGAAGACCACACCATGGCCGCACTGATGGTCAAAGCTGGGAAAATGACGGAAGAGGAAGCGGCTGTTAGCAAATACCGCAATGCCTTGAGTCAAGCAATTGGAGCCAGTAAAAAGGTGCGCCCGGATGTGTTCAGCTTCCCCTTGGAAGATGGCGACCGTTTGCTTTTATGCACCGATGGTCTGACCCGCCATGTCAGTGATGATGAGATTGGCGACATTCTTATGCATCAAACGCCCCAGGCAGCTTGCCAGGCCCTCATCGATTTGGCCAATTCACGGGGAGGGCGCGATAATATTACCGCTGTTGTGGCGCATTTTTCCCAGACCGCTTAATCTCACATACAGTTTCAAGGTGTAGGTGTTAAAATAGGCCTTGTTCTATTTTTTGTGCTTGAGGCCTGTCTCATAGATTTAAACAGCGTTTTTCACCGCTGGGGTGGCGCATCAAGCAATCATCAAAGGAGATATTTATGGGGTTTGTTCAAGAGTTTAAAGAGTTTGCGATTAAAGGCAATGTGATTGATTTGGCCGTAGGTGTGATTATTGGTGGGGCTTTTGGTAAAATCACCAATTCGCTGGTCTCAGATGTGATTATGCCTCCCCTGGGCTTATTGACGGGGGGCGTCAATTTTACGGATATTAAGTTCACTTTGAAGCCAGCGGTTGAGGATGCGGCTGGAAAAGTGACTTCTGCTGCCGTCACCCTTAATATTGGCACATTCATCCAGACGGTATTTGACTTCACCCTCATGGCGATTGCGGTCTTTATTATGGTCAAAATGATCAATAAGCTCAAAAAAGCCGATGCTGACAAAGCACCGGCGGCTCCTCCGCCTCCGCCTGAGCCCACCAAAGAAGAGGTGTTGTTGGGTGAAATTCGCGATGCCCTCAAAGAGAGTCTAAAACGCGGCTAGTGGCCCAGGTGACAATGCTGTAACGTTTTCCGCTTTGGAGGGGGGTGACTTCATGTACCAACTCCGGGCGGAAAGCCAGTAACATTCCTGCGGTCGGACTGATGGAGATGGGTGTTTCTGTGGGCGTGTGAAAATGCAAATGCCCCCCTTGGTAGGTTTGGGGCGCATTGAGGTAGAGCACAAGACTGAGGGCACGCGGCCGATCGGCAATCGTATCGGCGTGGGGGCGGAAATAGTCCCCGGCCCGGTAACATAAAAATTGTAGGGGTTCCCACTGTAAGGGAGCAGACAGCCCGAAGTAGTTGCAGAGATCTGGGGTGGCATCTTCGAGCTTTTGCCCCATCAGCTCGTGGACCTCTGGGGCAACAGGTACGTCTTGTAATTTGCGCAAAGAGGTATCCACCAAGGCCAGAATGGCGCGCATGACGGGGGGTAATGGGTGGCCGCGATCCATGAGCATTTGTAATAGCTGGCATTCTTCCGGGCTAAAAAAGCCGGGCCAGCGCAACAGCCGTCGTTGTGCTTCTAAACGGCTTAGTTCTGACATGGAATTACTCGCTTTCTCCGTGGGCTTCCTCTCCTGAAGTCAACGGGGTTTTGGGCGTGAGGCGTCCGGCTCGGCGCAACGCTTCGCGCAATAAAAACTCGATATGCGCGTTGGTGCTGCGAAATTCGTCCTCAGCCCACTTTTCGACTTGGGCAAACAGCTGTGAGTCGATGCGCAGGGGATACTGTTTTTTAGAGCTGCTCATGATGGTTTCATTATATCCCCTGCTTGACCCTAATACAGGGAACCGGTGTTGATAATCGGTTGTGCTTCACTCTCAGATACCAGCGCAACCAATAAATTATTGACCATCGAAGCGCGACGTTCGTTGTCAAGTTCGACAATGCCATTATCAGAAAGCTGGCGCAAAGCCATTTCGACCATGCCAACGGCTCCTTCGACAATTTGTTTGCGGGCCGCAATCACGGCTTGAGCTTGTTGACGGCGTAGCATGGCCTGGGCAATTTCAGGGGCATAGGCCAAATGGCTCAGACGTGCTTCGATGACGCGGACTCCGGCATCGCGCAGTCGCTCTTCAAGTTCTGTTTGCAAGGTTTCCGCTACTTCACCGGGATTGCCGCGCAGGGAAATTTGCCCGTCGTCATCAGAGTCATAGGGGTAGTGGCTACACAGGCTGCGAATGGCTGTTTCGCTTTGTACGTGGACAAAGGTTTCATAATCATCTACGTCAAAGAGGGCACTGGCCGGGCTCACCACTTTCCAAACAATCACCGCTGCAATTTCAATCGGGTTGCCATTAAAATCGTTGACCTTCAGGCGTTCACTATTAAAGTTGCGAACCCGCAAGGTGACTTTGTTCTTTTGGGCAAAGGGATTGGACCACCAAAAACTGGCATCTTTGACGCTGCCGGTATAGGTGCCAAAAAAGACCAGTACGCGGGCATCGTTGGGCTGTACGGTGTAAAAGCCCGATAAGAGGAAAAAGCCAATGACAGCCAGGATAATGCCCGGGATGGGTTGGGGGCCGGTCAGGAAGAGAAAGGCCAATAAGCCGAGCATGACTAACACAACAAGCATGACAAATCCGGGGACTTTAAAGGCTGATTTTTCAAAGGTGCGCTGCATAGAGCCTCCGAGGAAGTTGTATATCTTTATGATATCATTTTAATTTCTTTTTTTGATGCAATTTGATAATGATTTGCTGAAGATCCAAGATCGTGCCCCCTCTTTACCCGGCAAGAGGGGGGGTAAATCCGGTGTCGGGTTACAAAAAACATCAAAAATAGAAGGATAACCAAAATACCCGCTATTTTTAACTTTTGGTTTCTCAAGTCTTAATTGGGTCTTAATCTTGAATGGGTAAGATAAAGATACAAGGGCTCGATAAAGTGATTAAGAGAGCCCAAGGGAGTCACCAAAATGATCAAAGCCATTGTTCAACTGCTCAAAGAAGAAGAAGGCCAAAGCATGGTCGAGTACGGCATTATCCTCGCCCTGATTTCCGTGGTGGCGATCGGTGTGGTTCAAGCTGTGGGTCAGCGTATGTACAAAGGCGACGGGTCCGGCGCTTTTGAAAAAGTGAATACTGAAATGCAGCGCATTAACTAATCCGCTAGCTTTTATAAACAGATTAGACAGATAATAAGTTCAGACAGATTAAAGGTAAGGTTGAGGAGGACGCGAAGATGTTACAGAAGGTAATTTCCCTGCTAAAAGAAGAAGAAGGTCAGAGCATGGTTGAGTATGGCATCATTCTCGCCTTGATCTCTGTAGTTGCAATTGGGGTTGTGCAAGCCGTTGGTGGCAAAGTCACCGGTGCTTTTAACAAAGTAGACGGCGAACTGGGCACTGCCTTAGGCGGCGGTGGCGGTCAGCAACCTGCTCCTCCTACCACCCCCTAATTGTTGACGTTATGACACTTAAAGGTATGCCTGAATGGCATACCTTTTGTCATTGAAAACAGTCTGTAGCCCCCAAGATCTGTGCCTATCAGGTATAACTGAATAGGATCTTTGCTTAAGGATATGCCCGTGACCGATGCCTTGGTTCCTGCCCATGCGGTGTTATTGATTGTTAGCATTATTGCCACGATTACCGACTTTTGGCGGCAGAAAATTTATAATTGGTTAACGCTGCCCACACTGGTGCTCGGCTTGGCTTTGAATGCCTGGGCGCGAGGCTGGTCTGGCCTGCTGGACAGCGCCAGTGGCCTCTTATTGGGGGGCCTGATCTTTCTGGTTTTGGGGCTGATGGGGGCGATGAAAGGGGGCGATGTAAAGCTGGCTGCGGCTGTGGGTGCCCTGATTGGTTGGCAATTGACTATCTCAGCTCTTTATTATGGTGCCCTGATTGGGGGTATCTTGGCCGTCATCTGGGCATTGATACATGGCACCCTGTTTGCCACCCTGCGCCGGGTGGGAAGGGCTCTGATTGCAGTTGTAACGCCTGGTATGCGCCCAGAAGTCGAATTGCAGAAGAGTGAAACAGCGCCTATGCCTTATGGCCCAGCCATTTCTTGGGGAGCGGTGGTAGCGGTGTTTGCCCTGCCGCCTGTGGTGTAGGCATGACCAAACTGTGGCGTTTATTGCGCGAAGAAGAAGGCCAAAGCATGCTTGAGTTTGCCATGGTTTTGCCCATTTTATTGGTACTCACCATTGGCACACTCTATCTGACCACCGCTTTTATGCACAAATCGCGTATGAATGGGCTGGCATATATGAGTGCGCGGGTAGCGGCTGTACGCAACGATGCTGCGGAAGGTACGCAATACACGCTCAAGCGTTATCAGCAACAAACCCAACAGAGTTGGGTCAATAAAGTTCAGGTGGCTGAACAGCAGATCAGTGGCGAAAACGTGTTTGTGGCGTTACGGAAGCCCGGCGAACGCATTGATATTCTTGCCAATGCCATTGATATTCTCAGTGGCAGTGCTCCTCACGAACCTTCCGATATTTATGCCGCGATGCGTTTACCCCTTGAATATAGCCCCTTGAATGGCAGTGCGCGTCCCCGCACATATACCACCGTCGATTATCGCAGTGCGTTTGTGACTTCCGGAGACCTGCCCGACGACAGCCCCAATATGCCAGATATCCCCTGGGAAAAACTCTTGGATGTTCTGCCCAAAAGTATCTTGGACACCACCCAGATGGCTGATGAAAAACCGAGCAGCGTCAAAGAGCAAGGCGAACTGATCAGCACCTCACCCCCCAATACCCAGATTAAAAAATTTTATGAGGATCGGGGCCTTAAATATGCTACCAACTCTGAAAAAGAGGGGGGGCAATTGGCGCGGATGCAGACTATTGGTGAATACTTTAAGGCCATTGAAGCCGGAGGCGACATGCTCGGTTATTTGATCCACTTTTCCGGTTTTGCTGGCCCCCTTACCGATCTGTTGGGGGGCAGTGTTGAAACGCTGGCAAAAACGGCTGAAACGACCATGAACAATGTCCATAAAGCGGTGGCCATTCACAATTGCACAACTTTTGCCCGGGATGTCGCCGATGCTGTGGGAGACTGTCAATGAGTCGCCGTTATCAACGGGGCCAAGTGATGCCCTATGTGGCCGTGATTATCCTGATTTTAACTGCGGCTACATTTGTTGTTTTTGACCTCGGGCGTCTGGTCAACGGGCGCATTCAGTCACAAAATGCAGCGGATGCCGCAGCCTTAGCGGCTGTGGCCGTGAAAGTAAACAAACACCATGTGGATACCTTGGTGCGGGCAGCCATGACCCAAGAAGCGATTTTGGCTCAGACTCAAATCCGGGCGGCCCAAGCAGTCGCTTTGCAGGCTTTTGTGAAAGGCAATTCGCCAGTGGTGACCCCAATTGACCCCACCAACCCCGATAATCCGGGCGGTATTGTCAATCCTGTCCTCGGTGACATGAAAGAACTTTCGGTGCGGTATAAGCGCTATGCCAATTTGGCCTACCGCCATGCGGTTAAGCTACACCGGGAGCGCATTGCCCTAGGCGCTTGGTATGGCTGGCTCAAGCGCGAAGGGGCAGTGGCTGTGCAAGAAGCGGCGCGGGTTGGTTTTTTAACCAATATTCAGGGGTATGACAATAGCAGTGACCCGGCTCTGCTTGAAAATGTCGAAAAGGTATTGTCCCAGCCCGAAGATTTGCTCGAAAATTCCCAGAGTTTTGGCACCAATATCGGCGGCACCATTTATTCTGATGAAGGCACGACCCTGGCCGGAATGTTTGG
>DLGM01000301.1:11398-15297 GCA_002482705.1 Cyanobacteria bacterium UBA7694
AACGGGGTTTCGAGCAGCAGCGGCACGGCCCTGCTCAAATATTTTGACCGCTATCAGCTCAATGCTTCAGCAGCAGCTCAGCTTTCACGCTTGGGCACCCGTAACCAGATGGCACCGCTCTCATTTTTGACCATGAACTGGTATTCACCACGCCTGGTCGCCATTTATGGCGAGGCCAGTGCCGACAACAATCAGCGGGTGGCCCACTGATGCGTCGTCATCAGCGTGGGCAGGCTATGGTGGAACTGGCGATCATTGCGCCTTTATTGATTGTGCTCATGTTGGCGGTCGGTTATTTTGGCCATGCGGTGGCCACGCAGCAAAACCTGAATGCGGCGGCCCGCAGTGCAGCGCGCAAAATGGCGATAGAAAGTACCGACAGTGCTGCTAAACGGATGTTAGGCAATTACAGTCCTTCGGCTGATCGCTTGCAAAATCTTGGGGTTGAAGCGTTGCAGGGCGTAGTGCGTACCGAGCAACTTTCCGTGCGCCCTGAGACTTTGCTGACCCAGAATGTGGGCCAATACCTGTCGAGCAAAGGCTCCTTTGAGCAGCTCGACCCCCATCGCTTTTTGTATCTGTACAGCGAAGATGTCAGCCCGGCCAGCCCAGACTTATATTTCCCGGCCCCAGCGGACCGCAAAGGTCAATTGCCCAATAATCTGCGCAGCCTCAAAATGGGTATAGGTGCGGTCTTTTATGGCGGAACCCTGCGCTATAAGCTCAATGAAATGGAGCCGATTGCCCGTTATATTGGCCTCAATGCGGGCATTCAACTGCATGCCACTTCGTTAATGCCCGCTGAACTGCCCCTGCGCGGCAGCCGTTATGGCCTCTTAGAAGTCAATCCCTGGATTTCTGACCTGATCACGGAGCCTGTGAGCAGTTCCAACTATCTGGACCTGATTGATTAATAAGCCGAGTCGTGATCTGGATGCAGAGATAATAGTTGTTCAGATGGGCCCAGGGTAAACAAGGTTTGCTGGAAAACCGGGCTGTTCAGATCCAACTGAATCATGGTTTGAGTTGTTGTTCAAGGGTGCTTAAATCGGTGGTTTGAGGGGGGGTTGCTGAAGCCCAGGCCAGTGCTTGATCCAATTGGGCTTGGGCTGTTGGCGTATGTAGCCAACGTTCATTGTCGGGGATAAATTGTCCGAGTTTAACAATCCACACGCCGGGCTCTACCTCTTCGACCCAAGCATGGCGCCCGGCATATTCTTTTCCCAAAGAAATTTGACCACTTTGACCAATGGTTTTAATCATAAGCACCTCTTCAGATCAATGCTCTGATCATAGCACAAAGGCATGAATGCATGACCATGCTCTGGGAGCCTTTTAATAATGAGGCGGGCGCTCGTTGGGGATGGCATCGGTGGTATCTGCAGTTAGGCTTTCGCGCAGGCGCTCACGCATGAATTCCATGCGTGTTTCCATGTGGTAGAGCTGTTTTTGATGGGCTTCCACCAGTGCTTGTAATTTCAGAATTGTATCTTCTTGGTAAGCGGCCCGCGTTTCTAATTCAATCAGGCGGTTTTCAAGATCACGGTCCATAACACTCTCCTTAAACAGGGCAAAAGCCCCACATCGTGGGGCTTTTGGTTGAGTGCGGGTGAGAGGACTCGAACCTCCACGGAAAATCCACCAGATCCTAAGTCTGGCGCGTCTGCCAGTTCCGCCACACCCGCGCACCTGCTCATTCTAACATATTTGTGGGTGTAGGTTGAGAGGGAAACGGTGTTACAATTAAACAAAAGATAAAGTGACTGTAAACTATGCTCTTTGCTTGGATGCTGGCCACAGCCCTTGTTGCTTCTCCAGCCCCGGATTGTGGGTTGACCATTCAGCGCGACCGGGTGCGTGACTTGACCGCCTGGAAACCCCAGATTCAGGCCTATAGCCAACGTCACTACGGCGAAAACACCTGGCAGCTCGACCCCGTGGCCATTGTGCTGCACTATACCGTCAGCAAAGGTTTCCCTTGGAACTTGGTCAATACCGCCCACTTTGCTGGAGAAACCCCCGGATTGGCAGTTCATTATGTCGTTGATGGCGATAAAATTTGGGAGATTTTGCCCCCTACGGTCCGCAGCCGTGGCGCTTATGGGATTAACCACCGGGCGATCAATATCGAACTGGTGGCCATGGAAGCCAATGACCTAGCTCGGCGTCCCAAGACACTGGCTACTGCTGCCAAACTCACCACTTGCCTGATGCAAACCTATGCTATTCCCCGTGCCAAAGTGTACTCCCACGAAGCCGTTTCCAAAATGGATCCGGTGCGCGTGCCTGAGGTCAAAGACCTGCTCAATGCCAAGCCCTATGGCAAATCCGATCCGGGCGAAGCCAATATGCGCACCATCTTACAACAGATTCCCCCTGAGGTTGAATGAGCCTATGAAGTCTTTTGCTCTGTTTGTTTCGCTGCTGTTTGTTGCGGCAGTCCCGGCCGGAGCCAGCCCGCTGGCAGAATACCTTTTACCTGAAGTGGCCGGCGCCACGGCCCTGAGTGTGCAGCAGCGCCCCATTCCCATTTATCGCTTTGGTACCGGGAGTCAGGAGTATGTGTTTGTGCTTGGCACTTTCCATGGTGACGAACCCCAGGGCCAGTACATGATCGAGCAGCTAATGGCTGAGCTAGTGGCTCACCCGGCACTATATGCCAACAAGAGCATCTTTTGTGTGCCTGTGGTCAACCCGGATGGACTGCAAGCCAAAACCCGTTTTAATGCCCGCAAGGTGGATCTCAATCGCAATTTCCCGACCCGCAATTTTGTGCCGGGTGCCAACCGCAATAGCCGTTACCATGCTGGCCCAAAGCCCCTCTCCGAACCGGAAAGCCAACTGGTGCATGCCTTGCTGCGCCCCTATCTGGAGGCTGCCCCTACAGAACGGGTGAAAATTTTGAGTATCCATGCGCCATTGGCGGTAAATAATTACGACGGCGGCGCTTTGGCTCTGGCCGAGGCGATGCGCAAACACAATGGCATGCCGGTGAGCAATGATATCGGTTACCCCACTCCGGGCTCATTTGGCACCTATTATGGCAAAGAGCGGGGCATTCGCATTGTGACGCTGGAAACCCCGGATATCTCTGGCCCCGAGGCCTGGAAACAAAATCGTGGTGCAATGCTGGCTTGGCTGCGTCACCCAGAACCGGCTTTTCCCTTGCCGACAGCAACCCCAACGCCTGTCATGACGGCTGCGCCGACGCCAGAGCCTGAGGCCACGGTCATGCCTACTCCTGAACCCACGCCAACGGCCACAACTGAACCCACTCGGGGTTTCTCGCGCTTTTGGTTAGGGGCTCCTGCTCCGACGCCGATCGCAACCCCGACTCCCGAGCCCACGCCGCTGCCCACACCGGTTGCGACCCCTGAGCCGACCCCTGAGCCGACCCCTGAACCGACGCCCACGCCGGTGCCTACTCCCACCCCTTACCAACCGGGCAAAACCAGGCTCCCGATGCTTTCCCGCAAGGCCCACCACGTGGTGGTGAGTAAAAAAGACCAGCGCTTGCGGGTTTTTGAGGGTACCAAGTTGATTGCCGAGTTCCCGGTTTCGACGGGCTTAGGCCCCAAAGACACACCAGAAGGGACGTTCTACATTATTTCCAAGGCGATGCATCCGCGTTATTATGGCAGCGCACATTTGGGCAAACGCTATTACCCACCCAAGCATCCGAACAATCCGCTGGGTACGCGCTGGATGCAGATCAATGTCGGTCACTACCAAACGGGCGTGGCGATTGGCATTCACGGCACCGATGAACCGCAAAACATTGGGGCAGCCGTATCTGGGGGCTGTGTGCGCATGCACAACCCGGACGTGGACGAACTCTTCCGCGTTTTGCCCAATGGGGCTAAAGTGGTGATTCGCAAAGATTAAGCGATTGTGTCAAT
>DLGM01000301.1:15327-22566 GCA_002482705.1 Cyanobacteria bacterium UBA7694
GCAAGGCATCCGGGGCCATTGGTGTGCGGGGTTAAATTTGGATCAGTCCGGCCAGGGCCGGTTCAAAGCCGATTGCGCTGATGCGCTGGCGGGTGTCGCCATCGTAGACCCAGAAAGCCCGATGGGATTGGCTGGTGGCGGGGTAGAGGGTCAATACCTGTCCGTTGAGAGTGACTTGTCCCCGCGCCAGAATACGGTTGAGGTCAATGCCTAGATATTCTCGGCGCAAGCTGGGGTAACGTTTTTGCAGACTGCGGAAGACTTCATCAATGGGCAATTGTTCCCCGGTAGTAAACCCGGCTGCCTGCCAGACTTGCCACAATTGCGGTAACAACCCATCTGCCAACGTTTGCCAATGTTCATAACGGGAGAGTTCAGCGGTAATGGCCCGTTTTAAATTGCTGAGGGTGAGGGGGGCGACCGTCTCATGGGAGCGGGCGTTAAGTAGACGGCAATAGGCTTCATTATCGCCCACGAGTACCACTTCCACCCAGCGCGCCACGACAAAATCAGAGCCGCTGCCTTCAAGAGACCAATTTTGCAGGGCGCAGACTTTGCGCAGCATGAACTCCCCGGCGTGGCTCGCATCTTCCAGTTCGAGATCCTCGGCATCAAAACTGAGTAATTCTTCGACCAAATCGGCAGAATGACTCAGGGGAAGCTCAATTTCTTCTTCGTTGTATTCGTCCAGAGCGTACATGGACAGAGGCCTCCTGTAGGAGATGATCGATACTGATTATACCGCAGATATGTGACTTTCCCAATCAGCTTCTTCAGCGGAGGAGTGCTCTGGCAGAGATCGATGAGCGGGAGCCACTTATCTGAAATGCTATTTAAAATAGAATGCGGTTTATTTAAAATTTGCCAAACCAAATTCAAGTTTGTTAAGTTAAGCTAATGAAGACACAATTAAACTCCTTAAACCAACCCGTCACTCCTGTTGACCGTTGGGTTGTTAATCCCTTGAAACGTTTTATGCATAACAATGTGATGGGGGGGATTGTCTTATTTGCATCTGCATTTCTGGCTGTTTTTCTGGCAAATTCTCCCTGGTCCCATGAATTTCATCAGCTCTGGGAGCTCAAGTTTTCGTTAGGTTTTAATGGCTACACCATCGATAAAAGCCTCCATCACTGGATCAATGATGGTTTGATGGCCGTTTTTTTCTTTGTTGTGGGGTTAGAGTTAAAAAGAGAGGTCGTTGCGGGCGAACTGAGCAACCCCAAGAATGCCATTTTACCGATTGCAGCAGCGGTGGGAGGCATGATTTTTCCTGCCCTGATTTATTTTCTTCTGAACCCATCCGGCCCTCCGTCGAATGGCTGGGGGATTCCGATGGCGACAGATATTGCCTTTGCATTGGGAATACTTTACCTGCTTGGGGATAAGGTACCCTTTGCCCTCAAGTTATTTTTAACCGTTTTAGCGATTGTGGATGATATTGGCGCGGTGCTCATTATTGCCTTTTTTTATACCTCCGACATTCATTTCCTGAGTTTGGCAATTGGCGGACTCTTTATGGCTCTCTTGATTGTTTCAAATTTAGTGGGAGTTCGAAATACGGTCTATTATGGGGTCATTGGGATTGGGGGATTATGGTTGGCGTTTCTCTTATCGGGAGTGCATGCGACAATAGCCGCTGTATTGGCGGCTATGACGATTCCGGCAAAGGTGAAAATGTCGGAAAACCAGTATATCAGTCATGTCAAACACTTGGTGTCTCGGTTTGAGGCGGAAGAGCCCAATGACACTCCCATAGTAACTCCTACTCAGTTACACCTGATTGAAGAGATTCGCGACGTATCACAACAGAGTTTGACTCCGTTACAACAGCTTGAGCATCATATGCACCCATTGGTCGTTTTTGTGATTATGCCCATTTTTGCACTCAGCAATGCTGGTATTACTTTATCGGGCGATGTATTGGGTAAAGTTGTGAGCCCGGTCTTTTGGGGGGTGGCACTGGGGCTCTTTTTGGGGAAACTCTTAGGGGTGTTTGGGGTGAGCTTCATTTTGACCCGACTGAAGTGGGCCTCGTTGCCAGAGGGCATGAATACCCTGCATTTGTTAGGCGCTGGTTTTTTAGCTTCTATCGGCTTTACCATGTCGCTTTTTATTGGCGGACTGGCTTTTACTGAAAATACGTATATTGAACAGGCCAAACTGGCGATCTTAGCCACTTCTTTGGTGGGTAGCATTGTGGGCTATCTCTTGCTGAGATATGCCCATCGCTATAGCCACAGATCTTCAACGTAATGTGGCCTTGACTAAGGTGCCGGTGAGTTTTTGCTCACCGGCACCTTAGTCAAACTGCGGGTCTATTTTGCGCTGAGCAAGCTCAAAAAGTCGGTTAGGAAAGCGATTTGTTTTTTGCGGTGTTCATGCTGCCATGAGAAGTCAAACTGTTGGGCGAACTTGGCACCCTCTAAGCGCTCTGCCGTTAAATTGCGGTAGGCGTCGAGATTGTCGCCGAGATAGGCCGATTGACCGGGGCTGGGTAAAAAGTACCCGGTTGCCGTAAAGCGTTCGGCTTCGGTCAGGTTGGCGCTGGCTTGTTCCCAAGCTTGGCGAATTTCAGGGCTGGCATCAACGGGGGGAAAGAACCATGTTTTGGCGGCACCAACCATTACGTACCCATCTTTATCGATGTCTTTGAGTTCAGAGCGGGGCAATAAGAGGTTAAGAGCGCCTTCTTCGGTGAGGGTGCCTGGTTCAATGGGTTTGGCCAAGCTGTGAACGTGTTGCAGGACCGCCCGTTCTTGCTCTGATAAACCCCGAATAAAGGCGATCGGATCGGTATAACCCCCGTTGGCGGCGGCTTTGTCGATCAGTTGTTCAAAGGCTTCAGCATGGGTATGTACACGGGTGACAAAATCAATGCCCTGACTGTTGACCTGTAAGTCGTTGGCCCAGGTTTGAAAGGATGTTTTGAGAGTTTCGGGGCTGGGAACATTCCATTTTGAGCTTGGGGCCTGAGGGGTTGATGTGCTTGTCTTCTTGGGGGTGCTGGCAGTTGTCTGGAACTGGTCATCAAAGGCCAATGCATTTGTTTCGGAGGCTCTCTGGGTGTTTTTCTGCGTAGCGGTGTTTGTCAGACTGTAATCTGTGTAGCCAAAACCATTGATTTTCATCTGTTAAATCTCCTAAACAAGGTGTTTTTTTATTATTTAAGATAATAGATAGGTGTCTAAGAATCTCATTTTGAGAAGTGCAGAGCGTGTTTACTAAATGTGATCTTAATTTAGCATATGGTTTTCTCAATGATCAATAAGCGAAGCTTCGTGAAAGTGCTTTCTTAGTTAATTGTTAATCAAACGCAAACAAAAAAAGGCCTATTTAATAGGTTTTTAATATTTGCTGTGAGCATGGCTTACTGATGGTGACTTGGGCCCGAAGACGTTATTCGTCTGCTATGGACGGAGGCGCTTAGGCAGCTTGGACACCACCAGATCATAAGATTGGCGGGCATAGAGTTCCCATTCCTCCGGGCTTAATAAACCAAGATCTGCGACCTGAATCCAGTGGTAACGTCCCAGATGTGGCGCGGGTTTGAAGCCTTCCTGTTGGCACAGGGCATGGAAGACCGGTTCGGGCACTTTGAACGAAGCGGGGCAGGGTGTTCCATGGATATGGGTGATCAGGAACATTTTTTCAGTGACACAAAAGCACAGGTGCTCTTGCCACTTGATATCTTCTTGAACGCCTGGAAAAGTCTGGCAGAGGGCTTGCAGGGCTTCACGGTTCATGGGGTCACTCCTTGATACAAGGCTAGAATCTTGTGGATACGGGCTTGGCTGTCGCCCAGGCCACCGGGACGGCTGCGGGCCAACCACAGGGACGGATACGCTGCATTCAAGGTCTCAAGCTCCGCTTGCAGCGCTTGGCGTATATCTCTGGGCAGATCGGCTGCGCTGTTGCATTCCGAGGTTGTTAACGCTGCGCCTAAACGGCAACTGTGAGCCAATAACTGGCCAATCCATTCACTTTCTTGGGTTATCAGAGCGGCTTCGGGATGTTGGCTGGTATGGTGGTTTAATTTGTCCAGTGCTTGGTCAATGGCCGTTTGGGCTGCTTGCCAGAGGGCGGGCGTCAGTTCTGGGGCCAGCGGGCGGCCGGGAAACAGCAGCGGTGCCACCAGGGGTGACTGATTGGCCATGGGCAGATGGGCTTGCAGATACACATCTCCCAATGCCAGCAACCCCTCGGCCAAGTGCCCGCTGGCATCGGCAAAAAGATGCAGGCTCAACATGTGTGCCAGATCGCTGGTAGAGGTGTTTGCACTGCACCAAGCCTGACAAGCGCCATAAGCAATGGTGGGCAAGGAAATACTCAGAGGCTGTAAATGGCCATTATCCCCCCAATCGGTGATCAGGTAGCCGATGGCCCCATGGGTTTTTCCCGCTTGGGCTGCTGCTGCCAAATTGCCCAAAGCATTGGTAGTACGCCCGGTCAGGCTGTTCCAGCTAGAGGTGCCAGGGCAGACATAATGGGGGATTTTGGCGGCGGCAAATTGAGCCCCTTGGGCCTCAAAAGGATGGTCCGCTTCGTAGCCCCAGTTCAGGGCGATAATGGGTTGGGGTAGTTCGGGAATAAGTTCGGGATGATCGAGAATAATATCGCCCCAGAATTGCAGGGTTTTGCCATACGGGGTGGCCAGATCATGAATCTGACGTAAAAAGTTGAGGTAGACCCGGCCTTTGCCCTGACTTTCACAGGCTGTGGCGCTGCGACCGAGCCCAAGGTCAAAGGTTTCATCACAGCCGACATTAAACTGGGTGCTGGTAAAGTGGGGCAATAATTGGGCGTATAAGTCAGAGAGCAGGCCAAGCGCTGCCGGGTCGGTGGGGCAGAGACTAAAGGGGCGGGTTTCTGACTCAGGTGGTAATTCGGCCAAAGGGCGGTAGGCCGGGTGTTTAAACCAGCGGTGCAAATGGCCAAACGAATTCTGATTGGGCACCAGTTCGATATAATATTGGCGGCATAAGGCATCCAAGGCCAAGATTTCTTCGCCCGTGAAGGGGCTGGCAGTTTGCCATACGGTTTTGTGACCTACATAGGCAAAGGTGTGTTCCATGTAGAGTTGGAGCTGGTTGAGACGCAACTCAGCCAGTTGCGGGATCAGGGCTTCGAGGGTAGCCATGGTGGGGACGCGGTCGCGGCTGATGTCGAGCATCAGGCCCCGGTGGGCAAAGTCGGCCCAATCCTGGATATTGGCACAGGGCAGAGTGGCACGCTGACGGAAGATCTGTTTCAGCAGTTGCAGGGCATAAAAGACCGCCGCCGGGCTGGCGGCCAGCAGCTCCACACGGCTGGGATAAATCAGCAATTGGAAGGCATCGGGGCGGGTAATTATGCGTGGGTCCAGGGTGATCTGGAGGGCTGCTGGGTGCTGCTGGCGAGCATCTACCTGGATGTCTCCCAACGACAAAGCATGGGCTGCAAAGAGGGTGCGGAACGCTTGGGCTAAGGGATACAGCTCCTGGTGGCTGATGTGTATCGGCCCTTGGGCTGATGGCGTATAAACTCCTTCAAACAGGGTCATAAGCTGGGGGGCGGGGGCAAGAATGAACTGATCCATCACCGTTTCCATTCTACATTGTGGCATCTGTAGGCCGGGCTGTTTTCCCGGTTGCATTCCAGTATAGCGCCTGCTGTTGTCGCGCACAGGGACTGAAAATTTTCAGCTCCTGCTTTCTCTGCTAGAATAGGCTTATTCTGTGGCTCAGGAGCTTCATGTTATGCGCCATTGGCCATTGTGTGTACTCGCGCTGCTCATGACCGGGATTGCCTGTGCGCCCACCCGCCCCATTTAGGAGTCTGCCATGCCTGTTTCGCCTTCCGCTGATTTTACCGCCGCCTCGGCCCCTAACGCGGCAGCTCTGAAGCAACTGAGTACAAGTGGCTTGGTGGCTGCCCAGAATCAATTTTCGCTCAGACTTTTGCAAACGGCACATACCACTGAGACGGGCAATCTGGCTCTCTCTCCCTTGAGTGCCGCCTTGGCGTTGACGATGACGGTTCAGGGGGCCAGTGGCACCACCCAAGCGGCCATGCAGTCAGCTTTACAGCTTAACGGCCTCGAATCCTCAACGGTACTCAATGCCAGCCGCACTTTGCGTCAGCGTTTGGCCCATCTCGGCGAAGGGGTGCAAGTGACCTTGGCCAATGGCCTGTTTAGCAAAGCGGGTTTTGCCTTTGCCCCTGCCTTTCTCAAGACCAACAGCGATTATTTTGGCGCTCAGGCCCGCTCCCTCGATTTGAGTGACCCCCAAGCTGCGGCAATCGTCAATGCTTGGGTCAAAGAAGCCACCGCCGGGAAAATCGACCAATTACTTCAGCCCAGTGATCTCAACGCCCTCAGCTTGATGGTGTTGCTGAACGCCATTTATTTTAAGGGCACTTGGAGCACCGCTTTTGATCCCAAACTGACCGTAACCAAACCCTTTGCTGCGCCCAGCGGTGAGCAAGCCGTGCCGTTTATGGTGCGCCAGGGGGAAATGGGCTACCTTGAATCTGCTGCGGTGAAGGGCATTAGTCTGCCCTATGGCAAAACGGGGGCTTTGCGTTTTTATGCGTTTTTGCCTGACCAGTCAGTGGCAAACTGGTTACAGGCTCTGACTCCCGAAGCTTTGCATACCCTTCTGGATGCTTTTGAGGAGCGCAGCCTGCGTTTGGAGATGCCGCGTTTTAAGCTCGAAACCAGTGCCGATTTAAAAGCGCCGCTGACGGCGCTGGGCATGGGGATTGCTTTTGATGAGTCCCGTGCCGACTTTCGGGCGATGTTGCCCCAGGGCCCGGATGCTTATCTGGCCAAGGTGCGCCAGAAAACCTTTGTGGAAGTGAATGAGCAGGGGACAGAAGCAGCGGCGGCGACAGCGGTGGTGGTGGCGACCCGCTCGGCGGTGGCCCGGCCCTTACAACTGGCCTTGAATCGCCCGTTTATGTTTCTGATTCGTGATGAGGCCACCGGCAGCTTGTTATTTACCGGAATTGTCAGCCAACCCTAGAGGAGACTGTTTATGCCCTTGCACCGCCGTGAAGATGTTCAGCAAATATGTGCGCTGGCCCTGCAACAGGGTTTTGCCGAACCCTATCAATTGGCAGAGGCCTTTCGCCACTTTCTCCAAACCAAGTTAGCAGCGGGAACGTCGAGTTATGAATTGGAACTCGAAAGTGGTCGCATTCGCTTGCGGGATACCGGTGACAGCGGCGAATGGGGCGCGCTTGATCTGCCCGCTT
>DLGM01000301.1:22593-24223 GCA_002482705.1 Cyanobacteria bacterium UBA7694
GGCAGTGGCTTCCGTTTGCAGCCAATAAAATTGCTCTGTTTAGCCCGGCGCTCAGTTATAGCGGTGTGTTTGATCGCCCGACCGCTGAGCTGACCCCCACTCCCCAAGGGGCGATGATTCGTTATCAAAAGCAGGCCTATCGCTTAGATACCCTGCTCAATACCCTGATTCCGACGACGGGAGTGGAGCGTGGCCCCTATGACCTGGTGATTCCGCCCGGTCAAAACGAAGGGGTATTTGTGGTTGACCGGGCTGCCGGACAGGTATTAATGGCGGATGTCACTCTGGCCGAGCTGCGCTTGCGGGTGGCGGTGCGGCCCCCTGGCAGCAGCAAAGGGCTGGGATTGGCTTATGCGCCCCGTTATCGTTTTGTATTTGCCAGTGATTACACCACCAGCAGTTTGCATTTGCTCAACCCGGAAAGCCGGGAGTATGAAGCCGTCGATTTGCAGATGGGGCCTTTGGGAGCTTTGGCCGTAGACGAAACCCGCAATCAAATTTGGATTTTGCGGGCCGGGGAAGGCAGCCCCGTCAGCCTGCTGTGTTTTGATTTAGAGTCGCTGGCTTTAAAACAGGAAGTGGCATTGCCCGGTCAACGGTTTAGCGATTTGGATGATCCGGTGGATGTCATGGCGCTGGCCCCGGATGGGAAAACTCTACTGGTCATGACCTATGTGGATCAACCGGCTCTGATGACGCCCCTGATCACGGCGGTGGATGTATCCTCTGGGCGAGTGGGCAAAACCACGACGCTGCAACGGGAAGATAAGCCGGTGGGCTTGGCCTTTGCCTGTACGGTAGCCGCAGGAACAGATCCCGACTTGAAGCCTTTTTTGCAAGAAGCAGGCCTGAGTGAGCCCCAGCTCAAAATCCTTCAGCAGCTCTTAACCCGTCTGCGTGAGGATGAACAAAAACCGCTGATGGATGCCAAAACCCAGGCACTGGTGCAGCAACTAGAAGCTCAATTTAACGCGCAGGAGCTTGCCACCGTGAGCGAGATTTCCCAGCAGGCCTTGGCCCAGATGGCGGGTGACACGTTTTTTCAGTGGGAAGGGCGTGAAGGTATGACGCCAGAAGACAAGCGGGTCTTGGTCGAGCGTATGGCACAAATTCAGGTGGATAAACAGATGTCGCGAGCGCACGGGGTCTTTGTGCTGCAATGGCTCAAAACCTTGGTGCAGTGAAGCAAAGTTTAACACTGTTTTTACGAGAACTTTCTTTTTTTATCGCGAGTCAGGCTCTAAGATAGAGAAAGGGTCTACGAGAAGAGGTGCAATGCTGTGAGTACCAGCCGTTATTTGGCGTTGTTAGAGCCCGCACTCATTGCGGAGCCCGACTATTACGGGATTCTGGACATTGAACCGGAGGCCAGCAGTATTGAGGTGGAGCAGGCTTACCAACAGCATACGCGGGGCCTGGATCTGAAAGCCAAGGCGGAAACTGCCCGGATGATCGCCGCTGAACGGATGTTGTCATTGGCCCGTGCTTATGAGGTTTTGTGTGACTCCGTCCAACGCAGCCATTACGATATTCGCACCTTTGGCCGCACCCAATTGCCCGTGAGCGACCGGGGTCGCGAACTCTTTCGCGAAGGGCTCAAGGCCTATCGCAGTGAACGCGTAGATTTGGC
>DLGM01000275.1 GCA_002482705.1 Cyanobacteria bacterium UBA7694
TTTAGAATCCAGTGGTTGCTGGGATTGGTTGCGACAGCAGCAGCCTGTGCGTCAGGAGTGGATTGTGGCCTTGGGGGCGGCCCAGGCGATCAAGCCCGGATTTTACACCGGTTTGGATACTCCAGGCGCATTGTCTATACTGGAACAGCGGCTGGATGAAGATCCCCGTTTACAGGCCATTTTTGCAACCTAAAACCAAATATATAAGCTGGAGATGGTCATGATCGAGAACCTTTTTCCGACCCTTGCGATCTTGGGTTTGGGGTGTCTGGCATTCCCACTGGTGGTGGGGGTTCCGTTGGTGAAAAGAACGCATTGGGTAAACCGGGTCCCGCAACTTTTGCCTGCCGACGATGTGCCCGAAAAGGTACAAACCTGGATGACCGGGCAACGCCCCCAATTTGAGGCGCTCGGTTTTAGTTATCTTGGCCTATTTGTCATGGCCGACTTTATGCCGATGCTGACCAGTTATGTGGGGCTTTACCGCCATACGGAAGACGGTCTTGCGGCGATGTCGGCCTGGATTGATGGCGGAACCCACTCACTTCATTATGATGAGATTTCTCAGTTGTTTGAGGGGAAACGGGGGCTGGCCATCAATAATTCATCTCAGTCTAGCTCCTGGCAGCGAGAAGGGTTTTATGTGGGGCGTTTTCCCTGGGTGCAGGGAATAGAGCCCTTGTGGCGCATTCACCGGCATTTGCGGCAACAGCAATATGCGGATTGTGTTGGGAGTGCTGTGGCTCCTGGGCAAGAGATGGACTCGATTTGCCGCCACATTCAGCAGGAGTTTGAAGACTTGGTGAAGGAGGGGGTTTACCAAAGAGACTCCCAACGTTATGTGCTCACTTGGCCTGGTGCGGTACACATGGTGTGGCGCAATTCGTTCCCTGGAAAACAGTTGCACCATGCACAAGAAATGCGGAGCAGCCGCCACATTGCATCCGAGCTGCACATTTCCTAAAAGAAAAGCCCCCTCAGGGGCTCAGGTGTTATTATGGGGTAACAGCTATTGGATGATCGTTAAGAGACGTTTTTTATTTGGAAAAAAATCTTTGCCGAGCATGCTGAATCAATCCAGCTAGATGCAGGTATCATAAACGCTTTATTCAGCGTCTGCATTGATATCGGTCAATCAAACCGAGTACGTTTTGTGTACGCAAGATTATCTTGCATACACATAAAAAAGTATGACACACCCACTCTGACAACAATAAGATATGCAATGGGTGATGGATTCTACAGAGGGAAAGCACTGCCACTAGAGTTCAGGATGAGTGAAGAAGGAAGCAGCAATATAGCCCTCTGTAGATTTCACACAAAGGCAGAGATAATCGTGTCGATATCCCATGGCGTAATGCCCTGATCTACCGCAAAGATTGTCTGTGCCTGCTTTGGATTGTATACCTGCTCACCCCGGGCGTCAATGTGCAGGGCAAAAAGGTCATATAAACTGGGTTTTTGCAATTGCACCATAGTCTGGCAGAGTAAACCTAAACTGGAGAGGTTATGGTGCACATTGTTGACCTCAGAAGGGTTTTTGCTCAACGCCAGATCGGTCCAAATTACCTGTTCGGCCTGCAAGTCGAGAATCAGGGGAATGGCCATTTTGGTATTGCCCGTGAGGTCAAACTTGTTCAACACCGTGCGTGGCTCATAAATTTCACCGCTGTTAGGGTATTCCCGCGCCATGACGCCAGCAAAACATTCCGGCAGGTCACAAAAAGGTTGCTCGGTATAACTGTTGATGACCATGAGCACATACCGAACCCCCTGGGCTAAAAAGGCTGCACGGTCGATATCAATAAACTCCGAGGCACCTTCCGGGGCAGAGGTAATATCACCACTGTGATACCCTCCCAATGCTTGCAGATTGTAATAGGCCAAGGTATTGACGTATTGGAAATTTTCATCGAGGGCCAAGGCGCTCAGATCAATATCGGTGCGACTTTTGCCGTCGTGCCACCAAATAAAGAAGCGGGCCGTTTTTGGCAATTGTATGGGAATGTGGCTGCCACGGGCTACGGTGCGTAACGCTTTGCTGGCGGAACGCAGGGCAAAGGGAACCTTGAAGTTTTTTAACTGAGGGTCAATATAACATGGGCCCAAAGGTGGACGTTGGGCATATTGGTGCAGTAGTGCCTGATGGCAAATATTTACCATGCTCTGACAAATATCTGGTGGCAGTTCAGGTAGGTTTTGCTCAATGGCTTGTAATTTTCCCACATCTCCCTTTGGGAAAAAGACCCGTAGCGGGGCAGCNNACGATGCTGGAAATGATCCATGAGTTGCAGCAGCAGGGGAGAGGGCACCTGATGCACAACACTTTCCCAGGCCGAGAGTACACTTTGCGGCTCAGGGCTACGCCGCAAGAGGGTATCCATACGCCGTGCCAGTTCTCCGGGCCGGGTTTGCAGCAGGGGAAGCAGGCTATTGACGTCTCCCGCTGCCAGCCCCATTTCTACCTGCTGGGCAAAGGTGACGGGTTTCTGTCCGGCCCTCAGTTGGGCAAAGGCTTCCCAGGTTTGGGGATAATGCTGGCGGTATTCACCCGGATGCAGGCGTTCTCCCAAGCGTTTAAAACGCTCTGGGTGACGCTGAAAATCTTCCGCCCGCTGCGGCATGCGCTCCAGTTGGGCCAACATAAAGCGCCGCAGCCGTTTCGGGAAGCTGATAAAACGGGTATTGTTAGCCAGGCTGACATCCCCTTCTGAAAGGGCGGTGGCCAGTCGCAGCACATCCACCGCTGTATGTAAATAAGGGGCTGCTTTTTCGGACAGAACGGGTTGTTGCAGCAATAAGGCTGTCAACAGGGCGGAGTTTTCGCGCTGAGGAATGCGCTCTGGCAGATGGGCGGCAATGGCTTCTCCCCGGCTGATGACAAACCAGGCCAGAATGTCTTTGTCTTCTTGGCTCAGGGCTGTTTTGGCTTGTTGCAGGCGTTCAAAGAGGGCCATAAAATCTTGTTCATTGCCGAGCCCAATCGGGCGCAGCTCCGTTTCCTCTTGCAAAGGCGGGCGCTCCTGGGCCTGATAACCCGGCAGAATCCGCTGCCCAATTTGGTCCCCCCAATAGTGCAGCAAGGCATTTAAATAGAGTTCATCTGCTGACATGCTTTTCACTTGTTCCGGGAAGTTGGGGTACATGGGGTTCATTTCCCGGTGGGCCCCTACCTGCTGTTGCAAAATGGGAAGTAATTGCTGGTAAAAAGCTTTGAGCTCACTTTCTGAGAGTGTCAAAATGCGTTCAGCCAGAGCCGGGGAAAGCTTGAATCCATAAGCTTCCAAGTTTTGTTGCAGCCCCACCAGCAGATGGCCGGGCAGAGCACTTTGGCCCTGGGTGAGCAAGACTTTTCCAGTTTTGCGGAGATATACGGCCTGATCGTACATTGCCAAAGCCGCTGCTTTTCCCTGTTGGGCTCCAGCGGCAATCAGAGGCGGAATGAGCGACAAGTGATGATACTTGAGGGCCATGTCCAGTGCTCCAATACCCGTGGGCATATATGTGTCTGGATGGTCCGTCATGCCTTTTAACAACGCTTTGAGTACAGCCAGTTTATTTTGGCTGAGGGTATAACTCAACGGGGTGAGCCCACTGGGTGTCAGGTGGTGCAAGTCGGCACCCTGTTTTAGCAATCGGCTTACGGCAACAGGGAAATCGATGTCAATGGCCAATGTCAGTGGGGTTTTGCCTGGTTGGTATTCACTGTTGAGAGGTACCCCCAACCTGAG
>DLGM01000287.1:0-16690 GCA_002482705.1 Cyanobacteria bacterium UBA7694
GGGCTGGCGATGAGAAGCGATTGCGCACCGGACGTCCGGGTTCAAAGGTGCCTTCCACGGGCTCGCCAATTTCCCGGCGTAATCCCAATGCCTTTTTGAGGGCTTGGTGCTTGTGTTGACGAGCAAAGGCTTGCAAGCTGGCTCCAAGCTGGTCGAGGGCAAACCAGGGATTTTTCCAGGCGGTTTGGATCGGCGTAAATTCGAGGCACTGTTGAAGGGAGGGAATTTCCGCCCAGGCGGGTGTAAAGGGATGGTTAAACCCACAGTGTTGACGCAGGGCTTCGGCATCTGCCAGGCAGGTGTCAAGGGTGGTGTGTTCGAGCGGTTGCAGAGAACCAAACCCTTTGCGCTGACGGGCACCCACCCCTCCAAAACGGGTCAGTAACCACAGGGCGGCACTGGCTTGTGCCTGTACCTGTTCAGCACTCAGGACAATGCTTTCGGTACCCTGTTCTGTGGTTTTGGTAAAGGTGGCGGGCTGGGCCTGAATTTGCAAATTCCAGCGGGTACCGGCATCAAGATAGAGGCGCTGGGTTTCGGGGCTGTCCATCCCGTGGGCCAGATACCAAAGACCTTGAGCGGTTTTAGGCTCCTGCGGGCGGGGGAAACCAGCCGTGCGCTCCTGTTTGCGGAAGCGGCGTGCCTGGGGAAGGCCTTCGGGCTGAAGGGCCAAGGCCAGGGCTCCGGGTTGATTGTGGTTGCCCCACAGGGCGGTTTCAAGGGCCAACAGGCTTTGGCGATTGAGGTGCCCTGAATGGAGTGTACGCCACCACCAGCGCAGCAGGCCCCGCAGATGGGGGCCCCGCAGTTGGCAGTCGCCAGATTTTTGGCTGGCACCTGCTAAAAAGGCCGGGGTAGCCAATTCTAAGGTGGCATTCAGATCGGCGGCAGCGGCACTGCCAAAACGTCCGTAACCACTGCTGCGACGTTGACCTAAACCCTGATGCAGGGCGGCTGATAGCCACTCTTGTGCCAAGTTTAACAGTTCCGGTGCCACGCTGGCACCATTGCGGGACAGGGCAAACTGGAAGCGGGCTCCCGTTTGCAGCGCCAAGAAGAAGGTTGGGGCTGGCTCTTGCCAATCGCCCGCGGCCGATTTACCCGCATAATAGTGCGGGGTATGCTGACTGGCGACGTCTACCGTCACCGTCGGCCAGTTTTCGGGCCAGGCTTCATGGAAGACAATTGCGCCACTGCCATTTTCTTGGCCAGGGCGTCCGAGAATGTGGTCCAGGGTTTGCTGGGCTTTGAGAGTATCCTCTTGGGCGGGCACCCAGTGGTTTTCGGCCCAGGCGCGCGTCAGGCCCTTGAGCAGTTGACCGGGAAAATAGACAAAACCATACAGCGGATGCAGGATTAAGCCGGTATTTTCGTGGACATCCAGGTGGGCACTTTCGAGGGTCAAGGGGGCAACCAGGCTCAGGCTCAAGGTTTGGGCTCCAGTCAAGGTCAGCATCTGCTGCCGTTGCTGGAAGCGCTGCTGCCACAGGGGGCGCAGCTCTTCGCCTTGGGTCAGGATCCGGGCCGTTTTTTCGAGGTTGCGGCGGCGTTGTCCGTCTTCAATTTGGAAGAGCAACTGTTTATTGTGCCAGGCCAATAAAGCCGGGTATTTGTCCCGTGCCAGGCCAGGGTGAGTGCTGCTGTGCTGTTTGACCAATTGGCTGGTGCTGACAGGCAGGGCAATAAAGTCGATGGTTTTGTCCGGGAGTGTTGTCGAACTCATGCAGATTTACTCCTGTTGGATTTAAAGCGCGCGGTTTCGCTCAGGCGAATAATTTCTTCAAGGTACAGCACCACGGAATCAGTGGCGCGGCGCAGGTAGTGGGTATCTCCGTAGACCAGGCTTTCGAGCAGGCTACGGGCGTTTTTACCTTTGATGCGCTGTTCTTTGAGCACCCATTTGGAAATGTCCCAATAGAGGCTACGGTGCAGTTTGGGGGCGGGCTCCTGGAGCAGTGCTGCCAAGGCCGCACCCAAACCGCCGGTGCGGATGTGAATGTAAAGTTTCCAGACGGCTTGCTGATAAGCCTCTAAGGCTTCCGGGCGTTTGCGCATCCGGCCCAAGACATCCTGGGGTTGATAAGACAGCACGCGGGCGGGCTTTTTTGCCGCTGCAGCAGGGCTTTCAGCGGCTGTTTCGCCACTGGTAGCCGTTTCACTTTCAGCCCCGAGAACAACATCATTGCTCTCAGTCTCTGAGGTGTTTTCAGCTTCCGCTGCACCTTCGCTGCTTTCAGCTTCCATTGTACCTTCGGAAGTGGCTTGTGTTGTGGGAGCGGTTTCGCTGTTTTCGACTTCCACGGTGCTTTCCGCATGGCTGCTTGTATGCGCTTCGCTGGCGGCTGAAGGCGTTTCGGTTGATGTGAGGCTTTCTGTTGCTGGGGCTGTTTCAGGGGCCATTTCGGGGGTGTTTTCAATCAGCATTTCAGTAGATTCTTGCATGGTGGATTAAGCTTCCTTTCCGGTGGCCAAGCTCAGGCTACAAAAGCCTTTACCCGCAGTCGTTTGCCCACCCACCTGTAACAGGGGAGGGAGGCGATCGGCCAAAGCATCCATCAGTTCCGGTTGACCGCCACTGGCGACTGCGTACATTAGGGTTTCGGCCGGTAAAAACTCACGGTAGTGGGGAGCTTGCGGAGCCCCGGTGGAGAAGGCCTCTAGAGGCAATACATGGCGCACCAGATGGCCAAAGTATTCATTGCTGATCAGAGCCCAGCGTTGGGTCCACTCGGTAATGCTCGGGAAGAGGCTCTGGAGACGAGCCGTTAAACCCTCTACTTCATCACTGGTACGGCGCAGAACAAATTCTTCGATCAGGAGATGGTCGTCGCGCAAGGCGCTGTGCTCAGGGCTACAGGCGACCTGATCTTTGTGCAGTTCGGGCAGTGCTGGTAAAGCTTCAAGCTCACAGGCTGCGAGGCTGCGCTGCAAGCCTTCAAGGACCGCAGGGCAGGTGACCCAGGTGAATATGCCGCGGGCGCTGCGAACAGGGAGGGCCAGCAGGCGGGCGTCACTGAGTTCTAAGATACCCGGTTCCACTTGATCAGCAGCTCCAAAGAGCTGGCGCAGGACGGGATCTTGATCGGCGGCTTGTTTCCAGTCCGCAGGGGCTTCGAGGCCAGCCTGAAGTTGGTGGCGCATGTGGCGGCGTAGAGCGCCGCGTAGGGTGCTATGGGCCAAACGTGGCCAAGCGGTGTCTTCTTCGCGTAAGAAGGGAGTTAGAAGCGGAGTCGGGGCGGGGGCGCCCGAGTGCAGACTGGTCAGGGTTTGTAGGAAGAGCAGCTGCTGTTTTGCCATAATGAAATCCTCACTCTTTCGGACAAGCAGGTACCTAGGCGGGGCCCGGCATCTTGCTGGAGACGGCAGATGGTGCAGAATCCACGTACAGTGTAGCATGAGTCATACATTGCAGGGGTTAGGCCCGGCGATGGGGAGAGCGACTTTTAATCTCGTTCTGAAGCGAAAACTCGTTTTTGAGGGCCTCTAGCGATGTAGAATGGACAAATGTAGGTGAATCACTCTTCTGAATGCCCTATATATAACTCCTCATATATACAGTGAGTCAGAACTTCGCTTGTGCTTTATATTCAGACTTTTAAAATTTAAGAGCTCAAATATTTCACTATCTAACATATTGATATCGTGAAGTAATTCATTTACATTTAGTGAGTAGGGGTAGATTTTTGCTCCTCTATTACGCAATGCATAAATGGATATAGATAGGCTCGGTATATGTTAAAACTCAACCGTAAATGGGTGACGCTAGCAATTGTGGCTGTTTTGGTTTTGTCGTTCGGAGGCCTGATTGCTGCCCGTGTAAAACAAAAAAACGAGCGCGAAGCGGCCCTTAAAAATATGACACCTCCTTTACCTGCCGTTGCCGTTAGCCATCCTCGTTTAGGGACTCTCTCGGATAAATTAACCTTGAGTGGTTCTGTTGTTGCTCAAGNNAGGTAAAAAGCAGCACACCATAGGCGTTTTCCATTAAAGGCATCGCACTGAGCATCTGAGTGGTTCTGTTGTTGCTCAAGAAGAAGTCAAGCTGGTTCCTAAAGCCAGTGGGCGTTTAGTTTCACTCTTTGTTCAAGAAGGCACTCCTGTGCGAGCGGGGCAACTGATTGGGGAAATTGACCACTTAGAGGTCGATGCACAATTGGCTCAGGCCCGTGCCTCTGCCCAAATGGCTAAAGCCAATTTAGACCAGTTGGTGAATGGTCCTCTCCAAACCCAGATTGCCCAATCCCGTGCTTCTGTCAACCAATTGGAAGCGAGTTTAGCGCAGTTGCTGGTCAATCAAGCGCAAAGTGAACGCGATCTTCAGCGCCAGCAAACTTTAGTTGCTGACGGGGTTGTGACCCAACAGCAGTATGAAACTTCACGGGCTCAATTTGACGGCTTGCGGCAGCAGGTGTTGGCGATGCAACAGCAAATCTCTGGGGCGAAAGCAGCCCTTCAGCAGCTTTTAGACGGGAATCGCCCAGAACAAATTGACGGGGCTCGGGCCCAGTACAACCAAGCCTTGGCAACCATTCGTCTGTATGAGGCGCAATTGGCCAACTACCGCTTAGTGTCACCGATCTCTGGCGTCGTGACACAAAAACATTTGGATGCGGGAAACCTAGTCGCGGCCCCCAATCCGATTGTGACGATTGCTGAAAACGTCAATCCTGAAATTGAAATGTTTTTACCTGAGCGCGATTTGGCACGGGTGAAACTCAAGCAGGTCGTGGAAGTGCGCTCATCGTCATTACCTAATCAGGTTTTGATGGCGGTGGTGGGTAAAATCAGCCCGGTGGTTGATCCACAAACGCGGTTGGTGAAATTAACGGCTTATCTTCCGGCTGCTCAATCTTTACGGGCTGGGATGTTATTGGATTGCCGGATCGTCTTACAAGAAAGTTTGAATACGTTAACGGTACCTGCCGATGCCGTGATGCAAGAAAATAATAAGCCGGTTGTCTATGTGGCTGTTAACAACAAGGTAGAGGCGCGACCTGTGCAACTCGGTTTGCGTTCACCTGCTGAAGTGGAAATCCGCCAGGGGCTGAAATCCCAAGAGCAAGTGATTGTGAAAGGGGCTGCTTATGTGCGCCCAGGTGATAAGGTGCAGATTCAGGCCGCCGTCAAGGAGGTTCTGTAATTATGAGTCATCAGCCAAGTTCTGATGAGGGCAGCAAAGGCGGCTTTAATATCTCGGAAATCGCCATCAATCGTCCAGTTACGACGACGATGATGATTCTGATTTTGTTGGTCATGGGCATGCTCTCATACCAGCGTTTGCCTGTCGAATTGTTTCCCGATGTCAGTTTCCCGATCGTTTCGATTACCACGACTTATCCAGGCGCTTCAGCACGGGAAATGGAAACCCTGGTTTCCAAGCCGATTGAAGACGGCTTGAGCGCCATAAACGGGATTGAACATATCACTTCTACGTCTAGCAGTGGTATCTCGACCGTTATTTTACAGTTCCAACTGGAAAAAAATATTAAAGACGCGGCCAATGAAGTCCAGGAAAAAATGGCCTTGGTGCGCCCGACTCTGCCGACAGATGTTGATGAACCACTAATTGCACGGGTTGACCCCAATGCGGTGCCGGTGCAATTTTATACCTTGACAGGCACTTTGCCCCTTGAGCAGTTGACCGACTTTGCGCGGGATGATCTCAAGCCCCGGCTGCAAAAGGTGGATGGGGTGGCGGAAGTGAACCTGTTGGGTGGGCAAGAGCGCGAAGTGCAAGTCATGCTCAACCCCGCTGCTCTCAGCCAATATAAACTGACGTCCGCCCAAGTGGTGGGTCGCTTGCAGCAGGAAAACCTCGATTTCCCTAGCGGTCAGATTGAAACCTTGCAACAACGGATTATCCTGCGGACGGTCAACTCTTATAAAACCGCAGCCCAAATTGCCCAGACACCGATCCAAATTTCTGGCGGTAAAGTTGTTCTGCTCAGTGATCTCGGTACGGTGCGTGATGGTTTTAGAGACGCCAATACCTACACTGCCTGGAATGGAAAACCTGCCGTTGTGCTTTCGATTCAAAAGCAGTCCGGGACCAATACGGTAGAAATGGCCCATCGCCTTGGGGAAGAAGTGGCCGCGCTGCAAAAGAGCGTGCCGCCCGGCATGGAAATTGAATTGGCCTTTGATACGGCCAAGTTCGTCGAAGAGTCTAAAGAAGCGTCGATTGAAGAGCTGATCATTGGTTCTATTTTGGCGATTATTGTCATCTTTATCTTCTTGCGGACCGTACGCGGGACCATTATTGCTGCTATTGCCATTCCGACTTCGGTTATTTCTACTTATACCTTTATGGGCATGATGGGTTTCTCGCTCAACTTTATGAGCTTAATGGCCCTGTCGCTGGTTGTGGGTATCTTGGTAGATGACGCGGTCGTCGACTTGGAGAACATTTTCCGTCACATTGAAATGGGAGAATCGCCTTATCAGGCGGCGATCAAAGCCACCAACGAAATCGGTTTGGCGGTTGTCGCCACAACCTTCTCAATTGTGGCTGTATTTGCGCCGGTTGGTTTTATGGGCGGGATGATTGGACGGTTTTTCCGCCAATTTGGTTTGACTGTCTCGGTGGCGGTTTTAGTTTCTCTGTTGGTGGCCCGGACCCTGACGCCGATGTTGTCAGCCTATTTCTTAAAGCCCATGCCGATCAAGCATGAGGATGAACATGAAGCGGCTGCCAAAGGCATCGGGGGCATCTACCAAGGCATGCTCAAATGGGTATTGCGCCACCGCATTGTCACGGTTATTTTGGCTTTCTTGGTCTTTGTGGCAGCTATCCCGATTGCCGGTTTATTACCCACGGGTTTTGCCCCGAGCAATGACCAAGACGAGTTTTCGATTGCCGTTGAATTACCCTCTGGTTCGAGTTTGGCTCAGACACGCGGGATTCTTGAAGAAATTTCCCGGCGCGTCAAAGCGGATCCAATGGTGGATACGTTGCTGTTAACCGCCGGAAGTAGCCGAGGCAATACCGACAGTGGCAGTTTGGCTGTCACCCTGAAGTCGAAAAAAGAAGGCCGTAAAGAGAGTTCTTTCTCGATTCAGGCACGGATGCAAACGGATATGAAATCGATTCCGGGAGCGGTAATTAGCTTCCGTGAAGCCGGGGGTGTTGACAATGGTACGGGGGCCAACGCGGCCATGAACCTGTCATTACAGGGCGATAATTTGGAAGAGCTGCAAGTACTGGCAGACCAAATTGTCGACAAACTGCGCAGAATGCCGGTTGTTACCGATGTTAAAACCTCTACGGGAACCCCCCGCCAGGAGATCAACCTGCGGGTTGATCACCGTCGTGCCATGGAACTGGGCGTAACTACCGCCACGATTGCCAGCACCATTCGCGCAGCCTCTTTGGGGGACAAAGCGACACAAATGCGTTTAGAAACCAATAACGTTGATGTGCGTGTGCGTTTAGACGATTCCAGCCGGTATGATATCAGTCGCTTACAGTCTTTGCCGATCATGACTGCTTCTGGAAGCGAGATTCCCTTAGGCGCTTTGGCTGCGATCAGTTATGAAATGGGCCCCACCAACATTAACCGATATGATCGGGAACGTCAGGTGATGGTTTATGCCAACAATGTCCCTGGCTCGCCCTTGAGTGAAATTCTCAATCCTGTGACTGAACTCTTAAAAACCATGGAACTGCCCGAAGGCGTGAGCTATGAGTTTCAAGGGGAAGCCGAACGGATGAAGGATTCTTTTGGTCTCATGGGCGGGGCGATGCTTTTGGCTGTCTTGTTCATTTACATGATTTTGGCCTCTCAGTTTGAGCACTTCTTCCATCCCTTTACGATTATGATGGCCGTTCCGCTGTCGTTTGCCGGTGCATTCTTAGGATTGTTCCTGGCCAACAAAGAAATGGGCCTGATGTCAATGATCGGGATTATTATGCTGATGGGCTTGGTAGTTAAAAACTCCATTCTGTTGGTGGACTACACCATTACCCTGCGCAAGCAGGGGATTGAGCGCAATCAAGCGCTATTAATGGCTGGCCCGATTCGGTTGCGTCCGATTCTGATGACTACGGTTGCCATGGTGGCCGGGATGATTCCCGTTGCCATGCAGCTGACGATTGGTTCAGAGACCCGTTCTCCGATGGCTGTAGCGGTTATTGGCGGGTTGATTACCTCGACCTTCCTGACCCTGTTGGTGGTTCCGGTTGCCTATACGATTATGGACGACTTGGTCAATTGGGGCTTAAAAGCCATTGGCTGGGATCCTGCCGCCGTGATTCGGGGCCAAACGCTTTCCGTAAAAGCCCAGGAGCCTGTTCTGCATATTGCAGAGGCTGAAGAGTCAAAGCCTTTATCCCAAGTGGGTAAATAGCTGAGAGCCCCCAAGCAAACGCTTGGGGGCTCTTCTTTTACGGATTCTTGGCGTGCGGGAAGCTGAGGCCTTTATTCTCAGGGGTTGCGAAAGGGGAAATGTCTGCATGTCTAACCCGTATTGTTCTCTCGCTGTATTTGCCTTAAAGGCTGAGGGCCCAAGTCGAGAGCACTTTTTGCCTTGAGGCGGCACCATACACTCCTTGTGACGTGCCGTAGTGGGGCCTCTTTTGCTGTTTCCTCCCTTGCCTTGACCCACATTGCGCACAGCTAGAGTGCTCAAAACAAAACCCCCACCTAGGGGTGGGGGTGACAGATTTAGCGCAGGCTGCCCATGAGGTCGAGCCCCAGCACTTGGTAAAGCTTTGCCATACTTGTGTGGATGTCAAACTGTGCTGTTATCAGTGAGTTACGGGCCTGTTGTAAGCGCACTTGGGCATCAATTACGTTGATGCTGACGCTGACTCCTTCGCGGTAACTGATTTCGGCAACACGCAGGTTCTCTTTGGCGACCTGAACCCCTGCTTGGGCCAACTGAAAGCGTTCGTTGGCTTCTCGGATATCCAGATAGGCCTGTTTGACTTCGACCACAGCTTTTTGGCGCAATTGATCGTAGTTCGTTTTGGCCTGTAAAGCACTTTGTTGGGCTCGTTGGGCCTTGGCCGAGGCGGCTAAGCCGTCAAATACAGGCCAGTTCATATTGAGCGAATAGTTGATATTCTGGATATTGTTGTTATTGCCATTAACAACCTGGTTATCTTGCAAACTATAAACTGCCTGCGCTGTAACGGTGGGCCAGACTGAACGCCCTTGAATGCTGGCATTGAGTTCTTGCATCTCGCGTTGCATCAATAATTGACGGAGATCCGCACGATTTTCGATGGCTTGCTCTAAGCTTTGGCTTTCGAGTTTATCATAAGGCTGAACTTGTGCTGCTGTATTGAGTTCCAGGGGTTGATCCGCTTCCCGTCCCATGACCAAGTTGAGGTTCATTTTCGCTTTTTCAAAGGTATTGACATCGCGACTGAGGCCTTGCTGAATTTGTAATACTTGGCTTTGAGCCTGCAAGAGGTCGAGTTTTACGCCAACGCCTGATTTAATACGGCTTTCAGCTTGTGCTACTTGCGCTTGCGCTTGACTCAATGTTTCGCGATCAATGCGCACAACCTCCCAAGCACGGAGGGCATTAAAATAGGCGCTGGAAACTTGGAAAGCCACGTTTTGCTGTGCACTGCGCAGCCCTTCTTCCATCATGCCAACATTGATCTGGGCCAAGCGAACACCATCAACAATGCGAAAACCGGCAAATAGGGTTTGGCTGAGAGTGACGCGGCTTTGAAAGGTGTTGACGCTGGCCAAGCCTAGGAAGGCAGCCAATTGGGGGTTACTACCCAGGCCTGCTCCTGCTCCGCCACCACTTCCGGTGTCGGTCAAAGAGCCGCTGCTAATGGGATCTTGGCGACCATAACTGGCATTGACGCTCAGTTGCGGCAAGCCCTGAGCGCCCGTTTCCGTAATTTGTAAACGGGCGTCATCAATCCGTTGACGTGCCAATTGGATATCATGGTTATTCACGAAGGCTGTTTCAATGGCTTCTGTCAACGTTAAAAAATAGGGGCGTTCCGAAACTGCCATCGCTGGACTTGGGCTCGGCGCTGGATCCTGTGCCCAAGCGGGCTGGCCTAGCAGCACACTACTGGCTAAAGCAAGGGTAAAAAGCTGTTTGTACATAGGGGTTATAACCTGGCCGCCAATGTCCAAGGATCAAGGGATATCCCCAGCCACAAGAAGGTACTGCCATCAAGGTAGTTTCCTCCCCACCATACCTGTTGTGAGACGTTTGCGACCGCGTAGGCTCCTGGAATAATCTGGACACGGGCTTTTACTCCGGCATCCCCGGCTAACATAAAACCACTCGGGCCATTATCGCGAACAAAGTTATAAGCCAGAGGATAGAGGGTGGCTTCTGGGTAGAGAGCAAGCCAGTCATTCACTTTCCAAGCCAATCCGCCACTGGCTCCGATCCCCAAACGGTTTTGTTCATAATCCATGATGGTGCCGGTGTAAGGAACGGGGCGACGGTCTTGGCTGCTGCGGTTATCAGGGGAGCGATTGGTAAACATCAGATCTCCCCCGAGGTAGGCTTCTAAACCGGGGCGCATTTCCCAAGTTTTACCCGCTCCAATTCGCGCTTGCAGCGTGTTTTGGAAAAATGCTGGCTGAAAAGGGAAGTTGGCGACATTGACGGGTTGGCGTCCCCGGTATAAACGTCCTCGGAAAAGGAGCGGAGAGAACAACGTGACGTCGGCGTCAATACCAAACTCATTGATGCTCCAGCCGCTCACTTGGCTGTTGCCACTGCCCAGAGCGGTAAAGCTGCCCTGGTAAAAGAGCCCGAGCTGGTTGGTGAAAACCGTTTCTGAAACGGGTATTGATTCACTGTGCGCAGGAGGGAGATTGGAGGTGTAATTGACCAATGGCATGAGGTTGATATTTAAATCTTCACTTAATTGCTCAAACCGCAAAGACACTGATTCATAACCATTTTTGCTAAATACCAGTACGGGGGGCTGTTGAGGATGCAGTTGAAGTTGGAAGCGTCCTTCATTATCACTGAGCCCTGAAGCCAGGGCATCTTGTTGACGGATATAGACGTCGCTTAAAGGCATACCCGTGCGGCCATCGCGAATGACGCCTTTAATGGGCGCACTTTGCGTGATCGTGGTTTGGGCTTGGGCTGCGCTTGGGAGTAAGCCCCACGCGAGGCTCAGGCTTAAGCACAGGGGAATGAGGGACAATTTAGGCTTTTTCATGGTGCTTCAACTTTTCTGTTATCAAGGTTAGGGCTGTGAGCATAACGTTTTGTTCTTCTTCGTTCATTTCGCGAATCACGTCCTGAAGAATCGAGTGGCGATTGTGAGTGATTTTGTGAATCATCTGCTGGCCTTTTTCGGTAATCGAGACATGTACCACCCGTCGGTCGCTTTCTGAGCGCTCGCGCTGTACCAGATCACTCTTGAGCAGGCGGTCGATCAGTCCGGTGGAGGCCCCGTGGGTTTGTTTCAGGTGGCGGCTGAGGTCTTTCATCGTCATACAGCCGTGACAACTGAGCAAATAGAGAACTCCAAACTGGGCCGGAGTGACGGAGTTGGCGATACTTTCTTCAATAATGTTTTCGCGCGTGAAGCGCATGAGATAGATGAACATCTCGTCAATAATTTTTACAATGTCTACGGTCATAGGCCTCTTCCTGGGGCTGATTTGCTTCTCTTTGCTTGCCGCTGCAAGCGTTTAGGGGGTTACAACACCCTGTGGGGAGGGGGCAGTTGAAAATTTCCTTACTGAAATGTTTGTATACTAAAAATTTTATATAGTAAAATAATTTCAGTCAAGCATACCGCACAACTGAAAGAGTACCGCATGAAATATTCTCACCTTCTCATCACAGCCCTGTTATTCCCATTGGCCACAGCCTGTGATGCGCCCCTTAGCCTGACCTCACGTCCTGCCGATTCAGCCGCTGCCGTGACCACTGTGCGAGCCACTTTACAAACGGGTGCCAGTGGTCAGCAGCTTCAAGTTGCCGAAATGACTTCTTTGCCTGCTGAAGTTCGGAATGCGCGTGAAATTCGCGCTGTTTTTGATAATAGCACCACGACCTACACAGTGGTGCGCAATGCTGATACGAGTTTGACCATTCCTTTGCCCGCAGGCCGCTCTCCCAACAGCAGTGGCATTATTGAGGGCTTACTGACCACCGATTTGCCCTCTACACATCTGATTCATTTTGATACCGGAGCTTTACTTAAATTTGGAAATCCGGCCATTCGGGTAAGCCCTTCCGCTCAGGTGGTACAGGGTGCGCGTCTCAGTCTCAGCGCTAATTTTACCAATCCAGAGGCAGCCAGTGCCTACGATTTTAACTGGTTTGTAGGCAGCTCAGCCCTCGGCCCCTGGACTCCTGTAAGTGGGCGTGCTGCCACCACCACTTGGGAACCGGCCCGGGCCGGCGGCTATTTTGTGCGCTTGGACACGGTCGATCGCCGTACCCTGGCCAGCACCACTTACACCAGCCCCGTGCCCTTGGTATTGGTCCAGGACAGCAGCGCGATTGCGGTGACCACTCCCGCCAATGGCAATGTCACCTTGGGTGAACGGATTGAGTTAAAAGCCAATATTCCTGGGGCTCCGGCAGAGGCACGCTATTTGTGGGCTGCTGCTCAGAGTCCGCAAGGGCCCTTTGCGCCGATTGCGGAGACGGGGGCCACCATTCGTTGGGAACCGACAGCTGCGGGCTCATATTATCTGCGCCTGCAAACGGTCAATGGGGACAATCAGACTTCGACCTATACGTCTTCTAAAGCCTTGGTCTTTGTGGCTGAAGCGGAGGATATTATCCAGACGGCCCCGGCTTCTGGCAGTTTAACGCGCGGGCAAAGTATCGATTTAAGTACCCGCTTAGAGGCCCGGGACGGCCTGCGTTTAAGCTGGTCTTATGCCCTGTCAGCTCAAGGTCCCTTTACTTCAATACCCAATGGAGAAGGAGATCAGGTGCGCTGGACGCCTCAGCAGACGGGTGAGTTTTTCTTGCGGGTGCGCGCCTTTGATTCAGCCAGTGGGGAAGAACGTACATACACCTCGTCTCGCGCTGTGGTTGTGGTCAGTGACAGTGATACCACCTTTAGTTTGAGCCCGAGCCCGGCTGCGGTCGTACGGGGTGAGTCCGTGCGTTTGCGCCTCAACCAAGAACTGCCTAACGGCCGTACGATTGCCTGGCAATATGCTGCAAGTCCTCAGGGGCCTTTCCAAGCGATTCCTGGTCAAGGACAGGACGTAAACTGGAGCCCTTCCCAAGCGGGGAGTTTCTACCTGCGGGCCGAAGTGAGCGGGGGCAGTTTGCCAACCGCGACCTACACTTCTGCTTCTGCACTGGTCACGGTGAGCGAAAGCGGCAATGTCATTCAGGTTTTGCCGGGGGGAGCCACGACCTTGGGCTACCGTTTGCAATTGCGGGCCAATGTTCCCAATGCCAACGAACGCATGACGTATAATTGGGCTTATGGCCTCTCTCCTGTTGGCCCTTGGCTCAGTGCCCAAAGCTTGAGTGAGTCTGTGACAGGCCCGATTCTCGATTGGACCCCGACCGAAGCGGGCAGTTTTTATCTTAAAGTAGATGTGTCCACGCCCGATTCGCGGGATGTGCTCAGCTTTACCACCCCGGCAGCGGCCGCTTTTGTGAATGAAGGTCAGCCCTTCTTCCGCACCAGCCCGTCACCTGCTAATATTACGACCAACAGTGCTGTGTCATTGTCGGTTAACTATACGCCTGCAGAGAGTGAAAGCGTCATTTACGCTTGGTCTGCGGGTCCATCTCCCAATGGTCCTTTTACAGCTATTGGAGGTAGTTTGGTTCCTCAAATTACTTGGCAACGTCCAGGGGTCCAGGGGAATTATCACCTCAAAGTAGATGTCATCTCTAATCGGACTCAGCGTGCTCTGTCTTTTGTTTCCCCGACACCGCTGGTGTTTGTAGGGGCGAGCCAATAACGAGCTAATAATATTAGGACTATTCAACGAGGTACCGCTCAGACTATGAATTCCTTGCCCTTATTTACAACAACTTTTTTGTTGCTGGCCGGAGCGATGCTTTTGCCTGCTTGCCAACCTTCTGAAAGCAGTGCTCAGGATGCAAAAATCAATGCTTCTGCTGCACCTGTCGTCGCAAAAATCATCAATGTAGAAACCTTAGCGATTAAGCCGCAACCCTTTAATGAACGCATCGATTTGACCGGTAAAGTTGAACCCTGGAAGCAGGCCATTGTCAGCAGTGAAATCGGTGGCAAACTCGAGTGGCTGGGGTTGGTTGAGGGACGTGTGATTGCACAAGGCGCTGTGGCTGCGCGGATCAATGCCACCTTGTTATCTGCGCAAAAAGAGCAGGCAGAAGCCAACTATAATCTGAGCTTAACTCAGGAAAAATGGCAAAAGCGCACGCTGGGTAAACAGGTTGCAGTGGCTGAAAGCACCTTTGGTAATACCGGGGCCAATTTCCGTCGTCAGCAGCAACTTTTTAAGCAAGAAGTGGTTTCTGAACAGGCTATGGATGATGCTGCTACCAACTTCCGCAATTCAGAACTGAACCTGGATTTACAAAAGATCACCCGCGATTCTGGTGTTGAAATCAATCGTATTCAGACGGTTGTGGCCGCGGCCAATGCCAAAGTGGCCCGGGCCAACTATAGCAAAGCCTTTGTTTATAGCCCGATCAGTGGTTATATCAACCATGTGGATGTAGAAGCCGGAGAAGTGGTCAATCCTGGGCAGGCTTTGGCTGAAGTGTTACAAATCAATCGTGTCAAAGTCAATGCTGGGGTGCCAGAGCGTGACATTGCCGCAATCAAAGTTGGACAAGCGGTGAATGTGCGCTTTGACGCCTACCCCAATCGCACTTTTTCCGGCACGATTATCTTTATTGGGGCATCAGCGGACAATGCCAGCAAAACTTTTCCGGTCAAAATCCAGATTGAGAATCCTGAGCTGTTGCTCAAACCTGGCATGATTGGCCATCTCAGCCTGAGTAAGGCCGATTATCCCAATTCGATTGTGGTGCCGCTTGATGCGGTGATCGAACAAGAATCTGGGCGGATTGTATATGTGGCTGAAAATGGCAAGGCTGTGGCACGGCCCATTGAACTGGCGCAAAAGGTGGGTTCGCGGGCGCGGATTACCCAAGGTTTGAAACCGGGGGAACAACTGATAGTATTCGGGCATCGTGATGTGCTCAGTGGTGATCAGATCAAAATCACCAAACAAAGGGTACAGCAATGAAACTGACAAATCTGGCGATTAAGAACTCAACCACCGTTTATATCTTAATCTTCATTTTCTTTGTAATTGGTCTTTATTCGTACCGTACTTTGCCCCGTGAAGCCGCTCCTGACGTTAAAATTCCGATTTTAATCGTGACGACCCCTTATATTGGTGTGTCTGGGGCAGATATCGAAACCCTGATTACGATCCCCATTGAAAAAAAGCTCAAGGAATTGAGCAATGTTAAATCCATGAACTCGACCTCGGCTGAGGGGGCTTCAATGGTGACGGTCGAGTTTGATCCCAGTGTTGATCTGGATGAAGCTTTACAAAAGGTTCGCGACAAGGTCGATTTGGCAAAGCCAGATATTCCCAAAGAAGCCGAAGATCCGATTATTATCGAGGTCAACCTGTCTGAGTTCCCAATCATGTTTGTCAATATTGCTGGGCAAGGGGGCTTGGTCAAGCTCAAAGAAATCGGCGAAGATCTGCAAGATGAAATTGAACAGGTGCAAGGGGTGCTTGACGTCAATCTGGTCGGCGGTCTTGAGCGCGAAATCAAGGTCATTGTAGATGCCAATCGCCTTCAGGAGTATGGTCTGTCGTTTAATGCGGTGATCAATACCTTGCAAGCGGAAAACGTCAATATTCCCGGCGGCAGCATGGAAATTGGCAATTTGAAATATTTGGTTCGAATTCCCGGTGAGTTTACCTCAATGTTAGAGATTGAAAACATTGTGTTGAAGAGCCCCGGAGGCCGCCCCATTTATTTGCGTGATGTTGCCCAGGTAGTAGACGGTTATAAAGATCGGGAAACCTATGCTCGTTTTGATGGTGTAGAGACCATTTCGGTCAGCGTTCAAAAGCGTATTGGTGAAAATATCTTAGAAATTTCCGATGCGGTCAAAGCACTGGTCAAGAAGTACGAAGCCCGTTACCCCGGTATTGAATTTGCCGTTACTTCTGATAACTCACAGTTTGTGCGTGACATTGTCAAAGATCTTGAAAACAACATGATTACCGGCTTGGTGCTGGTCATGATCATTCTCTTCTTTAGTATGGGGTTTATCAATGCCTCGTTTGTCAGTGTGGCGGTTCCTTTTGCCATGCTGATCAGCTTTGCAGTCATCAAAGGCATGGGCGTAACTCTCAACTTTATGGTTCTGTTCAGCTTAATTGTGGCGTTGGGCATGCTGGTAGACAACTCGATTGTGATTGTCGAAAGTATTTACCGCTTTATGCAGGAGGGGATGGATCGCGTATCTGCTTCCAAACGGGCAGCGGCAGAGCTGGGTGTGCCGATGATCACTTCAACACTCACGACGCTTTCGGCCTTTTTTCCGCTGCTGTTTTGGCCCGGTACAACAGGTGATTTTATCTACTACCTGCCGCTGGTGCTGATTATTTCCCTATCGGCTTCGCTGTTTATTGCGATTGTCATCAACCCGGTCTTTGCAGCCACCTTTATGCGCAAACCCAAGGGGCCGTTGCGCGAAGAAGGCGACATTTCGGGCAACAAATTCCTGCAGATGTAC
>DLGM01000287.1:16696-28455 GCA_002482705.1 Cyanobacteria bacterium UBA7694
CTCTGAGCGTAGCCCTGCGCTTCCGTTGGGTGACCGTTGCGATTACGGTGGTGCTGTTTGTGGTCTCGTTCCCGGTGTTTGGTAAATTTAATCCCGGTGTGTCGTTCTTTTCCGATTCGGATCCGGCGGTCGCCAGTATTGAGGTACGCTTACCCGAAGGAACAAAGGTTGAAGTGACCAACGAAATCACCAAAAAAGTCGAGGCTATGGCAGAAAAATACCGCAAAGATCTCGACTCATTACAGGCGAGTGTGGGTTCTCCTGGGCAAGGAGAAGGCGGTAGCATGGGGGGCGGGGGTGGCTCTTACTCTCATATCGGCAATGTCACGCTCGACTTTGTTGATTTGAACAAGCGTTCACGTTCAACCAAAGACATTCTCGAAGAACTGCGCGCAGAGGTGAAAACCTTGACGGGTGCAGCCTTTAAAATCTCTGAGCAAAGCCAAGGCCCGCCCACTGGGGCACCGGTTTCGATTGATATTTCTGGTGATGACTTTGCCGAGTTGGGGCGTTTGCGCCAAGAAATTAAGAATAAGATTGAAAAAATACCTGGTCTGGTTGATTTGCGTGATAACTTTAACAACGGTAAGCCTGAGATCCGCGTTACTGTTGATCGGGCACTGGCGTCAACGAGTAAATTGAGCACCTCTCAAATTGCCAATACCGTACGCACAGCCATTAACGGCACCGAGGCGTCAAAATACCGGGAACTTGATGATGAGTACGATATTGTGGTTCGCCTCGGAAAAGATCAGCGTTCAGCGATTGAGGATATTGGCAATTTACGTATTGCCAATGGTGATGACGACCAGATTCCGATTTCCAGCGTAGCCAGTATTGAAACGTCCGGGGGCTTAGGATCTGTGCGTCGCAAGGAGTCAAAGCGTACGGTCACGATTGAAGCCAACGTGGAGGGGCGCTTTGCTGGTGAAGTGAATGCCGATGTTGCAAAAGTGCTTGCGGCTATGACTTTACCCGCTGGGTATTCCTACAAATTTGGCGGTGAATCCGAAGACCAAAAAGAAGCGGGTGAGTTTTTAGGGCTGGCTTTTGGTGTGGCGGTTATGCTGATTTTCTTGGTGATGGTGGCGCAGTTCAACTCGGTCTTGCTGCCTTTGATCATTATGAGTACAATCGTACTTTCGATTATGGGTGTAATGTACGGCCATGTATTGCTACAGTCCCCTTTTAGTATTGTCTTGAGTGGGATTGGCGTTGTTACTTTGGCTGGGGTTGTGGTCAATAACGGGATTATCCTGATTGATTATATCCAAGTGCTACGGGCCAAAGGTCTAGATGTGCGGGAAGCTCTGCTGACGGCTGCGGTTGTGCGGGCTCGCCCTGTCCTTCTGACGGCTGGTACAACTGTCTTGGGCCTCGCTCCCACAGCTTTTGGTTATGGGATTGATTTTTACACCTTCACTTTTGCCAAAGCGGGTGAGTCTTCCCAACTGTTTATTTCTCAAGCGGTCACGATTATGAGCGGTTTAACCGTTTCAACAATTCTGACTTTATTTGTTGTGCCGTGTTTGTATTCGATTGTGGACAGCATTTCCAACGGGTTAAAAAGTTTAGGCGGCAAATTGCTCCGATGGGTGCGGCCCAAGCGACGGTGGGCTGCCAATGGCCCCATGAACACGGTTTCTGAGCCTGTGGAAGACGCGGACTCTGTACGCCAGAGCCGCGACTAAATTGAGCGTGAAGTGAAGCGGCCTAGCACTTGTGCTAGGCCGCTTTTCTTCGGCCCGCATGGTGTATAATAAACTCTGGGTCTATGCCCCGGGGCGCTTCACGCGTCCTATACATCCATCCAATGAGGTGACCACCCAATGGCTAAGTGGGACTATAAAATTACCCAAATGCAGCTGATGTTAACGCCCCCCCTGGACATGAAAAAGCCCAAGAACCAGGAGTCCCTCGACCATATGAATCACATGGGCAAAGACGGCTGGGAACTTGTCTCGGCCCAACCCAACCAAACGGGTGCCACCACCTGCTTCTGGAAGCGTGAAGTAAAGGCTCCTGTCGACGAGTGGACGACCTAATAAGCATCCGTTATCTATCGGGGGGAGTGGCTCTGTTGGCGCTCCTTTGGGCTTGCCAGTCAGCGCCGTTACAGCCATCAGGGGGCCCTCCTGCCCTCCCAGAGGGAGCTCTTTCGGTTCAAGCTACCGCCACTACTTCACCGGATATCACCGGCTGTTGGCGACAGGTTGCACTGGGCGGGGGCGATGACCCCTTAGGCCCCTCCTTTCAAATCATCCGCTTGGACCCACACAATTTTGCCTTTGAAGGTTCCCCCCATACGCGCTTGCAAATGGACGGATTTCGCTTCAAAGAACTCAATCGCAATGATGCCAAACCTTTTTATCCTGTGGGGATGGTTATTTCCGAAGGCTTAGTGGGTGAAAACATACAGGCCATTACCCGGCAATTTCCTGATCGCACCGAGCGCTATTATCGCCGTTGTGAGTTGGTGGCCAATGTGGCAATTGCCAATCGTCCGCTCCAACTGGGCGCAACGCCTTTGCCGGTAGGGGTGCCCGTTGCTGCGACAACCCCTGTGCCCACGATTACACCTTTAGCCGGGCAACCGCGCCCTGCTCCTGTGCCCTTGACCAGTGTGCCGCCAGCGACGGAAGCGAGCCCCTCTGCCGTGGCTCCCACCCCTTTAGCCCCCGTTTCCCCTCCCCTTGAAGGCCCACCCATTGAGGGGCCTCCCCCTGAACTCCCCACGGCTCCGACCCCAACGCCCATTCCACCGGGGACCGGTTTATGGGTGCCAGGCTCATGAAAATCACTCTGGCGCTGGCATTGATGGCTACCTTGTGGGTATCAGGGCCAGCGATGGCTGCTGCCCCCGGCATTGTCTTCACTCCCCGTGCCGAGCTGGCTCTGACCAGTGGCCGCGCTCCCTACTTGGCTGAGGCTGAGCGCATTCTGAACGCTGTCGCCAAAGTGCGTCGTTTGCCCGTCAAGCAGCCGATTAAAGTGGATGTGTTGGGTCGTGAAGAATTATTCCGGCACTTAAAGACACAAATTGACAAAGAAATTAAGCCGGAACAAATTGTCGGCGAAAAAGCCCTGTATGTGCGCTGGGGCATGCTCGCCCCTGATTTTGACTACGGGGCTTTTTTGCTCGATTTGTATACCGAGCAAGTGGGTGGTTTTTACGACCCGGAAACGCAGATGTTATATCTGGTGGAAGGGGCTCCCCTGGCCCGTTTAGATATGGAAGTGTTGATCGCCCATGAACTGACCCATGCCCTGCAAGATCAGCACTATCAACTGCGCGATTTTATGGGCGACAGCTCGGATGATCAAACGCTGGCCCGTCAGGCCCTGGTTGAAGGCGATGCAGTGGTCACTTCGATTGAATATGTGCAGCAGCGCATGCAGCAGCGACCGATGTTTTGGGATACGATGGCCAGCCTGATGAACGTTTTCCGTATGCAGGGCTCGTTTGCCAAGCTCAAGCAGGCTCCGGGTTTTGTCAAAAGTTTTCTGCTCTTTCCCTACGAAGAGGGACAGACCTTCGTCAGCAGTCTGCGCGCCAGCCGTGATTGGGACGACTTTGTCGCGATTTATAAACAACCCCCGAGCAGCACCGAACATATTCTTCATCCCGCCACTTTTTTAGCGGCTGATCACCCTCAGACCCTCACGCTCAAGTTGCCCCAGCCGGGTTATCACAAGCTGCTGTCCGGGGTGCTGGGTGAAATGACCTTGCAATTGTTATTTCGCCACCACCTTCCCCTGAGTGAGGCTCGCCAAGCGGCCCGGGGCTGGAAAGGCGACTATTATGAAATCTTGGAGCGGCAGGGCCACACCGTTTTACAATTGCTGACGGCTTGGGATAGCCCTGCGGATGCTCAAGAATTTTGTCAGGCTTACCGCCAAGTGATCCAACTGCGGTATCCCGGTTTGGCCGCCCAGGTGGATGGCGCGAACGAGCGTTACACCTTGAAAACGGGTGAACACCTGTTATTGCGCTGCCAGGGCTCTCAGGTTGCGATTGCCGAAGGCCACCGTGCTCCGGTGACATTCCCCTAGCTTTACACTTTTTATACACTTTTCACAAAGTTCAGCAATACCCCTCCGGCATAATCAGGGCATTACCCCTTATGGAGGAAATCAACAGAATGACACTTCAGAAATCACTGCTTCAATGGACGCGTACGCTCTCTCTCACCCTGATTGCGANNTTGCGACCTTATCCCTGAGTGTTCCCGTGTGGGCTCAGCCTGCCAGCCCAGCTCCGCAAAAAAGCCATGACAAAGCCCGTCACCCTAAAAAAGGCATGGGTGGCCCGCTGATGGGGTGGTTTGGCAAAGACCTGAATCTCAGCGAGGCCCAAAAGGCTGAATTTAAAGCCCTGATGGCAGATATGAAAGGGCAACGGCCTGCCGGGCAACGGGAAGCTCACCAAAAAATGATGCAGACCCTGAAGCAGGCATTTTTGAGCAATACCTTTGATGTGGCAGCTGTCCGCAGTCAATTGCAGAGTGTGCACGGCAATGGCAAACAGCACAGCGAAAAAATGGCCCAAGCCTTGGTCAAAGGCTGGAAAATCTTGACCCCTGAGCAGCGGGAAAAAGTTCAGGCCCAGATGGCTAAAATGGAAGAACGTATGCAAAAGTGGGCTGCCAAGCCGCGTGAGGCCCGTCCCGATAAACCCATGGGCAAACTGTTTGGGGATCTGAATCTCACGGAAGCCCAACAGCAGCAGCTCAAAGCCCTGATGACGGCTCAAGCACCTGATAAAGTGAAGTTCCAGCAGGCACGTCAGGTCAAACAGTCGGTTTTGGCAGAACTGAAGGGGGGTGCAGACCCAGCTAAAATAGCAACTTTATTGGCCAGTATGCAGCCCGATTTGCAACAAGGGATGGCCAAACATCTCGATATGATGGCCAAAGTTCACGCGATTTTAACCCCTGCCCAACGCCAGCAATGGGTTGCTCAACTCGAACAGCGGGGGCAACAGTGGATGCAGCGCCGGGGTGGTAAACGTCCTGGGGCCAAGGCTGAACAAGGTTAATTTGTGTTAGCTTGAAAGCGCAGGGCCGCCAGCCCTGCGCTGGAGCATAGAAGGAATCTTGCCATGAATGTACACCTGATCGATGATGATGAAGCGCTGCACGAGGTGCTGACCGATTATTTTGGCAATGGGCAAATTGTTCTGACCGCTTCTGAAACCCCTTCTAAAGGCCTCCACTGGTTGCGTACCCAACCGGTGGATCTGGTGATTCTGGATGTGATGCTGCCAGAAATGGATGGTTTTGAGGTCTGTAAAGCGATTCGCGCTGAATGGCCCCACATGCCGATTCTGATGCTGACGGCGCGAGGGGATGATCTCGATACCGTCTTAGGCTTGGAGTTGGGGGCTGATGATTATATGGCCAAGCCTTTTAATCCCCGTGAATTGCAGGCGCGGATCAAGAGCATTATACGGCGTCAGGACCGGGCTGCGCCCCCAGAGGTGACGCGCCAGGTGTTAACGTCTCAGCGCTGGGGGCTGCGGCTCGATTTGGATGCCCGGAGTGTGAGCCTTCATGGTCAGACGATTGAATTGACCGCCACTGAATTTGACCTGCTGCGGGTTTTGCTTGAAAACCAGGGTATTGTTCAGAGCCGTGATGCTCTGATGCAGAAGGTACGTGGCTTTGACTGGGAAAGTTTTGACCGCTCGATCGATATTTATGTCAGTAAAATACGCCAAAAGCTCGGGGACAATTCCAAGAAGCCCCAGATGATCAAAACGGTTTGGGGCATTGGGTATATGTTCCAAGAGGACTGACGTGTTTCGCCTTTATCGCAAAGTTTATGTGTACACCCTGGTGGTGTTGATGGGGTCGTTTCTGCTGTCGTTTATTGCCATGCAAACGGTGTTTGATGCCCGGCAACAAAACTACGTGGAACGCCTCATTCGCCGTGACATTGGCTTGGTACGGCGTGAGTTACGCCGCACCTTGGAGCGTGAACCCCAAGCCCTGGCATCTCGCATGGACGACCTGAGTTCTGACTTGGGCTGGCGTTTGGCTTATTGGGACCGTTTTCAGCACGTACACTCTTCCGGCATTCCCAAAACCCCTGAGCTGACCCAAGCCCGTTGGGAAGAAATTCGCCGCGTGGGAACCCTTGTGACCTGGCGAGCACCGAACCCGCCGGAAATTTGGACATTGGTCGGGCGGCGGGGGCAGCAGGTGTTGTGGATGCAGCTTGATCCGGCTTTTTTACCGCGCAAATTTCGCGGTTCTTTATTGCCTCCGTTGCTGTTTTTGTTCTTTTTGGCGCTACTCTTGATTCCGCTGACCCGTTATTTGTTGCGTCCATACCGGGAACTTCAGGTGTCGATTCAACGCTTGGCGACGGGCGATTTTTCCCAGCCCCTGGATATTGCCCGCTATCGCGATTTTGAGGGTTTGGCCTCTTCGTTTAACCATATGAGTGAACAAATTCAGGCCATGATTCAGCAAAAACAGCGGCTGATTGCCGATGTCTCACATGAATTGCGCTCACCCCTGACGCGTCTGCGGGTGGGCTTAGAAATGCTCTTAGATCGGCACCCGGACAGTTTGCGTACGATTGAGCGCGGCATTCATGAAATTGAAGAACTGGATCGCATCATTCAGGATTTATTGGACATTTCCCGTTTAGAGCTGGATCAATTGCCAATGCGTTTGGCTCATATGGATCTGGTGACGCTGTTACAGGAGCAGTTAGAACGTCACCGCGAATTGCTTTTGCGGCGCGAACTGGTGATTCTCAGCGATCTTCCCCTGAGTCTGGAGCTGATGGGTGACCGCAAGCGTTTGGGGCAAGTGATCAGCAATCTCTTGGCCAATTTGCTCAAATATGTACCTGCTGGTACCCATGCGGATCTGAGGCTGACTAGCGATGAGAATTGGGCCGTGATCAGTCTGCGGGATCGGGGGCCGGGCCTGCCCCCAGATGCCCTGGACAAAATTTTTGAGCCCTTTTACCGTACCGATCTCTCCCGCTCGCGCAAAACCGGCGGAACCGGTTTGGGGCTGGCCATTGTCAAACGCATGATCGAAGCCCATGGGGGCACGGTCAGTGCCTCCCTTCCCAGTGATGGCGAGGGGGGGCTCTGCCTGACTTTGTGTTTACCGCTACAGCCTAAAGGGTTTTAAGGTACAGCCACAGGGCGTTGAGTTCGGTGTCGTCCATTTTTGCTGTCAGCGGGATGGGCATAGGGGCTCTTAGGGTGCGCCCATCAGGGGTTGTGCCTTTGCGCATGGCGGTGACAAAGGCCTCTTTGTTCCATGGACCTAAGTTCTGTTGGGTTAAATTGGAGGCTTCCGGCCAATCGGGGGGGCCGCCAGGAATGGGGCCGCCTTTCAGCTCTGGGCCGTGGCAGCCGATACAGGCCGTTTGCGCCAAATATTTGCCAAACGCGATGGTCGGGGCTTCGGCGGGTTTGTTTAAGAAGGGCTGTTGGTGGTTTATGATTTCAGCGGGGACCAGCGTGGCCGCTTTGCCGGTGACCAGCAATACTTTGGCAACCGGGCCCAAAGCAATCGGCCCATTATCCTGTGTCACGGCGGGAATACTGCGCAGGTAAGCAATCACGGCTTTGAGATCGCTTTCACTGAAGTTGATATAGTCATGGGAAGGCATCAATACCAGCGGTTTGCCATCGCGGCCAATGCCGTGACGGATGGCCCGGGCAATCTCGGTGTCACTCCAGTCTTTTAAGCTTGCGGGGGTAAGATTGCTGCCGTACATCTTGCCCATCGCCGGGTTATCCATGATCTTGGCTCCAGCAAGATTGTTGCCATGGCAGTCGATACATCCATTGCGGACGCGGACAATCCGTTCTCCAATTTGGAGATCTCCGGTTTCGGAGTGGTTCCAGTGGACCGTCGTGGTGTTATAGTCTTTGGCCAAGCGCTGGCTAATATTCAGATTGAGCCATGTGGCCCCCAATAAAAGGCTTCCAATAGGTATAGAAAGGCCAACTAGGCCCCATTTGACAAATTTATGCATGGTTTAACGGCATCCCTTGGTTATTGCTCCACATTGTACCAGACTCGCTAAAATGAGCTTATGAGCACCCCTTTTTGTGTGATCGGACGTTTTGCACCCAGCCCGACGGGTTATATGCATTTGGGCAATGNNTGGTTACAGGTGCGGGCTTTAAAGGGGCAGATGCTGTTGCGCATTGAAGATCTGGATCATACCCGCACCCGCCCGTGGGCCTATGAAGCCCTGTACCGCGATCTCGAATGGCTGGGTCTCGACTGGGATCAGGAGTACACCCAGTCCCAGCGGCTGGAGGTCTATGCGGCGTATTTGCCCCGATTGCAGACTTATGCCTGTTCCTGTTCGCGCAAAGATATTGCCGAAGCCGCTTCGGCACCCCATGGAGCCGAAGCCGTGTATCCTGGCACCTGTCGCCAGGAGCCCAGCCATGGGGAACGCCCTTTGGCATTGCGTTGGCGGGTGCCGGATCAAACACTGACCGTGACCGATCAGTGTTTGGGCCCTTTGCAACAGTCGCTGACCACCGAGGTGGGTGACTGGGTGCTGCGCCGCAATGATGGCGTGTTTGCTTACCATTTGGCGGTAGTTATTGATGATGCCTTAATGGGGGTCAGCCATGTCTTGCGCGGGGCCGATTTGTGGACGAGTACCCCACGGCAGGTGGCATTACAACAGGCGCTGGGCTTTGCCACTCCGGTGTATACCCATGTGCCTTTGATGCGCGACTTTCGCGGCGAACGCTTGGCCAAGCGCCATGGGGCTCCCAGCGTCAGCGCCCTGCGTGAAGCGGGCGAGGATCCCCACCGGGTGATCAGCGATTTGGCCCGCAGTTTGGGGCTGACCGTACCGGAAAAGCTCAGTGCCGAGGCACTCCTACACGCTTTTGCCTGGGACACACATTTGCCAAGTTTGATGAATCGGGTACAATAAGGGCATCGATTGATGAGGGCTTTATGGCACGCAAATCATCCCCTTCCCAGCCGTCCCGCTCGCCAGGCACATCCACCCGCGTTAACCCTGAAGGTATTGGACACCTGAACCTTGCCACCGTCGAGGTTCCGCACTTTTTTAAGGTATTTAGCGATTATTGCTCCCAGACCCATGCCCGTGCCAAGCGCCGCTACTTGATTTGGTTGTTTTCCGGGATGGGGCTTGGGTTATGGATGCTGTTTTGGATTGTCGCGGAGATGGGTATTGACGAGGATGACCCCGGCGGTTTTCTCTTTTTTGTGGGGATTGTAGCCCTGGTCGGTTGGATTATCTTTTTTAGCGTCAAGCTCAGCGGCAATGCGCAGCGCTTTGGTGTTTTGGGCAGTAAAGCCTTGATGTTGCAAACGTTTTTTAATCAGATTCAAAACGACTTACACCCAGAATCGGGGGTCAAAGGCACCCTCGATCACCGCGACTATAAAAAGGCCAAAGTCAAACCCTACCGCACCAAGCGCAGCCCGCACTCCGGGGCTCAGAAAACCTATGTCAAATACATTTGGGGGACGTTTAAATTTACCCTGTTAGACGGCAGCAGTATCCGGCTGCGCTGTATAGATAAGGTCAAGGATAAAAGCGGTGCGGTTGTGCGCTTTATCGAAATTCAGAAGGGGACGCTCTACCCCAATACGCGGGTGTATCAAGTACCCGGAGGCGCTGCTTTTCTCAAGTTGCGCAAAGATTTATCCCCGACGATCGACGATTTTAAAAAAAATGCCCCGCACTGGGGATTGATCATGGCCCAGACTTTTAAGCGTGCTTATCGCGATCTGTCGGTGGTGGCAACTGCGCCAGAATCAAAGCCAAGGGCCGTGACCGGACAGTCTCTGGAGGTAGATACCCAGGCTTTAAAAAAGGTCAAGCAGTGTTTGCTCAAGACGCAGCTCACTGAACTGGTGATTGCCACTGAAGGGGAGGGATTGAGCCTGGCTTGGAAACCCTCCGGGCAGAGTCTGCCGCAAACCGTATATGCCCGGGCTGCCCAAGCAGAGGGGCAGGCTTATGTGCAACTGTATCTGCCCACAGATCTCAGTGCTGCCCATTATGGCGTCGCTTTACAGGCCAATGCCACTTTGGCTTATGGGGCTTTTGGCCTCGATCATTGGCAGGGGCAGGAGCGTGTCATGTTATTCAAAAGTTTGCTGTTGGCCACCTTGGACCCGGATGAGTTGGATACGGCCATCAAGGGCTTAATTCAGTTGGGCAGTCGCTTAGAGGTGCTCAAGGCCTTGCCGGATAAAGCGCGGGCCTATAAAGCTGGGCGTGATCCCGGCTGGGAACACAATTTATTGACTCAGGCATTACAAGGGGTGCCCCATACCCTTGAGGCCCAAGACAACAAATTTAAAGTGGTGCTTGACACTTCTCCAGGGCGTTCCCAAACGGTGCATGTGCGTTTTGATCGTCAAGATCTCGACAATCACCAAATGATTTCCCTCTTGTCTTATGGCGGCGGGCTTGATGAAAGCATGTATGCTCTGTGTCTCAAAGACAATGCCAAAGCCGGTTATGGAGCGGTTGCCATTGCCCCGCTCGGGGGTACACCCATGTTTGTGGTCTGTGAAAACCATTTGGCGCAGAGTGCTGACCCCGAAGAATTGCGGGCTGCGCTCTTGCGTATTGCTGACCGGGGGGATGATCTCGAAGCGGTTATCACAGGCCAGGATCAGTACTGACATGTATCGCTTAGAGCGTTATGTCGGCAGTAACCCGCGCAAGCTCGGGCGAGCCCTTGAATCATCAGATCCCATTCGCCCACTGAGTGTCAAAATGAAGCTCACCTGGCATTGTAATTTGGCCTGTGTCATGTGTGCCGAATGGCGCATCCAGGGCAAAAAACCGCCCCGCCCCAACTACTTTGACACCTGGGAAAAGCTCGAAGCAGTTCTGGCGGATCTGGTGGCCCTCAAAGCCAAAAAGGTACACTTTTCGGGGGGGGAACCCCTGATGCACCCTCATTTAGAGCGGGCCACCCGTTATCTCAGTGAGCGAGGTTTACACGTCACGCTGGTCTCCAATGGAACCCTGTGGACACCCGAACGGGCCATGGCCCTTTTGGATGCGGGCCTGAGCCAAATCACGATCTCGATTGACAGCCCACAGGCTGACACTTATGCCCGCTTGCGGGGCAAACACAGTTGGACACTTTTGCAGCGTGGGGTTGCGGCCATTCGTCAGGCGATTGATGCCAGTGGGCGGCGGGTGCTGCTCAAGAGCAATACGGTGGTCACGTGCCATAACTTCCGTGAGCTGGTCGATTACCCAGCTTTGGCCCAGGCTTGGGGGATAGATCGGGTGCGCCTGTTGCCCGTTGATGATTTACATGTGGAAAAGGGAGAGCGTCTGCGCCTTAATCGCAATCAAATTGCCGAATACCAGCAGCACATTCTGCCCTTTTTGGCCGCAGCTTTGATCCCTGCTGGGCGTACCACGGCGGCGGGAATTGCGATCTTTGGCACCACCTTGCCAGCGTGGGAGGCGGCTGAACAGGGCCATTATGCCCGTGGTTTTTATGACAACCATCCCTGTTTTGCACCTTGGTTACACAGCTTAATTGGGGCCGATGGTCGGGTACACGCCTGTTGTATGCTCAAAGGCGAAAAACACAGCATTGACCAAATCAGCTCCCACCAGGGTTTTGCGGCTATTTGGAATGGAGAGCGTTATCGCCAGTTTCGGGCACAGATGCGCGCTAGTCGCCCTCCGATTTGTGGGCACTGTGATGACTATTTGGCAGAAAACCGTTATCTGAACCAACTGCATCA
>DLGM01000287.1:28475-33268 GCA_002482705.1 Cyanobacteria bacterium UBA7694
TGGCCCAGCGGCCCCCCCTGTAGTCGATTATCACCCTCGGGAAAACAGCGTATGTTAAGCATCACCTGTGGTTGGGTGAGGAGTTAATAATTTGTTAAAGAAATCTCAATAAAGAGCGAACAATTCGCCAAAACCCATGGTAAACTAAGAGATAAGATCTGCTCTACAGGTAATCTTGTCATGTCAAAAGCTGCTTCTCGCCTTCACCGTACGCTTCAATTTTTCTTGGCTGGCTCCATTCTCATGGGCTGTGCCACCCTCACCCCCACCCTGGGCAATGCCCGCACTCCCCTCCAAGCCAATGGCGCATTGCGGGCCAATCATGCGACCGCTGCCGCCCGTCCCGTAGGCGGGCCCACAACCGACCGTAAAAATCCGGGCCGTGTCTGGCAGGATGAAATCATCTACTTCATCTTTACCGATCGTTTTGCCAATGGCGATCGCACCAACGATTTTAACGTGCAAATGAACCAACCCTGGGCTTATCATGGTGGCGATTTGCAGGGCATTATCAACCAACTCGACTATATTAAGGGCCTCGGAGCTACCGCGATTTGGATCACCCCCGTGATTGACAACCGTGACAACGCCTTTGTGGCCGATTTTGGCGGTGGTCGCAAACAGGAAATCTGGGGCTATCATGGATATTGGTTTAAAGACTTTTATGCCATTGATGAGCATCTCGGTGACATGAACAAAATGCGTGAACTGGTGCAGAAGTCGCACCAAAAAGGCATTAAGGTGTTACTGGATGTCGTGGCGAATCACACCGATTATGACCACCCCTTTGCCCGTGAGCGTAAAAATCCTGCCAGCAAGTACAACAAGTGGTTCAACCAACATGGCGTGATCAAAGACTTTAACGATCAGTGGTGGGTTGAAAATGGCGAGTTGGCCGAACTTCCCGATTTGGACCAGTCTAACCCGGAAGTTTCCCGCTATGTGATCGACTCCATGAAGTGGTGGGTCAAACAGACCGGTGTAGATGGTTTCCGCATTGACACGGTCAAACACGTACCGCGCGCCTTCTGGCAGCAGTTCAACCGCGAAATGCGCGCTTTTGCGGGTGACGACTTCCTGCTCCTTGGCGAAATTTATGACGGCCGCCCAGAATTTATGGCTCCCTACCAAAAAGAGGGCATGCACTCGGCCTTTGACTTCCCGCTCTATTACGCCTTTAAAGATGCTTTTGGTCAAGGGCAGAGCATGCGCCGTTTTGGGGAAGTCTTTGGTAAAGATGGCCTCTATGCTGATGCCACTATGCTGTCACCTTTTATTGACAACCACGACGTGGCCCGCTTTATTCACGATGCAGGCAATGACGGTCGCCGCAAGCTGATGCTCTCCTTGGCCATGCTCATGACCATTCGCGGTTTGCCGATGCTCTATTACGGCACCGAAGTGGCCCTGCCTGGGGGCAATGACCCTGACAACCGCCGTGACATGGTATTTGGTCGCGATCAACAAATGCTCAACTGGGTCAAGACCTTGACGGGCATTCGTAAGCAGCAGCGCGCATTGCGCCGGGGCTCCCAGCTTGAAATGTGGCAAGACGACCAGGTCTATGGTTTTACCCGTCTGACTGAAGTTGCCAATGAAGAAGTGATGGCTTTCTTTAACAACAGTGATCAGCCTCAGACCCGCCGTGTACCTTTGCGGGCTGAAAGCCCCCTCAAAGCAACCCAGTCGCGTTTGGTCAATTTGCTCAATGCCCAGGATAGCGTGACGGTCCAGGGGGGAGCCATTCAAATCACCGTTCCACCAAAGTCTGCCGCGATTTATCGGGTCGCCTCTTAATTCAGGGCCGATCTCCCATGTCCAACGTAGGTGCAGGAAGGTCAGAAAATCTTCTGACCTTCCTGCACCTGCATCACACCTCAAGCTTATATTTACGCCCCGTGAGAGGGAATGATGGAAGGGGACACAGCCTTTGGGACGGTATCCGCATAAGACTTGACCAGTCCTGCTTCTTAATCTCGCTGGGGGAGTATAAAACCTAGATAGCTCATTGTTGTGACCTATCCAGTTTTTTATCGGAGACGCCGTAAAACTTCGGCCTTCAGGCCGGAGATATAAGGCGTAGCCAGCAAAGCTGGCTAGTCAGGGGTATTTTGCTGGTCAATATATTGCTGAATCACGGCCAGCGGAGCCCCCCCCACATGAACTGGCAAAGTAACTCGGAGACCACAAGGCACCCTTGTAATAGAGTTCGGTCAGGTCAGGCCGTTGCTTTCGCAGAAGGCGACTGGAAACTCCTTTGAGGCTGTTAACCAGCTTGGAAACAGAGACCTTTGGCGGGTAATTCACCAGCAAGTGGACATGATCCTTTTCCCCATTGAAGCCTTTGAGTTCGGCTTCAAAGTCCTGACAGACTTCAACAAAGACCTTTTCAAGTGTCTTCAGAGCAGCCGCATCAAAGAGTTTTTTACGGTATTTAGCAACAAACACCAAATGAACATGTAACTGAAAAACACAGTGTCTACCATGACGAATTTCGCTTGATTTATTCATAGATCAATTGTAAAATAAAAAAATGTATTTCCGCAAGACCTACAAGTTTAAGGCTAAATTGAGTAAAACCACCGAACAAAACGCGGTTCGATGGTTGGGACTCTGTCAACAGCTTTACAATTTGGCCCTTGAACAACGTATCGTTGCTTACAAACGTTGCGGTATCAGTCTGAGTACCTACTCCCAAAGCAATGAACTCCCAGACTTCAAAAAAGCTTTCCCTGAATTTCAGGGGGTCAACTCACAAACGCTTCAAGACACGATTGAACGCCTGGGCAAAGCCTTTCAAGGGTTCTTTTCACGTCTCAACAAAATCGGTGCAAAAGCGGGTTTTCCCCGGTTTCGCTCCTACCATCGCTATGACTCGTTTACACTCAAAACCTCCGGTTGGAAGTTGGAAGGCCGCCATCTCAAAATCAGGGGGCTGGGTACCTTCAAGTTGTTTTTGTCTCAGCCCATCGTGGGCAAAATCAAAACGCTTACGGTTCGGCGGGATGGCTGTGGTGATTGGTGGGTCAGCTTTAGCTGTGCGGGCGTGCCAGCAAAAGCCTATCCCCATCCCGAAACAGAAGTCGTGGGTATAGATGTCGGCCTCAGCCACTTTTGTGCAGATACCGATGGTCTGCACGTGGCCAATCCCAAATACTATCGCAAAGCACAAACTGAATTGCGGCGTAAACAACGTCAGGTAGCGCGGCGTGCCAAAGGTTCAAATCGGCGTAAAAAGGCCGTTAAAGAACTGGCCCGAGTGCATCGTAAGGTGGCTCGGATGCGGCTGGATTTTTTGTATAAAACAGCGAATCACTACATTTCAAAATACCAAACGATCTGTGTCGAAGCCCTTCAGGTCAAGCACATGGTTAAGAACCGTCACCTGAGTAAATCGATTGCAGACAGTGGCTGGAGTACCTTTTTTGAATTGCTCTTGTACAAAGCGGCAGAAGCTGGTCGAGAGTTAATCCAAGTCAATCCCAGGAACACCAGTCAGAATTGCTCCGGTTGTGGGGCCAAAGTACCCAAGGCCTTAGCCACAAGGGTACATCGCTGTCCCCATTGCAACTTAAGCTTAGACCGAGATATAAATGCGGCCCGCAATATTGCCGCCACTGGGAGCGGGCAGCTCCTTCAAGCGTTAACGTGAGCCGTTGGGCTGTGCGTAGCTTGAGAGTCTCCTTCCTTTAGAGAGGGGAGTATGTCAAAGATTTAACCTGATTTAAATCTTGTAGGTGTTTTGTTTGTTGTTGCTTACGGTATAAATATACTATCCCTCTGTAAAAAGGTTCATCTTCTTATGACTGAAGTCCGCCGCTCTGCCTCCACTCCTGTGCGTACGACAACGCCTGTTCGCTCTGCTCAGCAACAGCGGTCAGTCGCTCCCACAACCTCTCCCCGTCCCCAGCAACGTCCGGNNTTGGGTGACTCTGCCAGCGGCGTGAATCAACGCAATAGTGCGCAATCGGATCCCGTTGCGCCGGGCGCTCAGTTCCCCAATCGCGGTGGCGCCAATGCGGGTGCCTCCATTGACCGTTTGCGCACCACCTTTGTGCGCGGCGACAAGGTGCCTTTGAGCAAAATGGGGGCCCTTGATCGTGAAGTTGATGCCATGCTGAGCAATCCGGCCATGCGCGCAGCCCTGATTGATCGCTACGACCTCGACTCCGCTGACAACCGCAAAGCCCTCATGGCTGTCGGTACCATGGAGTCAGGTGGCAACGGTGATTTAGGCGAAACCATGACTACAACCATGAACCGGGCCCTGACCCAAAACATTATGCGTGAAATGACCGGGCGCGCCAGCAGCCGCAAGGTTACGATCAAAGATGTGGTCAACCAGCCCGGTCAATACGAGTCGGCTTCCCGTGTGAATGCGGTGATCAACGGCTCTTCCCGTGTCCACCAAAATTGGGGTGCCTACCGCGAGCAGGCTGGCCAAGTGGCAGACCAAATCATCAGTGGTCAATCCACCTTCCGCCAGAATGCTTCAAATACCTATTATTTCCGGGGAGCCAGTTACGGAGCTAACAATAGCTTTAAAATAGGTGCCCACCACTTTGCCCAAAGCCCCAACCGTCAACACTATGTGCAAGACGCGTTGCAGCAATTGGGCGGTATTAACCACAACCGCTAAGGCCCGTCTTTTAGACCACCGGAGGTGAAGCGATCATGCTTCACCTCCGGTTGTTTTCGTTTTTTGTCACCGTGCTCCTGCGGCCTGAACAGATGCACGAAGACCTCAATTTCGGCTACAATACACCCATTACTTTCTGGAGGCCTTCTGATGA
>DLGM01000052.1:0-3175 GCA_002482705.1 Cyanobacteria bacterium UBA7694
GCGCGCTGCGCGTGAAGGCCGTAACCCCCGTACTGGTAAGCCTCTGAAGATCCCCGCCAAAAAAGCTCCCGTGTTTGCTGCTGGTAAGGGTCTGAAAGACGCCGTTGCTGGTCCCGCTCCTAAAAAAGGTAAGAAGTAAGCTTTACTTCCCCAGAAAGAGCGTAGGCTTCATGAAGCCTACGCTCTTTTTCTATGGGGTTATTTTAGCTCGCCGAAACGGCTGATTTGGCCTTGCTGACGGATGAGGCTGCCATCACGCCCATGGCCATAAATGACGTATTTTTTCCCATCACTGTAATAACCCAGCATACCTGCATACAATGCCAGCGAGAAATTGGCGTCTAAACGCTTAAACTCTTCGGGGCTGTATTGCACGGCAATAAAACGGCTGTCGAGATCCCCAGTATGTTTGTTGATGGGGTTAAAAAAGGTCTTGTTAAAATTCTTCTCGCGTGCGGCCCGTAAAAGTACCGTTAGGTTTGCGGGGGGAGCGGCGTTCTGCTGGATGTATTTTTCGACCATCTCTTTTAAAAAGACCATGTTTTGCTGAACCGCTGCGGCAATGGCGGGTTCTTTTTTGCCTAAGACCAAGGGCTGAAAAAAGATCAATAAACTGGTAATGATGACAATAGCCCCTAAAAGTAGGGTATTGGTCAGGGATGTATAGGTGGGTTGCGTATTTTCCATGCGATGTCTCCTGCCTTTTAGTATACCGGAGTTCAGTCCCAGCCTTCTAAGAGATGCATATGGGGGGCAGGAGGAGCCGTGTTTTCTTCTTCGTCAAAGAGGGGCAGCGGAGGAATTTCATCATACTGACGCTCTTCTTCAAGCATGCCAATGATTTCCGCCACCTCTTCCGAAAATTGCAGCTCAATCGATTCTGACAGGGTATCGCGGAAATATTCAGGAGCTGGGGGTTCAGGGCCGAATTCTTCTAATTGGGGTTTTAACCATAAGACTTGTACGATCTTTTGGCAACTGGGCCGGGGACGTTTATACACCACATGAATGGCTTTAGTGACCGCATCCATGATTTTTTGCATATAACGTGCAGCAATAATGCTTTTGGCAGTGAGGGTGCCCCGTGTGCCGGTGACATAATAAGAGGGCAGTTGCTGCAGGGCCAATGCCACAATATCAGCGCGGCATTGGTGGCAACGGCACAAGTCAATGTAGCGGGACAAAAGGATATTGAGTTCGGTTTCAACGAACTCTTCAAAAATATTAAAGGGGCGTTGGTACCCCTCTGCAATCAGCGGGGCTTCTTCCGCTTCTTCGGGCTCAGTTTCACTCAGGGCCATCGGAGTGTAGAGATCTTCGGCCTCTAAGTAGGTAACTTCTTCCTCGGCTGGAGCAGAGGCTTCAGGAGTCAGTTCAGGAGCCGTGTTTTGTTCTGGTGCTGATGGCATGATGCGTGCCCCCCCAGCAGTCCCGGAAGGAACGCTGGTAACGCGTCCACTTTCCTGGATGCTGGGCTTTGGGGCTGGCATGCCTGGGTTTTTAACTTTACGCAGCACATTTTTCAGCGCCTGTTCAATGTGGCGCTGATAATCAGAAGGGGGTGATTGCTGCATATTTCATTTATGGCTGACTCAGGGGATGAGCTTGCTCACGATTTTGCTGGGGCCCGTACAACCAAAACGGGGCAACTGGCATGATGCAGGACATATTGGCTGACACTTCCCAAGAGGGCGCGCTTGACCATGCCGAGACCCCGGGTACCCATGACAATCAGATCACATTTACTTTCTTCGGCGGTGCTCACGATCATTTCACCGGGATCCCCTTTGAGCACCAAGACCTGATAGCTGATGCCCGCCTCTTTTAGGCGGTCGGTGGCCTGTTTCAGGATATGCTCACTCTGTTCGTGTAAATAATTTTCGAGCTCTTGCACATAACTATAGTTGGATTCGTAGAGGGGAATGGATTGTAGAAACTCGTAGGCGTGAACCAGGGTAATATGCCCTTGAAAGGCCTTGGCCATTTCAATGGCAGTTTCCAAGGCCTGCTGGCATTGGTCGGAGCCATCAGTGGGGTGAAGAATATGTTGGAACATGGAAGCCTCCTCAATTAGGTGGTTAATTTATTAATACATATTAACAATTTAACCTATGACTGAACAGGGACTAAGAATACGGGAATCTGTTTGGAGTGGTTGACCACATAGTGGCTCACACTGCCCAGTAAAAGGCTTTCAACGGCACTCATGCCTCGGGTTCCCATAATAATGAGATCACAGTGAGCCTGTTCAGCCACGCGGACAATTTGTGGGCCCGGTTCACCTTTGAGCACGTACAAGTGTTCAACCTGAATAGCTTGGGCACTTAGCTCATCTCTTAGGCTTTCCAGCAATTGCAGGCCAAAGTTTTCATAGTTTTCTTCGATGCTTTTAATGTAGTCACTTTCAGCGCCATACCGTGACAGGACGTGGCCCATCGTGAATTCGTAGGTATGCAACAAGGTCACCTTGGCAGAAAAATGTTTGGCCATGGTCAAGGTGTAATGAAAGGCTTTTTGAGAGGCTTCGGAGCCATCGCTTGGGAACAATACGTGTTGGATCATGGATATACCCCCTAATAATAAGGCAACAGACGTTGTAAACGTTCTGGATCGAGCAAGCGCATCACTTTACGTTCGAAGGCAATTAAGCCTTTGTCTTTTAGCCAAGTGAGGTTACGCACTGCCGTTTCGGTCGTAATTCCCAGCATATTGGCCAGCTCTTCGCGGGTCAGAGTGATTTGAATGCGATAACTGCCGTCGCCCTCGGCTTCGCCGTAAGTTTCTTTGAGGGTCAAAAGCATTTCGACCATTCGCTCTTGGGCCGATTTATAGGCCAAGTCACGGGCTTTTTCTTCGGCGCATTTGAGCTCTTGGCCCATGCGTTCAAGAATATCAAGGGCAAATTGAGGATAACGCCTTAGGGCATCCATAAACAAATTGCGGTCAAGAAAACAAATAGTGGCATCTTCAAGTGCTTCTGCAGTCGCCGTATATTTCTCATGGGTAAAAAAGGAGCGGTAACCGAGCAGGTCGCCATCTTTGGCTATTTTAACAATATAATTTTTCCCATCAGGGGTTGTTTTTGACAGCTTGATTTTACCCTGGGTGACACAATAAATGCCAAAAGGACGGTTGCCCTCATAAAAAATAATTTGCCCACGCTTGTAGATGTTGG
>DLGM01000052.1:3208-23917 GCA_002482705.1 Cyanobacteria bacterium UBA7694
TTGGCGGTTTTACAAGCGGAAAAGTCTTTTAGGATATCTTCGGGAAGATCTTTAAGGGGATTTTGGTGTCGGACAGCACAGTCCAGACAGCTTGAAAAAGCACTGATTGGCATGGTGCTTGGTTCTCATTACAATTTTAGTGGTTTACGCGAGGTGAAGGGTATATCCACTCTAGCGTATTCCCTGTATTTTTATAGTAACGATTCCATGACACGATCGCATAACAGCATGATTAAGTTCTGTTTAAATGCTTATCTCCAAAGGCCCATGCCTACACCCAGTTCATAAAGCATTGAGCCGGTATTAGAACGTGGTTTACCAGAAATCTCTTTGTAATATTTGCGGAAGAAGGGATAGGCTTCATCCACAAATTGAAAGTCGGGGTTGAGGCCCATAATAATACCTTCGGCGGTGAGCATGGCGCGAATCAGCAAGATGAAGGCCGTTGAGAAATAAATGCGATAACGGGAGCTGAGAGTGGTAATGTAATTGAGCGTACTGCCAAAGCTGTACTCAGAAATCGATGATCCTTGGATACTTTTGCAGAAGTCGATGTATTCACGCTTAAAAGCATCCAGATCAGGACAGGCAGAGGTGTCTGCGCCTCTGAGTAAGGCGTTGACTGCGGTTTCAAAATTGCCCAGAGCCAAATTTGTCCAGTACTCAAAATAGGCCATGCGGAAGTCGACTTTTAATTCTCCCACCAGCCCAAAATCGAGCAGCATCAATTTACCTTCAGCGGAAATGAGCATATTGCCAGGATGCAGATCCCCATGGAAAAAACCATCAATCAGGGTTTGTTTGAGCAGCATATAATAGACGTCACTGGCAATCTTGTGCAGATTATGCCCCTCAGCGGCGAGAGCGCCAATACGATCGACGGTAATGCCTTCCATAAAGTCCATGGTCAAAACCTTTTGACTGGTATAACGCCAGTAGACCTTGGGCAGGACGACCGAACTGAGACGGTCAAAGTTGTCATGAAAACATTCAATGTGGCGTCCTTCAATAAAGAAGTTGAGTTCTTTGAGGCTCCACTCTTTGAACTCGTGAATGGTCTCTAAAACACGGAAGGGTTGTAAGGCTGGAAACAATTTGATCACCAGCTCACCCAAGCGTTCCAGCCATTTTAAATCGATCGCCACGTTGTCATGGACATTGGGGCGCTGAATTTTGACTGCCACCCATGTTCCATCCATCAGCCGAGCCTTGTGCACTTGAGCCAAAGACGCTGCAGCCACAGGCTCCGGTGAAAAATATTCAAACAGCTCTTCCGGGGGCTGGCCCAGCTCGCTGGTGAAAACTTCTAAAATTTCTTCGTAGGTGCAGGCGGGCATATTTGAGCGCAAAGAAGCCAAAGCGTCTATGTACTCTGGGGGTAAAATATCGCGACGGGTGCTGAGCACTTGGCCAAACTTGGCAAAAATTCCGCCCAATTTTTCAAGGACATTGCGCAATTTGTGGGGAGTGGACAACATGCCTGTGCGCCGCGACTGCTGGACGGCTTCATCATAGGTCTTGCGCCAGGTTTTGGGGCTGGGAATCCATTTGCGGGTAATGCCCTGATCGACCACCTCCCGAAAGCCGTATTGGATCAAAACAGCCATGATTTCTTGCAGGCGCTTGAGTTCCTTGGTGGTTTCTGTCATAGGGTAGAGCTATCTCCGCGAGATGATTTCACCTTGATAATACCATACGCGTTGCTTTCAGTCGCCGGGATTCAGCGGCTTGAAAGTCGCTCAGGGATGTGTGATGATACTTGTTAAGATTATATGTATAAACCCTCCTCTTCTTTCTCGGCTCTCCATCTGCGCCCGCTTATTGTTTTGGCTGTGTGGTGTTTTTGGCTATTACCTGCCCAAGCAGCGCCGCAAACTTACCACTCCCTTGCACGCGAAACCCAAACATTGCTCACGCATTGGGCCAAATCCCCACAACAATTTCGCCAACAAGATCAGCTGGTTAGCCATTTATTGCAGATGTACCTCTGGACCAAAGACAATTTTGAACCTCAGGAGGAGCCGATTTCCGCAGGGCTCAAAACATTGCCCAGCTTGGCTCAGAAACATGCCCAAGGGGAAACCCAGCGCGCCCTGATGGGGGCTTATCAGTTATTACAACATGATTATGCCCAGGCTTTAAAAACGGTGGGTACGCCGGCCTCTGGCAAGTGGCCTTATTTGCGTTTGACGCGCGCATTGATTGGCGAAGCTGCTCCGCACCGTTATCTCAATGTATGGCATATTCAGCGTACTCAAGCGGAACAGATAGCCCGTGATTTTCCTCGCTTGGCTTTGGCCCAAGCCATTTTGGCAGAAGCCATTTTTGAAGCAGCTGAGCCGAGCGAGCCTGAACTGCAACTGGCCGCTCAGGCTTTACAGGTGGCTCGTAAGCTGGACCCGGACAATCTTTATTACCGCTATCAGCAGGGACAACTCTACTTTTACCAAAGGCAGGGTACCCAGGCCCGGCAGGTGTTTAACGATTTGGCGACCCATGCTGCTGCCAGCCCCATCATTCCCGAAGCGATTGGCAACTTTTATGCCTGGATGCGCGAACCTCAGCCTGCAGGGGTGTTTTACCACTTGGCGCGTCAGCACAATCCGCAGCAGTTGCGTCTGTACCGTAAATTGGAGACCTTGGCTTTGCAGGATCCTGAACAGGTATTGCAGATCTATCTGGATGGTCTGAGCCGTTTCCCCAATGAAGAAAAATTTTTCATTGAATTGGTCAACCGTTTGGCGGAACAGGAAACGCCCCCCTGGGAATGGTTGTTAAAAGAGAGTCAACAGCGTCTAAAACAGGCTTCCAATAGCCCATGGTTATGGTTTTTAGTGGCCGAATCTCATGCTCAATTGCAGCAGATCCCCCAAGCGCGACAGGCTTATGAAAAAGCCTATCAGCTTCAGCCGCAGGCCCCGGCCCTGTTTGGCGGATTATTGTCTTTTTATTGGGAAACAGAAGATCTGGAGGCTTTGGCTGCCCTGCTCAAACAGGGTGCAAAAGTGCCTGCTCTGGCCTGGGACGCGCTTTATTGGTCAGGTATGCTCGATTTGAGGACGGGGAAACAGGCAACTGCCATTGATAAACTCCAACAGGCCCTGAAGCAAAAGCCGGATCAAACCCGTGTTCGTTATGCCCTGGCGATGGCTTATCGGGTCCAGGGACAATATGCCCAAGCACGGGAACAGCTCCAGCAGTTATTGGGCCAGACCTCAGAAAAAGTGGGCCTGTTGAGCTTAATGGCCGACACCTATCTCCAAGAACAGAACTACCCGCTTGCTGAACGTTATTATCTTCAGGTTTTGAGCCTTGCCCCCTATGATGCGGCGGCTCATTTTTATCTGGGCAATATTTTTTCGGAACAAGGGCGTTATGCTGCTGCTTTTGAAGCTTATGAGCGGGCCATTTTGATCAATCCCAAAGACTTAGATACGCGCAATAATATGGGCAATGTTTATCTCAAGGCCCGGCAAATTCCTGAGGCTGTGCGGCATTTTGAACTGCTCCTGCGCATGCGTCCCGATTATGCCACCGCTTATTATAATCTGGCCTGTGCTTATGCGCTGAATAAACAGCCGGGCCCAGCCTTGCGGTATTTGCGCAACGCCATTTCCCTTGACCAAACCCTGAAGACGGCGGCTGCGGCAGACCCTGATTTGGACATCCTCAAAACTGAGGAGGCCTTTCGGCGCCTGTTAAAATGACCGATGTAGCTTTGCGAATAGCCCACTTGCACCGTGATCCACTGACGTCCCAACGCATACAGACGGGGCGTTTTCGGATTAACCAAGAACTCAATGAAGAGTGGATTGACTTAGAAAACGCGGGCCATTATGTGCTCAATTTACAAGGGCGTATTTTGGCCTGTATCAAACGCCAAGGGCCGCGCTCAGCGATTTGTCTGCGTCAGGCCGAGATTCGTTCAAATCAGCCTATTCCCATGCACCCTGGAGATCGCATTCGCCTTTTTACCGGGGAACAACCGGCCATTCGTCCTCAGGTTCAAAGTCAAAGACCATTGGCTCGACTTCTGTGGATGGTGCAGAGTTCATACCTGTGGTTGCCTGATGGCCATGAGGCCCACCTCTATTTTTCCCAGGATGATTTGCGTCAGGGGCGTCCGCCCTTGGCCCACTTGCGTTACCGTTAACCAAAACGCTGGGGGCTTTGCTGGGCCAGCCGGTGATTTTCGTAGGCGGTGGCGTTTTCAATCTGGTCGCGAAGGCGTTCATTGCGGTGCCAGCGGAGCAGTAACTCGATAAAAATGGCAGAAAAAATGAACGTGGACAGTATCTTGAGCATCCAGCCCCCAATTTGTTGATCACCATAGGCTGCGCTCAACAGGACACGGGGGGACAGGGCGTGGGTGGGATACAGCGCGTAGCCAGAGAGGGTCAGTATGGCAAACAGCGGCACTTGGGCAATTNNGCTGAACCACATAAAAAATCTGCCGTGGCAGCGGAGACTGCAAGCTCCTGAGGGGGTTGATCAGGGGCAACCACATCAACAGGGCTGTGGCCAGCAGGGTGATGATTTGCAGATAATGAAAAGCCGGGTGCTTCAGGCTCAGTTCATAGAGCATGGGCAGATGCCAAGCGCTAAAAACGCCGTTAAAGAGCAGGCAAGCACTGAGCGGCTGGGACAACCCTTTGAGATATTGGTAAAACACGGGATAGCGGTCGTAACTGGCCAAAAGACTCCATTCGGGGATACCTGCCAATAACAGACAGGGAATGGCATAGATCAGCAGAATGTGCTGCAACATGCGGGCCGAAAACAGATAGGGGTTCCCCATGGCTTGCAACGGGCCACAATACAGGCAGATCAACCCAATCAACCCAGATAAAAAAAGAATCGGACGCCAAAGGTGGAGCCTTTGGCGATAGGGGCTGTATTGATACTGCCAAAATAAAAACCAGCTATAGAGAAGGGCACACACAGCAACCATCAGTACCAGGGGAAGATCCAGTTGCCAGCGGAACCAATCCGGCGTGTCCAAAGAAGCATTCATATCCTCACAGTAATGAGCGAAAGGGGAGCGCGTCAATGGACGGTCAAGGTCGAATGCAAAAAAGTGCTTGACAGATCCAAAATGGGTATGCAAATATAAATTTGTTAGCAGTCTAAAAATGAGAGTGCTAAAACAACCTAAAGCCCAACTATAAGGAGCCTTACCACTATGCTATTTACCCTTTCACACACTCTCGAAGAAATGGATTCAATGCGCCGCGAAATGGATCAGCTCCTACACCGGACGCATCAACACTTCTTCAGTGGTTCCCCGGCTTTTCCGCCGATTAACCTTTATCACGCTCCTGAACAGGTGACCGTAGTGGCTGAACTGCCAGGCCTGAAACGGGAAGATGTGGAAATGACCTTTACGCAAGGCGTTTTAACCCTCAAAGGCCAACGCCCCGAAGCAAAATACGGCGAGAAAGATCTTGTTCTACGCCAAGAGCGGGCGCTGGGGAACTTTGAAAAACATATCCGTATTCCGGTAGATGTCAACCCGGATGCGATTACGGCCCGTTTGCACAACGGGATTTTAACCGTCACCCTCCCCAAGAGCGATGCTGCTCGCCCCCGTCAGATTGCTGTGAACTAAAGCCAAGCGAGGAATTTTTAAAATGACAACTGAACTCAAAGTAAAAGATACCGAAGTGACCCAAGCTGCTGAACAGCTCATTCATATCGACAACGCCATTCGCCCCGATGTAGACATTCACTACACCGATGATGCTTTTATCTTCTTGGTTGATTTACCCGGTGTGCAGACGGGAGACGTGCAAATTGAAATCAATGAGCACAACCACCTGTTACTTAAAGCGCGCAATCGCTTTGTGGCGGAAGGTGAGCCGCTATTCCGTCAAAGCCGATTTGCCAATTATTACCGGGCCTTCACCCTCAATGATGAAATGGATCGCTCTCGCATTGAGGCGAAACTCGAAAATGGCCTGCTTGAACTGCGCATTGCCAAGCGTGAAGAGGTCAAGCCGCGCCGGATTGAAATTCAGGTATAAACGTTAATTCTCTAGATCGAAGGGAGTCGCAGATGCGACTCCTTTTTTATAGGGCTGGTAACCATAAACGCAGCAAGATATAAGCGCTGAAGGTTCCGCCGTTTAACAGGTTCATATGCATGACCCGGCGATAGTTCGCTTGTGTGTCTTGCGGCTGGTAATGGCACTGCCAATCATACAAGAGCCAAGCCGCTCCCATGATAATCAGGCTAAATACGCCCATGTCGATCCACCGCTGTTGTTGGTATAAGACCGCTACTAAGCAGGCTCCACCTAGGCATTGACCTAAGCGCGCTAAGATAAAAACCCCATCGGAACCATAACGGGCTGCAAAAGTTTGGTCGCCCCGGGCTTGGTCAGCAGAAACTTGATAAAGCTGAGTGAGGGGATATGTACCCGCACTCAGAAACACCGTGGCCCACATGCCGAGCACTCCGGTATGTGTGAGGGGGATGGGGCCTGAGGCCCACCATCCCATTAAAAAGGCCAATCCTCCCTGCCCCAGGGCCACTGTGGCCAAACTTCCCCATGGATAGGCTTTCCACCGCGGCCAAGAGCGCGAATAAGCCACCGACATGAGGGCAAAAATGCTGTAACACACGACCAAAGGCAGATTGAGCATTAGGGTAATCAGGGCTCCACAAGCTTTCATGCTCAAGCCAAAAACGCCTAAATAGGGATCTACAGGAGGGGGATTAGCCAGACCACCAATGGGCCCTTCATCCCGGTCATAATAAGAGTTATAAGCATTCGAGCCCCCGTATAAAAACAGGTGAACGGCAAGGAAGGCCCATCCGGCTTGGGCGCTGAGCGGTTGGCCACTGAGAAGATAGCCCCACAAGAAGATGGGAGCCAGTACCAAAGAGATTGGAAGGCGCAGGTGCAGGAACCAAGCGGACCAGTGAGCCATCCCAATGACCTTTAAGTAATTATTTAAACAGGGTTAAAATACCCTTGTGTTTCAAGCCTGAGAATGCTAAATTGGGGCTAGTGGTTGATTTTAATTATTGTCATTAAAGCAGACAGTTTCTACTATGTCCAGTCGTCATAAATACTTTCATGTATCCCCAGAACAACTCGCAGCTATGCCTGATCGCAAGGCTAAATACGAGATTGAGCTGGATGATCGGACATGGCAAGATGACGACTTGACCGTCCACTGGGTCAAAGGGTACGTACAACTCGAACTGCAACGCGGTTATTTGTTGTGCAAGGCCGAATTAGAGGCTTCTGTGAAGCTGATTTGTGATCGCACCCTTGAGCCCTATGATGAAAATGTGGCTTTTACCTTTGAGGAAGCCATTGAAGTCTTGATGCACCATCAGGACTTTGCCTCGGAGATGGAGTTGGTGGGTGAAGAAATTCATGAGCAGGTGAGATATCTCGAAAAGCTGGATATTCTCGATCTGGTGCGTCAATACATCATTATCAATCTTCCTGTCCGTCGTTTGCGCCCCGATAACTGCTATAATGAAGAACTCACGCGTTACGAAAAAACAGCCTCAACCCCCGCTGTGGACCCGCGCTGGGAAGTCTTGCGTCAAGTGGCAAGCTCCTGGGAATCAGCGCCACCGAGTGACAATAACGGAAATTAACACGTATCTGATAAGGAGGATGGTGATCCTATTAGGATCGCCGCACATAAAGTTATGCCGCAACCAAAGAAAAAGACCTCCCGCTCTAAGCGGAACAGCCGCCGCCAGCATTGGAAAGCCGAGCTGCCCACCCTGGTTACCTGCGAGCAGTGTAACGAGAAGAAGCCTAGCCACATGGTTTGCACCAGCTGCGGGCACTACAAGGGCCGCGAAGTCTTTGCTGCTGCCAGCAGCAACTAATCTCTAAAGATCGTTTGTGAACCCCCGCGTCATTGCCCTCGACGCCATGGGTGGCGACTTTGCCCCGGTCGAAACTATCGCCGGGGCAATTCGTGCTATTCAGTCCCATTCCAATCTGGATATTTTGTTGGTGGGGCCACCAGCCCTTGCAGACACCCCTGAATTGCAGCCATGGCTTGAACGTATTCAGATCTTGCCCGCCACAGATGTCATTCACATGGGGGAAGCCCCCGTACAATCGGTGCGTACTAAGCCAGAGGCGTCAATGGTCAAAGGTCTGCGCGCTGTTGAGCAGGGCGTAGCTCATGCCTTTGTCACCGCTGGGAACAGTGGGGCAGCGGTGGTCGGGGCCGCTTTGATTTTAGGTCGCTTTCAAGAGGTGTCTCGGCCTGCTTTGGCGGTGCTGTTCCCGGCTATTGATCGCCAGGTGGTGCTGTTAGATGTGGGGGCCAATGTTGGTGCTCAACCTGTGCATATGTTGCAATTTGCCCGGTTGGGTGAGGCCTTTGCCCGAGTCGCCCTTGATTTACCCCAACCGCGTGTTGGCCTCCTGAATGTGGGTGAAGAATCCCTCAAAGGTGGCGGTATCATGCAGGATATTTATCAACTTTTAGCCGCTGCACCGCTGAATTTTGTAGGTAACTTGGAAGGCTGGGATCTCCCACGTGGTCATGCAGATGTCATGGTTTGTGACGGTTTGACCGGCAATTTATTACTGAAAATGGCTGAAGGCATTGGTGAACTATTTTTTAGTGCCTTGGGGGACATCCCTGAAGCATCCACCCTGCGGTCGCGTTTTGATTATGCCGAACATGGGGGTTCCCTGGTTTTGGGCGTGGATGGCACGGTGGTGGTGACCCATGGTCGTGCCCAGCGTGAGGCGATTGCCAATGCCATTGGTTTGGCTTATCAGGCCCTGAGCGGCGAACTCATTTCCCGCACCCGTGACGCTATGCTGGCGTCGCAACATTAATACATTTAAAAAGAGGATACCATGAGTGATTCATTAGAAACCTTGGCTCCAGAAGCTGCTGATAGCAGTACCAAACACCCCTTCGAACAGGGGCTGGAACTGTACGAACAAAAGGCCCCTCTGAATGAGGTGATTGAATTATTTGAGCAGGGTTTATTGATCTCTCCGCGCGAAAGCTCCGGGCATACCTGCCTCGCTTGGCTGTTATTGCTGCGCCAAGAAGGGGATGATGCTACCAAGGCTTTGGCTTATGCCATTCAGGCGGTACGTCTTGACCGTCATAACTTCCAGGCCCATTTCAACCTGGTTCTGGCCATGTTAGTGAATGGTCAAGCAGGCGTGCGCAAAGAGTTTCAGCAAGCCCTGAATAAATGTCTGCATGAAGAAGATGTGGCTGAAGTCGTGGCAAACCTGAAAGATGCCTTGGAGCGTCGCCCGGATTTTGCTGAAGCGACAAAAATGCTGAACTGGATTGAAACCCCCTAATGGCTGCACCCTGCGCATTGGCGCTGACCGGCGGCGTTGCCAAAGGCGCTTTTCATGCCGGGGTGCTCAAGGCCTTTGCTGAAGCACGCTGCATTCCTTCGGTGATTGTGGGTACTTCAGCGGGGGCCTTGAATGGCTCGTTTGCGGCCAAGCTGATTGCTGAAGATCAGTTTACGCCTGAAAAAGTCGAGCATGTGCTGGGCAATATGTGGCTGTATCAGGCCAGCTTTCAAAAGCTGTGGTCGCGGGGTGAAATCCATGATCACAGCTTGCGCAGCCTAGTCGGGGACATTCGCCCGAACTTATTTATGTTGCGCCGTTTGTTGGGGTCTTTACATCCGGGTAATTTACACCGAGTGCGCGAGTTTCTCGAACTCAAGTTCACCTCCATTTTGAGTGAACGCCACTACCGTGAACAAATTGAAAAGGCCTTGACGGCCCCTGAACAAGTGAAGCGTAGCATTCATTTTTCTGCTTCCTTGACCAGCTTGACCGGCACCATTGAAACCTATGCCGATCAGCCCTTGGTGGGGTACGGCAGCTACCTCTCTTTTTATATTCATCCCGGTTTGGGTCGTGAACAGCTTGATACTCTGTTTCGCAATATGTGTACGGTGGTGCAGGCTTCCGGTAGCTTTCCCGGCGTGTTTCCACCCGTGGCAATACAGCGGGGTGGCAAAACGGATCTGTACATTGATGGGGGGTTAACCAAAAATGCCCCTTTTGGGCGGGCGATTAAGCTCGACCCGGAGGTCCGAACGATCTATTTGGTTTCAACCATGCCTGTCACCCAGCCAGACTCGGGGCGCATTGACAATATGCTGACCATCATTGATCAGATTTATAAAATTATCCTCAATAAAGATCTGGTGAATGACTTCCGCAAAATCCACCAAATCAACGAAAAAATTGAGCTGGTGGGCCCGATGTTGCACCGCGATGAACAGGGACAGATTGTCGCAGATGCCTTTAACCACAACCTACTCAAAATTGGCGGATTTAAAGACATTGCCGACTTTGAGCGGCGGCGCACGGTGCGCATCGTCATCATTGAGCCGCCCGTCAATATGGAGGGAGACCCCTTTGCGGGCATGTACCGCAGTGATCGCATGCGCCTGTTGCGGGAATATATGGCACTGGGTTATACCGCTGCCCAACAAGTATTACAACAAGAGCGCACTGCACTGCCATGATCGAAGTGGATACCTCGGCCCATGGAGAACGCCTCGATCACTTTTTGGCAGCCCATGGCCCAACCCTTTCACGGGCCCGCCTGCAAAAGCTGATTGAGCAGGGCTATGTGCTGGTCAATGGTCATGTGCCTTCCAAAGCTGGCCAGAAACTGCGCACCGGCGATCAGGTGACCTGGCAAATCCCCGAATTGGTGGCCAGCCCTTTGGCCCCCAGTGATATTCCGCTGGACATTGTTTATGAAGATGGGGATATTCTGATTATCAATAAGCCCGTGGGTTTGGTGGTGCATCCAGGCGCGGGTCACCAAGAGGGGACGCTGGTGCATGCACTTTTGCACCATTGCCAAGATCTTTCCGGGATTGGAGGGGTAGAACGTCCGGGCATTGTCCATCGCCTTGATAAAGATACCTCTGGGCTTTTGGCGATTGCCAAACATGATCAGGCCCATGTCTCCCTGTCTCAGCAATTACAAACCCGCCAGATGCACCGGTATTATCTCGCTTTGGCGGAACAGGGCTTTGTTGATGAGCAAGGGGTCATTGAAGCTCCGATTGGCCGTCATCCGGTCGAGCGGCAACGCATGGCTGTGGTTGCGGATGGACGTTATGCCCGTACCCTGTGGCAGGTCAAGGCCCATTTGGGCGTTTATACCCTGCTTGAACTCAAGCTCGATACGGGCCGCACCCATCAAATCCGCGTGCACCTCAAGCACATTCAGCGCCCGCTGGTGGGGGACCCTGTGTATGGTTCCCGTCGCCAGCACCCCTTTCGGGTTGAGCGTCCGCTCTTACATGCCTGGAAATTGGTGTTGGAGCATCCGGTCAGCGGGCACATCATGCGTTTTGAAGCCCCGCTTCCAGCTGATTTTCAAGGGGTGTTAAAACGTTTAGACCCGGCCGGAAAAATCCAACTTTAACATGCTCTTATTTTGATCTTTAGATGTGTTATACTGAGAAATGTGTAAACACAACCAAAGTTTCCAGGAAACCTCGAATCATGAAAAAAGACATTCATCCCAACGTCCGGCCGGTCGTTTTCAAGGATATCTCGAGTGACTTCACCATTTTGAACCTCTCGGCGGTTGAAACCAACGATACGATCACTTGGGAAGACGGCAACGAATATCCGCTGGTCAAAGTAGAAATTTCCAGTGCTTCGCATCCCTTCTTCACCGGAACTCAAAAGATGATGGACACCGAAGGCCGCGTCGATCGCTTTAACAAGCGTTACGCTGCTGCTGCCGCCAAAAAGAGCGACGAAGAATAACCTTCTTCTCGCCCGCCTTGCGCCCAGGATCATTCCTGGGCGTTAGCGTTTTTTGAGGTGTTCATCCAGAACTTTGCGGGTGAGCTCGTTCATCAAGGCCAGTTTGTCCGCACGGCTGGCAGGTTGTTTTAAACCCAGGCGGTGAGACAGGACATACGGGGCCAATAATTTGAGGTCGTCAGGCACAATAAAGCTACGTCCTTCAATATAGGCCAGCGCCTGGGCCATGCGCAAAAATGCGACAGCAGCGCGGGTGCTGCCCCCTAGCGCAATGCGTGAATCATTGCGGGTGGCGCCCACAATGGCTAATAACAGCAGCTCCATTTCGTCGCTGACTTCGATTTGGCTGGCTGCCTGGCTCAGTTGCTGAACTTCTTCGGGATGAATCAGCGCTTCTAACTGATGATGCAGCGAAGTTTGCTGGGTCTTCTGGGTGTTTTTCTGGTGCAGTTGCAAAATTTGCTGCTCTTGGGCCAGGGTGGGGTATCCCATCGAAAGCGAGATCATAAAGCGATCTAACTGCGACTCGGGTAAGGGAAACGTGCCGTAGGACTCAATCGGGTTTTGGGTGGCAATGACAAAGAAGGGGCGCTCCATGGTGTGGGTCACTCCGTCTACAGTCACTTGTTTTTCTTCCATAACTTCTAATAAGCTCGACTGGCTGCGCGGAGTGGCGCGGTTGATTTCATCAGCCAAAACAATATGGGCAAAAATGGGTCCGGGGATAAACTCAAACTGACTGTCTTTGAGGTTAAAAATCGAGCTGCCGGTGATATCAGAGGGCATGAGGTCGGATGTGAACTGAATGCGGCGAAAGGTGCCCTGAAAAGATTGGGCCAGAGATTTGGCAAGGAGGGTTTTCCCGGTGCCGGGAATATCCTCAAGCAGCACGTGTCCCCCTGCAATCAGGGCGGTGACGACCAGTTTGACAATGTCCGGTTTGCCGATCACAGAGCGGGAAATGCTGGCAATTAAATCGTGGGCCAAGGGGTGTGAGGGTGTGGGCATAAAGTGAGCTTCCGTCTTTATAGAATGGGCCGCAGTGCGATTATAACACAGGACTATGGACGATTTTGAGCCCTAAAAAACCCCTCCCGGAGGAGGGGTTCTCTGAGGACTAGTCGTCCCTGCTGCCCATGATTCCCATAATGCGGAGAATGTTTTGGAACAGACCGATGAAGTTCAGATACAGGGCGATGCTGGCCATGATGTAATCTGAGTCGCTGTAGGCTTTTTTTATCATCGACATGTCGTACAGGACAAATCCTGAGAAAATCATCACACCCGCTACAGAAATAATCAGGGAAAAGGTGGTCCCGCCCACAAATATATTCACAATCGAAGCGACAATCAAGCCGAGGATGGCAGCCATTAAAAAACCGCCCATGCCACTGAAGTCGCGTTTGGTTGTCAAACTATAGGCCATCAAGCCACCAAAGGTAATGCCAGTGACGCCTAAAGCCTGGAAGATCAGCATGGGCCCTCCGACCAGATTGGCCCAGCTCAGAATCGGCACCATAGCCAGTCCGCCTAAGGCTGTGAGCAAAAAGAAAAGCCCCATATTCAGGCTGCGATTTTCGTTCCGTTGCCACATTCCGGCTGTAAAGACCAAGGCAATTTCGCCAATCATAGCGGCAATCAGAATGCCTCGGGGAAGATCTTTACCCAGATAAGCGGCTGCACCTGTCAGGAGCAGCCCGACGCCAAAGAGGGGCAAAACTTTGGTATCAAAGGTTCGTTGACTCATGCCTGTGGACCAAGTGCTGGCGTATGTGGGAGCATATCGTTCGTTGCGCATAAAATCCCTCCTTGTATAAAAGACTTACGGGCTGGTACGTTACACCTTCATTAAACTATTCTCATCCTTCTTCTGGCAATATCTTCGCGGGGGGTGAGGGGTGCTAGTAGCCTGTATCACATCATTGGCTTCCTGCTCCCTGCTACGATACTGATGATTATAACGACCTAAAGGTATACCCGCATGTGGGACAAACTCAAAGAGCTTTTTTCTGTCCATGAAGATGATATCCCAGTTGAAAGCGGAATGCAGACGCTGGAAGTTCCCGTACGCGGTGAAAATGGCGGCAATATTGTCTCCTTGAGACCGGGCACTGACTACAGCCATGAAGTGGTGGTCATGCACCCCAAGTCATTTAGTGACACCATGCTGGCGGTGCGTTACCTCAAAAACCGCTGTGCAGTGGTGGTCAATGTTTCGACCATGGAAGAAGAAGAGTCACAGCGCTTTGTTGACTTCGTCTCCGGGTCTGCTTTTGCCCTCGATGGTGCCCAAGAACGCATTGGTGAAGGAATCTTTATTCTGACTCCGAGCCATATTTCTTTGCGTTCTGGCCAAGCTCCCGTCACGGAGCATGGCGTGGTCGCCCGAGGTTAGTAACAGTCGGGTGAGCAAATGCTCACAAAGGACCATTCTCGTAATCGGGAAAACGGAATGAATTTCCGTTTTCTTTTTTGTGCTTGTATTGTCCTGATTTTGACCTTAACGATTGGGCCGGCTGTTTTATTTGGTGCGCTGTTGCGCCTGCCGCGTCCCTGGTTGGATGCAGGCTGTATTTTGTGGTCGCGGTGGATTTTAAAAGCAGCCGGTGTGCCAGTTGATATCAAAGGTCTTGAGGATTTGCCCCCGGCGCCTGCGATTCTGGTCGGGAACCACCAAGGCCTGATGGATATCTTGGCTTTGATTGTGTTATTGCCGCGTCCCCCGGTGTTTGTGGCCAAAAAAGAGCTGTTTCGGGTCCCCATTTTTGGCCAAGTATTACATTTGATGGGCCATGTGGCGGTTGATCGTTCCAATCGGGACAAGGCGGTTGCCAGTATTAACCGTGCCAAGGAGCGTTTGTATCAGGATCAGACCTATGTGGTCTTTTTCCCGGAGGGTACCCGTACCCGCGATGGCCAGATGCAACCCTTTAAAAAAGGGGCTTTTGTCTTTGCCCTAGAAACGGGCCTTCCGCTGATCCCCTTTGCCATTGACGGCAGTTATCAGGCCCAGCCTCCCAAAACCACCCGCTTGAATCCAGGCCCCATTCACGTACAGCTCTTGCCACCGATTGATACCCACACCTATTCCCTAGAGCAGAAAGAAGAGCTGCTTGCTTTAGCCGAAATGCAGGTCAAAACGGCTTTGGCGGTATGGTCTCAACCGCATCAAAAAGCCCCCACTATTTAGCGGGGGCCTTGTTAACACTGGGTTTAAGTATCTAGGCCCAGTTTGTCGTGCAGAGCGGCCTTGAGCTGATCCAGCGGCACACGCGTTTGTACCATGCTGTCACGCTCACGGATGGTGACCGCCTGATCTTCGAGGGTGTCAAAGTCGACGGTGACACACAAGGGGGTACCAATCTCATCTTGGCGGCGGTAGCGCTTGCCAATACTTTGGGTGACATCAAAGTCGCAGACAAATTGCTTGCGCAGGCTTTGATACACTTCATGGGCCTTGTCATTGAGCTTTTTCGAAAGCGGCAAAATGGCAACTTGGATGGGCGCAATTTTGGGGCTCAGGCGCAGTACGGTACGGGTTTCGCCATTGACCTCTTCTTCGGCATAGGCATCACACAGGATCGCCAAAACCAGACGATCAGCGCCCAGGGCAGGTTCGACCACATGGGGCAAGAATTTCTCTCCGGTTTGAGGGTTGTGGTACTGCATATCTTCGCCCGAGTGGGTTTGGTGCTGGGTCAGGTCGAAGTCGCCGCGATGAGCCACACCCCACAGCTCGCCCCAACCAAAGGGGAAGAGGTATTCAATGTCAGAGGTGGCTTTGGAGTAGTGGGATAGCTCATCGGTGGCATGTTCACGCAAGCGCAGATGGTCGGCCTTCATGCCCAAGCTGGCGAGCCAGTCCATACAGAAGGTACACCAGTCTTGGTAATGTTTCAGCGATTCATCCGGGTGACAGAAATATTCCATTTCCATCTGTTCAAATTCGCGGGTGCGGAAAATGAAGTTACCGGGCGTGATTTCATTGCGGAAAGATTTCCCAATTTGGCCGACCCCAAAAGGCAGGCTTGGACGCATGGTGTTCATGACGTTTTTAAAGTTAATAAAAATGCCTTGGGCTGTTTCCGGGCGCAGGAAAATCGCGGTACTGGAATCGGCCACTACCCCTTGGTTGGTTTCAAACATCAGGTTAAACTGGCGCATTTCGGTAAAGTCATGGCCGCCACACTCTGGGCAGGGAATTTTATGTTCGCTGATGTAGTTCTCCATCATCTCTTTGGTCCAGCCGCCTGCATTGGCTTCTTCACCGCGGGCAAATTGAAACTCCTCAATCAGCTTATCGGAGCGAAACCGCGATTTGCACTGCCGGCAGTCCATCAGGTAATCGTTGAAGTTGCCCACATGGCCAGAGGCTTCCCAGACACGGCGATTGAGCAGAATGGCTGAATCGAGGCCGTAAATGTCTTCCCGGTCCTGGACAAAAGTTTTCCACCAGTAGCGCTTGATATTGTTTTTGAGTTCGACACCGACCGGGCCATAGTCCCAGGTATTGGCCAGCCCGCCGTAAATTTCAGAGCCTTGGAAGATCAGGCCCCGCCGCTTGCAGAGCGACATCAGATTCTTCATGACGTCCATGGTATTGTTTCCCTTCAGGGCAAAGTTGTTGAAAATGACATTGTTGGCACCAAGGGACCCCGGCAAAGGTTTGTGGCTGGGGTACAAATTGGTGGGTATTGGGATCCATTTGACTGATCAGGTCTTGCCAGTCTGAGGTGGCTCCCTCCAGTTCGTGGGCTTCAAAGTGGACACGCTCAATGTGTCCATGATCAAGATATACCCACTGGGCCTCAATGGCTTGAATAGGTTGGCGTCCCCGATGGTATTGCCACAGCGCCCAGGCATAAAACCGCATTTGCAGCAGGTGGGTTTGAGGTTGACGGGGGGGAGCACCACTTTTCCAATCGAGCACAATCAGGCGATCGTTGTTCTGGTACCAGCGGTCAATCCGCCCTGTAACTATAACCCGTTCACGGGGGAGCGACAACGGGATGGTAAAAGCCCATTCACTGTAAACGGGTAAGCCTGCATAGGCGGCTACAAGCGTCTGATAGAAGTTGTAGATCGGTGTTAGCAATGCTTCTTCTGCTTGGCTTAGCGGTAGCCCTTGTGCCAGTTTGTCGAGGGCTCTATGCAAAGCACTTCCGCGCTCTATTGCTCGTCCGGTCTGAAGTTGTCCCCAACGCTCTAAGTGTGCAAGTTGGTAAAGTTTGGGGCACCGGCTGAAATCAGCGCAGGCCCCAAAATGAACGGTACGCATTTAGAACAACAGATAAAAGTTGAGACCACCGGTACTCAGGGTGCTTAAGCCTTGAGCAGGAATACCTGTCCCTCCGGGGGCAATGCCCAATAAGAAATCAAGGCCAAACATGCCAGTGGTGCGTAAACCAGCCTGTAAGAAGATACTTGAGGTAATGCCGCCCAAGCGTCCCCCCAAGCCTACATAACCAGGCCCAAACTGTTTTTGGGCGCTGATGCTCAGTCCGGGAGTACGTCCATTGGCGACAAACTCAAACAGGCCATTGACCGTCAGGCCGGGAAATTCGGGCAACAGTTCATCAAAACCATATTGTCCACTCAACAAGACACTGAAAGGCGTGCCTGCTGTGTAATTGACGCTTTTGGCTTGGTCATCATGAATGGTCAGTTTTCCATTGATGTCCACTTCAAAAGGTTTTTCTGTCCCCTGCCAAAGGACAACGGGGTTTTGTAACAAGAGCCCGAGACGCAGGTTCTTCATAATCACTGCTTCCGCTCCTAAGTCAAGACCAAAGCCAGCTCCACCGGGAGTGGTCATTTGCCCTTCAAGACGAACGCTGCGTAAATCTTGTAAAAGGGTTTGCTGAAGGCCATTTACCCCTTGTAAAGCCTGATTGACTTCAGTATTGGTGCGCGTCAGTTGGTTATTGGTTTCATCCACCTGCTGCAGTAGGGCGGTAGCTTGGGTTGCCAATTGTCCCAGATTGTCAGTGGTGACAGTTTGTTGAGCGCGTTGCAGGCTGTCTTTGACTTCATTTGCCTGATCCACCAAGCTATTGATTTCGCCAATGGCTTCATCCATTTGGGTGAGGGTGCTCTGCGCCTGATCCAGGCTATTGAGCCCACTGATGCGATTGAGGCGAATATTGCCCAGCACAGAGCCTGAACCTGTGCTTTGAATGCCGAGGTCATTAAGCGGGATGCTTGTGGGAAGGACAAAGAGTTTCAGATTGGTTCCCAAAGACAGGCGGAAGTTTTCATTTTCAATCACAGGATAACCCGCGGATAGACCCAATGTACCGTGTAAATCGAGGGTGGCTTCGCTATTGACGCCCCCGGAAGTGGCCTCTTTTAAGGCTTTAAAAATATCGCTTGCAGTTTTGGTGGTTTGGCTGGCGCTGGCCGTCAATTCGCGGGCTGGAGTGGTCAGAGCATCCACGCCTTGGATAATCCCACTGACTTGATTGCTGACCTGTTGAATATCTTGGGGGGAAGCATTTTGTGGGTTTTGCATAATGCGAGCCCCGGTCTGAGTCAGGGTTTGGATATTGCTGGTCAGCCCATTGGCACTGCGAATCACTTCGTTGGCACGGGTACTGAGGCGGCCAATGGAAATTTCACTGCTGCTCCCAAGTAGGTCGGGCAGGGTGCTGCTCAGACCTTTGACGCCACTGCTGAAGGAGGATGAAAATTGGGTACTAAAAAATCCCCGGCCTTCTAACCCCAAGGATAAACCTAAAGTGACGGGGCGATCGGCAATTTGTAAACCCGAGAAGGGCGCACCATCAAAGCGGGCGATCAGGGCTTCGACTTCATAATCTACCCGCCCGCCTTTTTGCAGGGGGTTCAAGCTCCGATTGATGAGGGTTTCAATGTCGTCCACTTGGCTGTTGCTCGGTGTGGTATTGGTGCCGGAGGGCAAGGTCAATTGTTGGATGCGCTGGGTTAAACTGCCAAAATCTTCGGCTGTTTGGGTGACTGAGAAGGTGCTGCCCATATCAATACGGGTCGAAAGAAATCCGAGGCGTCCTTTACCATTGTGAGTGGCCTCAGCGGGGTTCGGATCGGTAATGCGATAGGTCAGGCTGGGCCAGAGGCGATAGGTAGGAGCGGGGGTTTTGACCGGTGCTGACTTTTCATCATTGGCCCATGCATTTTGCCCAGAGCCAACGGCTAAAATGAGGGAGCTGGCCAAGAGGCCCAAGAGGGGCTTATGCGTGTTCATTGGTATTTCCTACCTTGTCGGAGATTTGGGAGTTTGAGTGTAGACCATTATAGGACTAGATCTGGCTTTTGACCAGCAAGCTTAGCCGGTATTGCGCAGGCCTTCTGAGATACCCACAATGCTTAAGGCGACCACTTCCGCTAAGCTCACCCCAGCGTCATCACCCTGCGGTGTTGTCTTGTCTGGTGCTTGGCGCATGCGTCGCAGGGCTTCCAATTGGATAAAGTTGAGCGGATCGACATAAGGGTTACGCAGACGGATCGACTTTTGCAACGTGGGACGATTGCTCAGCAATTCATGCTGTTGGCTGATGTGTAAAATGGCCTGTTCGGTCGCTTGCATCTCAGTGGCCAAAGCGGGCCAAATGGCTTCTCGTTCTTTGTCATGGGCCAGGTTTGCATAAGCTGCAGCAATGCCCATATCGGCTTTCGAGAGGGTCATTTGTAAATTATCAATTAAATTGCGGAAGAAAGGCCAACGCTGGTACATGTCCTGAAGCTCTGCCCAGCCATGTTGTGCGGCCCATTCCTGGAGTGCGGTGCCCACACTGTACCAGGCCGGGAATACACTGCGCGATTGCATCCAGGCAAATACCCAGGGAATGGCGCGTAAATCCTCAATGCGTAAACTGGCCTTTCGGCGTGAGGGACGCGAACCAATACGCAACTCACTGATATGAGCTAAGGGGGTGCTTTGGCTAAAATAATCAACAAAAGCAGAATGTTCGACCATGGCGCGGTAAGCTTGGTAGCTGCGGGCACTCAAGTCTTCCATAATCTGGTGCCATTGAGGGGGCTCTGCTTGGGGCATTTGTTGTAAAAATTCGAGCACGGAGCTCAGCAAAACCGATAAGTTACGGTGGGCCATTTCCGGGAAGTGGTACTTCCAAGCCAGTACTTCCCCTTGTTCCGTCAGACGGATGTGCCCGTTGAGGGTATGGGGAGGCTGGGCCAGAATGGCTTGGTGGGAGGGGCCCCCTCCTCGGCTGACGGTGCCGCCACGCCCATGGAAAAAGCGCAGGGCAATGTTGGCTGCCCGGGCCCGTTCACTGAGATCTTGTTGTACATGGTAGAGCTGCCAATGGGCGGCAATCAGCCCGGCTTCTTTGGCACTGTCGGAATAACCGAGCATAATTTCCTGCTGGTTTTTACGGGCTTGCAAATAGGTTTGATAGATCGGGCTTTGCCAGAGTTCATCCATCAGTGTAGCGGCGTTTTGGAGGTCGGCTACGCTTTCAAACAGCGGAACCACATTCAGATCACAGCGGGCCGGGGTTTGGCTGAGATCGGCTAAGCCACACTCTTTCATTAACAATAAAAGCCCTAAGATGTCACTGCCTCGCTGACAGGTACTAATAATATAAGTGTCAATACACTGGGAACCCAAAGACTGGTGGCTTTCGCGAATGACGTCGAGGGTGGCCAACACCTCTTGTGTTTCGGGGCTATAATGCGCAAATAAAGCGCGCAGAGGCCGTGGATTGAGTAATTCCCGGCTTAAGAGTTGCTGTTTGTCAGCTTCCGAAAGCCCCAGATAATCTGTGCAAACATGGCTGTTCTGCAAGAGCTCCTGTAGGGCTTCTCCATGGCGTTGGGCATGCTGGCGAATATCGAGGCGAGCCAGATAAAAATCAAAGATGCTGATTTGCCGTTGCCAGTGTTCCAGATGGAGTTGGGCGCTTAAGGCCAACTGGTGGCTGCTCAGTGAATC
>DLGM01000051.1 GCA_002482705.1 Cyanobacteria bacterium UBA7694
TTTTGTATTTGCCGGGTAAACGTCCGCGAGGCATTCACAAGCTGTCCCCACAGTTTGCGACCTTCCCAGAAGCGGTCATAACTGGTGCTGTTGCGAAACCCCAAAAATATACTCAACGCCAAGCCAATAAACGTAAAAGGTAAGGCCGTCAACGAAAGATGGGGCAGCTCCTTATTGAGCTGCCAGAGGGTCGTCCCCACGGAAATCAAGGTCGTCGCCAGCACCCGCCGCCAAATATTATAAGCAACCGATTCGCGCCAACGAAAAATCGAGCGCAGCCATGTCATGCGTTTGGGATAAACAATCATAACTGTACAGTATATCTCAGCCTGTACATCCCGGCAGCCCCCACTGACAGGGTATGATAGAGCAAGTGGTCTCACAAAGAAGGGATATCATGGCTGAATTTCCGACCGAGTGCTGGTATATCGCAGCCGAGTCGCACGCATTAAAACAGCAGCCCTTGGCACGGCAGGTAGCTGGACAACATCTGGTCTTATTCCGCGACAACCAAGGACAGGCAGCGGCCCTGTTTGACCGCTGCCCCCACCGCAATGTCCAGCTTTCGCGCGGCAAGGTACGCCAAGGCTGTATTGAATGCCCTTACCACGGTTTCCGCTTCCAGGCAGACGGGACCTGTAGCCACGTGCCTTCGCTCCAAAGCCACGAAAAAATCCCGGCGGCCCTGCGCGCTCAAGCCATTCCGATCCGCGAGCAGCAGGGTTATCTCTGGGTCTGGATCGGGGCACGGGCACCAGAGCCCCATGAACAGCCCTTTGTCTTGCCTCACCATGAGGACCCGGCCTGGGGGCACGGTTATTTACAGAGCACGATCGGCAATTCGGTGGCCAACCTGATTGAAAATTTCATCGATTGCCCACACACCGGGTATATTCACGGGGGACTATTCCGCTCCCCCGCCAGCCATTTGGCCCGCACCCATGTGCAGGCAGTGGCGGATGGGGTCATTATCGACATTGATGAAGACAACAAAACCAATAGCTTTTTAGGCCGTTTGATCGTCCCCAAAGGCAGTAAGGTCACGCACCAGGATCGGTATATTTACCCCTCCACGGTGCAGGTGGCTTATGGGTTTGGCCCCAAACGCCAAGTTACGGGATATCAAATTTGTACCCCCATTACCGCTGAGCGCACCCAGGTGTATGTCTATGTCACCTGGAAACTGGGGCTGCTCAACCCTGTTGTGGCCCCCTTGGTGCAGATCTTTGGCAAAATCATCCTTGATCAGGATGTGGCCATCCTCGAAAACCAGGGCGAGATGATTCGTGCTTATGGTGAGATGTTCAGCTCTGTCCCCGCAGATACCGCCAACTTATGGATTCAGGCTACACGCCAGCGCTTGCAGCGTGGCGAAACGCCGCCGGAGCGGGATAAGAAGGTGGACTTTCGGTTGTAGGGGCTTGTGCGGGCAGGTTGTACGGGCACAAGATTTTGTGCCCTTACGAGCCCTTACAGATGCCCCTACACCCCCCCCCAGACCCGCAGATATAAACCTAAATCACCGCCCCTCACAAGAGGCCCCTTACAGATGCCCCTACACCCCCCCCCAGACCCGCAGGGCCTGCTGTTCGGGCTCGGGCCAGCCCAAGGCGCTGATCTGGGCCTGCACCCACGCCACCCCCTGACGCTGCAACAAAGCCGCAAGCACCTGCTGCAGTTGCGGCAACTGCCCGGCATCCTGCCGGGCAAACTGCAACCAGGCTTCTCCCAGCCACTGGAAAGCCTGTTCATCCTGCCGTTGCTGCAAAGCGAGCAGGGCCAATTGGCCACAGGTGGCGGCCATGCCCGGCCCATGGGAAGCCTGACGGTGCAAGTCTAAAGCCTGCAAATAGGCCTGTTCCGCCGGTTCCCAAGCCTGCTGGTAAATGTACAAAGCCCCGTATTGGCCATAGGTCGCCGCTCGCCCCGATACATACCCCAGCTTGGTAAAAATATCCAGGGCCTGCGCCAAAAGGCGCTCGGCGGCGGCGTATTTACCCTGAGCGCCATAAACCATCGCCACATGCCCATAGACTGCTGCCAAACGGGTTGGGTATCCCAATGTTTTGAGTAACTTGGCGGCTCGCTGGTACATGTGCAAGGCCTGAGTGAAGTGGCCCGTTTGGTGATACAAACTGCCCATCAGGCTACAGCTACCCGCCAAGGCATTCTCGTCTTCCCCCTGTTCAAACAGCTCCAAAGCTTCGCGACAGGCATCAAAGGCTTCAGGCATCTGCCCTTGGGCCTGATACATCAGCGCTTGTTGGTGACGCATGGCCGCCAGCCCCATCTGATCGCCCAATAATAAAAACCCGGTCTGGGCCTCTTGGTAATAGGGTTCAGCGCGGGCAAAATGTCCCTGATTTTGGTACATCATGCCGAGCTGATAGGCCGTTTTGGTGCCCATCGCATGGTTGTCGGTGGCGGCAAAAATGCTGCGTGCTTCTTGGAAGCGCATCAGGGCAATGTCATAGTTGCCCTGCTCCATTTCGATAATACCCTGATTGTGCCAACAGGCCCCGCGCATATCCGGGTCTGGCGTCATGGCAATGATCTCCCGGTTGAGCGCCCGCGCCCGCTCAATATAGCCCAGCAGCTTGAGCAAATCCTGGGCATAAAAGGTCATGACCGCAGCTTCTTTGAGATCGCCCCCTTGTAAAAAGTGAAAACGGGCCGAGAAAAAATCCTCGACTGCATGGGTGCGGCTGGCCCGGGCCGCATACCAGCGCCCCAAAATCAAATGCTGCTCACGACAAGCGTTCGGCCCCACCTGATCGCGCACAAACTCTGCCGTTAAACGGTGTACATAGGCAAACCCATCCAGAGTCGTCAGCACCAAGCGCACCTGTGCCAGCTCAGCCACATCCTCAGGAACCCCTAATTCTGGTAAAGCGGCCAGGGGCAAACGCCCCTCAAACAGGCTACAGATCACCAATTGGTGACGCCCCACTGGCGAAGTCTGATGCCACAGACGGCGTAACAACCCAATATCAGGGCGATCAGGCTCCTCCGCCAAGGCTTCGCGTAACACAGGCAATCCCTGTCGTTGGGCCAGAGCATCCAGCAATTCAAGGGTACGGGGATGGGCTTGGGCAGCACCAATCAGCCTCTGTTTATCCCCAAATGGCAAATGGCGCAGGGCGGGCAAACCCACCATTCGCTGCCAAGCCTCCGCAAATTGAAAGGGTCGCAGCGCCTCCGTGACCAATCCAGGCAGCGCCAGTGGGCGACGCGAGGTGATAATCAAGCGTGAAGCCACAGGCATTTCCACCACCAGCCGCGCCAGCCATTCGGCCCAGTGGGCATCGGCCAGTTGCCCATCAACAAACTGATTGTCTTCAAAATTGTCCAAAACAATCAGCGTGGGAAAAGCCTCCAAATAGCGCAGCATCAGGGCAAAACGTTGGGGCAGATCCCCCCCTTCGGCACCATCGGGCAAAACCTGATCCAAATAGGTGCGAAACACCGACTCTACCAGCACCTCCGGCGAAACCACCCCATAGAGCTTCACCAAACGCGCCCCCTGATCGCGAGCACGACGCGCCAACCAAGCCAATAAAGAGGTTTTTCCCAGCCCTCCGGCCCCTTGAATCAGGAGAGTTCGGTGGGCATCCAACAGCCTTTGTAAATGCAGCCGATCGCGACGGCGGCCAATAAATGCAACATCCAACTCCGCCAAAGACGGCAGTTCAGCGGCAAACAGAGCCATCATCGGGCTTAAGGCAGAGGTCTTGTCCCCCGGAGGCAGGGGCACCACCAGCTCACGGATATAATCCGCCAGCTCAGACCTCGTCAAACAACGACCCAGGCCTTCCGGCTGCGAGCACTCCGGCGGGTAAGCCAAAGGGGGAAAGGTCGCAGGCCAAGCCATAATCGGCAGTTCGCTCCAACAGAGCTGATACGGACGCCCCAACGCCGCCGCTTCCAGGATCAAAGCCGGGTCAAAATCACTTTCCAGCTCCAGGGTCAGCCCATACTGTAATACCCACGGCTCCCATTGGGCCAGTAGCCCTTCACAGCCTTCGGGCCTTGCCAGACACAAAATCCGTGGGGACATTGGTTTACCTCCGATTTTCACCCTGGCAGATTCCCAGCGGCACATCCTTGGGCATCAGCAGCAGTGGGAAAACCCCACCATGGCCTGTTATAATCAGGGTAACATGTCCCCCGGAGGGATCCCATGTCCACCAAAGCCCTCATTCTCTTTGATGGCGTCTGCAATTTCTGCAACAGCAGCGTCAACTTTATCATCGATCACGACCCGCAGGACTATTTCCGCTTTGCCCCCTTGCAGTCCGATGTCGGCCAAGCCGAACTGATCCGATTGGGGTTGCCCACCCAAGACTTTGACAGCCTGATCCTGATTGAAAACGGGCAGGCCTATACCCGCTCCACCGCCGCCTTAAAAATCGCCAGCCACCTGCAAGGCTTGTGGTCTTGGAGCCGGGTATTGTTACTCATCCCCACCTTTGTGCGCGATCCCTTCTACCGCATCATTGCCAAAAACCGCTACCGTTGGTTTGGCAAAAGCGATCAGTGTCGTATGCCCACCCCCGCCTACCGGGCTCGCTTTCTGGCCGTCAGCGCCGCCGAGAATTAAGCGCCGATCCGCTCACGTCAGGCCAAATTCCCCCGTATAATGGTAAAGACGCACCCTGTGCGCCCCGATCCCGGCCGGGTGCCCCTCCCCATTTTTTGTACCCCGCCCCCAGCAATACTCTCAAGGAGTCCTTTATGACTGTCACCAGCATTGACCGCATTGATCAGTACGACGGCCAAACCGTTACCCTGCGCGGCTGGCTTTATAATAAACGCGAAAGCGGCAAGCTTGCCTTCTTGATCCTGCGCGACGGCACCGGATTCATCCAGTGCGTGGCCTTTAAAAAAGAAGTGGACGAAGCCGTCTGGGAAGCCTGCAAAGGCCTGACCCAAGAGTCATCCGTAATCATCACCGGCACCGTGCGCAAAGACGACCGCGCCCCTTATTGCGGTTATGAAATGGGCATCCAAAATATTGAAGTGGTGCACAAAGTCGAAGGTGAATACCCGATCAGCCACAAAGAACACGGCCCCGACTTCCTGCTCAGCCAGCGCCATCTGTGGCTGCGCACCCCCAGCCAAATGGCCGTCATGCGCATTCGCAGCGAAATCATTGCCGCCCTGCGCGACTTTTTTAACGATCGCGGCTTCACCATGGTAGATGCCCCAATTGTCACCGCCAACGCCTGTGAAGGCACCACCAACTTGTTTGAAATCGACTACTTCGACGACAAGGCTTATCTCTCGCAGAGCGGCCAGCTCTATATGGAAGCCGCCGCCTTTGCGCTGGGCAACGTTTACTGCCTTGGCCCGGCCTTCCGCGCCGAGCGTTCGAAAACCCGCAAGCACCTGACCGAGTTCTGGATGCTCGAACCGGAAATGACCTACATCGACCTCGATCAGAACATGGCGATCCAAGAAGAAATGCTCTGTTATGTGGTCAAACGCGTGCTTGAACGCCGCCAACAGGAGCTCAAAACCTTAGAACGTGACCAGAGCCAGCTCGAAGTGATTCAAGGCCCCTTCCCGCGCATCAGCTACCATGAAGCGGTCGAACTGCTGCAAGCCAAAGGCTCGGAAATCCAGATGGGTGACGACTTTGGCGCCCCAGACGAAGCCATTTTGGGCGACCAGTTCGGCGGCAAGCCGGTGTTCATCCACCGCTTCCCAAGCGCCATCAAGGCCTTCTACATGAAGCCCGATCCGGAAAACCCCGAAGTGGCCTTGGGTTCTGACCTGATTGCCCCGGACGGTTACGGCGAAATCATTGGCGGCGGCCAGCGCATTGACGACTACGATTTGCTCTTGCAGCGCATCCAGGAGCATGATCTGCCCCAGGAAGCCTTTGACTGGTACCTCGATCTGCGCCGCTATGGCTCCGTACCCCACGGTGGTTTCGGTTTAGGCATTGAGCGCGTCGTGGCTTGGATCTGCGGCACCCAGCACGTGCGTGAAAGCAGTCCTTTCCCGCGCACCATTTACCGTATTACCCCTTAAGCGCCCCATTGCAGCAGATTTTGCTGCAATGCGCCATTGAGTTGCAAGGCCTCCGTATGCTAAGATCGGGCAACGATCACAAACGGAGGCCTTACCCTATGAAAATGGTTGTGCTTGAGCGCCCTTATCAGCCCGTGCGGATTGAAATTCACGGTGTTTTGGATATCCACGACGCCCAGATTCTGGCAGACACCTGCCAGCAACTGCTCAGTCAGGGTAAATGCCATTTACAAATGGATTTACGCCCCTTGCAGCGCATCTCGGAAGAGGTCTTCCCGGTGCTGCAACATCTCCGGGAAGCCACCCAATCTCACCACGGCAGCTTGGCCCTGCTGGCCACCCAGCCCCGCTTACACCAGCGTCTGCACAAGTTTGACCTACCCGTGTATTCCCCCTCTGAAACAGCTTCATTCGCGGCGATTCTCCATTAAATTCCGCCTATCCTATTCTTCCCTTTAGCAATTGTGATACAATGCTTAGCGGGCTTTTTTGCACCGTGATTTTCATCATGGTAGCGTTTCCCGTTGAATAATCAAATCGCCTGAAAGGCAGGATAACTACAGCCATATCCAAGAGTAAATCCCTACCGGTCAATGAACAAATCACCGTCCGTGAAGTCCGGCTTATTTCTGAAACAGGCGAACCCATTGGTGTTGTGCCCACCCAAGAGGCACTCCAAATGAGTCGCGAAAAAGGCTTTGATCTGGTCATGATTACCAATCAAGCCAGCCCTCCTGTATGCAGAATGCTCGACTACGGTCGGCACCGTTATGAGCAAGATAAGCGCCTCAAAGACGCGAAGAAAAAGCAGCACACTGTGCAGGTCAAGGAAATCACCCTCAGTTACAAAATTGGGGAACACGATTACCAGGTCCGTTTGCGCCGTCTCGAAAGCTTCCTCCAACACGGAGACAAAGTCAAAATGACAGTGCGTTTACGCGGCCGCGAAGCCCAGCACGCAGCTTTAGCCATTCAACTGCTCAACCGGTTTGCCAAAGATGTGGAAGAGTGGTCCATTATTGAACGTGATCCCAAGCTAGAAGGCCAACGAATCATTATGATTCTCAACCCCAAGAAGGAGAAAAAATAGTCCATGAAGGTCAAAATGAAGACGAAGCGCTCTGCCGCGAAGCGTTATAAACTCACCTCTACCGGTAAGTTGATGCGCCGCAAAGCATTCAAGAGCCACCTTCTGACGAAGAAGAGCGAAAAGCGCAAAAGAGGGCTCTCAGGCTACGCAGTCGTAGACGATACCGATATGGATCGTTGTAATCTGTCCCTTCCCTACCAGAAATACTTACGCTGATTGTCCAAGGAGTTTGATTTATGCGCGTTAAAGGTGGAATTGTCACCCGCAGAAGACACAAAAAAATCCTGAAGCTTGCCAAAGGCTACCGTGGTAGCCAACATAGGCTCTTCCGGCCCGCTAAAGAATCCGTGCTGAAGGCTATGAAATATGCCACCATGCACCGCCGCAAGAAAAAAGGCGACTTCCGCACCCTGTGGATCGCCCGTATCAACGCTGCTGTGCGTGCTGAAGGCATGAGCTACAACCGTTTCATCGACGGTTTACGCAAAGCCGAGATCGCCCTGAACCGCAAAGTTCTCTCTGAACTCGCGATTCACGATCCCGCTACCTTCAAGCAAATCGTCGATCAGGTCAAAGCCAAACTGGCTGCCTAACCTGATTACCCCTTCTCTCTTACAGGTCGAAGCCGATTCCATTGGTTTCGACCTGTTTGGCGTGACGGGGGTTGATCCGCTGCCCCATATCGATTTTTACCGGGCCTGGCTGGCCCAAGGCTACGCAGGCGACATGGCCTACCTGCACCGCCACGCCGACATCAAGGCCGACATTTGCCAGCTTTTGCCCAGCGCCCAGAGCGTGATCGTGGTGGGCTGCAACTATTATTCGCCCAACCCGGAGATGCCCTATCAGGTGGCCCGGTATGCCCACGGGGACGACTACCACCACATCATCAAGGCCATGCTCGAAAATCTGGGCGAACGCCTCAAGGCCCTGGAACCGACCCTCGAATACCGGGCCTTCACCGACTCCGGCCCCCTGCTCGAACGCGAACTGGCCATGCGCGCAGGCCTCGGCTGGATTGGCAAACACACCAACCTAATTCATCCCCGCAAAGGCTCGTGGTTTTTATTGGGCAGCCTGCTCACCAACCTCAACATCCCTGCCAGCCAACCCTTTGAAAAGCTACACTGCGGCACCTGCACCCGCTGCATCGACGCCTGCCCGACCGAGGCGATTGTGGCCTCCTATACCGTTGATGCCCGGCGCTGTATCGCCTATCTCACGATTGAAACCCGCGAGGAGATTCCTGCCGATATGCGCCCGGATATCGGCGATCATTTGTTTGGCTGTGACGTATGCCAAGACGTTTGCCCCTGGAACCAGCGCTTTCAAACGCCCACGCCTCATGAGAGCTTTTACCCGCGCGCCTGGTTACAGAGCAAGCCCCTCGACGAACTGCTGCTGCTGACGCCCCACCAGTTTGAATTACAAATTGCCCCGCGCAGCGCGGTCAAACGCCCCAAATACCGGGGCTTTATCCGCAATGTGGCGGTCGTCATCGGCAACAGCCAAGACCCGCACTACCTGCCCGCTTTGGCCACGGCGATCGAGCGCCACGCAGACGATCCGATGCTGGTCAGCCACATCCAATGGGCACAGGGGCGTTTGGGGTAGCCCGAATCCGTAGTTCATCGAGGCTATGGCACCCCAGCTTGTGGCGAATGTGCTGCAAGTGGGTTTTGACACTGTTCAGAGAGATCCCCAGATAGGTGGCCATCTGCTCACGCGACCATGCCGCCCAAAAGAGGTTTAACACCTGTTGTTCACGGAGCGTGAGGGTAGCCAAGAGTGAGGGTGTATCAGGCTCCATAAGAGCGGTCGTGTACAAGCTTTGGAGCAGGTCCGGGGCAAACCAGAGCTGTCCTTGCGCAACAGCTATCAGCGCCTGAGGCAAAGATTCCAGGTGAGAGATATCAATCAGGCCTTTGACCTTGTAAGCCAACAGCGTGTGCAAATCGAGTTCATCAGGGGCTTGGCTGTATAACACAAGGGGTAGCCCCAAAGGGACAATCGTTTGCAGAAAAGTGAGCTCGGGACATACGGGCGTATCGGCATTCACCAACAAGATATGAGGACGCCATTGGGTAACAGCAACGTGAAACGAAGGTCTAGCCGCAACCGTCGCACACAGGTTTAGCTGTGCATGCTCCAAACATTGGGCAACCGCAGCGCCCTCTTCTAAGCCAGCTTCTACCAGCAAAACATCAAGCATTGTCAGCACTTCCACACACGGATATTTACTTTTTAGTCAACTATTTTCATTGTAGTTTATTTTTATAATCTGTCAACATATTCATAAATAAACATATTCGAATGTTTTAATTTTAAAAAATCAAGTTTTTTATTTAAAAATCACTCACTGAGCTATATATTTTTTAAACTTTTAATGTCACAATCATCATTGTGATTTACTAAAATATATATTTTTAGGAGTGCCTCATGCGTTGCTATTCAACTATTGTGTTGATCCCAGATTAATAATCTATAAAAAATCAATATTATATTCATACAACAAAACATCACATTGAGAAGATTTCCGTGAACAAACTAGGTTCCTCAACCTTTACGAACTTTTGACCAACGAGTTAACTAAGCCTATCCGTTGTAGGTTACACCTTACCAAGTCAAGACTGTATATTTTTGTTTCTGACTAACTCGGCCTCAAACATTTCATTAAAATTTTTGGAGTAACCCATAAAGTGAAAATTAAAAACGTCATGTTAATTATGGCTTTAACTCAGTTAACAGCCTGTACTCATTCGAAAGATCTAGTTACTGATAATACATTGTTCAAAACAACTGCTGTTAAATCAGACAATCAATCAGATCGACTATATACACAATATCTCGATGCAAAGAAAAATATCAAGCCACAAAAAAAGTTTTCACGCCCATCTTCTGAAGCCGCTCCTAAACCAGATGAAGGGCCAACAACTCCTGACACCACACCTTATTTAAACCTAAGAGCTAATACTCGGTTAAAACAAGAATATATGGGCGATCGCCCATTCCCAGTTAGAGCGGGGAAAATCAAAGCAGGTGAGGATTCTAATTTTTCGGTTAAATCATGTTGTAATACTGGCCCACTGAACTGGGGAGCATGGATAAAACCTATCCCCTTTCCAGTTGTAAACCTCTGGGGAGTTTATGCCGGTCATAGGATTGATACAACTTTGAACCTACCAAACAATGAACTTTTATATTCACCAACAACAGCCCCACCAAACCAAGCAAACCTAGAAGTTACAACAGTTTATGATCGTTGGCAAGGGGGTTACGGAGGAACTATTAAACGTTATGTAGGAATTTGGAATCATAAATTAGCGAAGTTTGAATCGCCAAAACAAATGGATGACCCTATTTTTCTTAGTAATTATGTAGGGAATTTCCCAGATGGCAACTTCTATTTCTTAAAAATAATGAAAACAAGCACAACAACAGGATTATATGAGGCATTCTATTATAATTTTCAAACATCTTCATGGGAAAGCCAGTACTCATATGACTCAGGGTCTTTTGGTTCGGGCCAGTCAAACGGTTGGTCTATTCACGAACCTAAATGGGATGATATTTGTCCCACTCTCCCCACCCTTAAATCGTCGGTAGTTCAAGTGTTCAACGGGACTAACTGGCTAAATAATACTCCAGCTAATGGAGCAACAGTTAATAGCGGTGGAATGGTCTGTTCAAACTGGACATATACATGGTTAAATAACTACTATGAATGGCGTCTAAACTAGTTAAGAACCACTCTGACTTCAAGTAATGAGGGTTAGAGTGGTTTTGAGTTAAAGAAAGAGGTTTAATATGATTCGCTTTACCTTATTAATTTTACTTACCGGATGTCAATTTAATTCAATGCCTTCTATAGGAACCACTGCCATTCCTCATTCAGAACAACCAGACTCAGCAACTCCCCTAATCCTGAGTACACCCTCCCCTGAATCAGGGGGGCCACCCACAATCGCAAAAGTAGCCACATTTCACTTGAATACAACCACTTGGTGTTACGGGACTACTGTAACAGCGTCCGGCACCCAATTCAAACCCAATGAAAAAGCAAGATTAGTTTTACGCCATCCCATTACCCGTGAGCGTTCCTCTTTGGAAAATCCTGAAATATATCTCATATTCAGTGAATTGCCAGCAGATAAAGAGGGAAATATCACTGCCAGCTTTAAGATGCAGAAAGATTATCTTTCCGGGTTAAATGGTCAAAGAGTCAGCTTAATACCCGGAAAATATGTAGCCCATTTGGAGACTATTGACGGTTTTACCGATATATCTATAAATGTAGAGATCCAAGACTGTCAATAAGAGATTACCTCAAGAAACAGAAAATAGTATGTGTTTATCTGGTTGGCTCCAAACAATACGACGGGGCAAGAATTAAGAACCACCTCTCATAAACAATAAATATCCATATTTAATCCACAATGAAGCCTGAGAAATAGAGTTTAAGCAAAAAATGAATCTCTTCAGCAAGCTTTTAGTCATTAGCACATGTAGCGGGTTATCAGCGTGTCAAATGGGTCTGTCCAGCAATTTCTCGCCAGAGCCGGACCTCCCGGCCACCCCGGTAGCCAGCCCAGTCCTCTCAGAGCAACCAACCCTTCAACGTTA
>DLGM01000302.1 GCA_002482705.1 Cyanobacteria bacterium UBA7694
GTATTTGGCCGTCACAGCCAAGGAGATGCCTTTTATTTGATTGCCCGTGGTGAAGTCGAGATTGTGCGCAATGGCCGCCGCATGAACGTATTATCCGCGGGCAACTGTTTTGGCGAGGTTGAAATTTTGAATGCCTCTCCGCGCTTGGCCGAAGCACGTACCCTCAGCGAATGTGAGCTTTTATCGATCAGTCGCGAAGATTTTATTGATTTGGTCGAAGAATACCCAGAATTTTCACGGGGATTGCTGGATATGATGTCTCAATATCTCAGTGCAACACTCAACCAGTTGGAAGATTCGCTGTAAAAAATAGAAATTTTCTCCTAAAAATCCACGCCCTAATGATACAATATTTTATACACAGTTGATATGGGGTGAGAGTGTCATGAGTTATGAGTCAAGCGATGGCGCACGGGTTGTTTTAGTGGATGATCACTATTTTTTTCGCTTAGGGGTTAAAGAATATCTGTTACAGCGCCAAGACCTGCCCCCCATTACCCTGATTGGGGAAGCGGAAGATGGACGCCAAGGTTTGGAGCTGATTTTACAAACCCAGCCCGATGTGGCCGTTATCGACTTATATATGCCCGTCATGAACGGGATCGAGCTCTTACAAATTTTGGGTGAGATGCCCATTGTTCCACAAGTCATTATTCACAGTGGCTACCTTGAAGAAGATATTTTACTCAACTTAATCAACCTGGGAGCCCAAGGCTATTTACTAAAGGGGCGCAACCCAGAATTTCTGATCCAAGCGATCTTAACCGTAGCCCAGGGGCGTTATTATTTTGATGCGGTTACACCACAACAAATCCCGGCCCATGCCAATACCCGACAACAGCTCAAACACCGCCTCAAAGAACTTTCCCCCCGCGAATATGAAGTTTTAAAATGCCTGCTCAACGATTTAGGACGTGCCGAGATTGCCATCCAGTTAGGCATTCAAAGCAGTACCGTTGATACCTACCGCAAACGGATTCTGCAAAAGCTGGAAATAGACTCTCTGCGCAATTTGTACCACTATTTTCCAATCCTGCCAGATTCTATGGGGCTTTAGGGTTAAACTTTAAAGCGCCAGCCTGCCCGGTCTTCACTCGTGACAAACATCTGGCGCTTTTCCAGTTCAGCAAAGAACAGCGCTGGATCAATTGCCACTTCAGGAGCCAAGACCCCACGCTGGTGAATTTGCCCGTTTACTAGCATCTGTGCAGCAATCGCGGGCGGCGTACCGGTATCAATATCGGTACCAATCCCCCAAGCGGGCATCCCCTGCGTAAAACAGTCCACAATCCGGGTGATTTTTTTACCGTTTAATATCCCTTTGACGACAGCCCTCAGCACCTCATATTGCTCCACTTCGCCCACGACCACGGGCGTAGGTTGGTTCATCACCACATGGTTGACCACATCTACCGGCGCAATGGCTTGCCCCTGAATGTTAACGGGTTCATGAGCGGCCAAACCCAAATCACGCAGGAACTGCACATGGGTCACAAACTCTGGCGGGAAAGCGATTTTAAAGCTCACCTCCTGAACCCCTTTGGATTTATAACTCAGCGGCAAGGTGGCCACTTCCGAATGCAGCGTGTACATCGGATACTGTATCCCAATGGGTTTGGGGAAACGATGCGGATCACGGCCAGACATGGGTTTAACAAAACGGAAACGTCCTTTGGTAAAGAGAGCGGGCTGCCAAGAAAACTCTTCGAGAATGGTTTTAAAGGAGTAAGAGACAGCCAGAACGGGTTTCGGACGGTAACGGGTGCGATCGAGACCGCCCAAACGAATATGAATTTCTTGGACCGTATCAAGGGCATCTGCCGCATGTTTAGCCAAGAGATTGGTAATGCCGGGAGCTGCACCCATCCCCACAATGGCTGTTAAACCCGCTTGGACAAAAGCCTCGTGCAATTCCAACTGTTTGCGAGTCATGTGGAAAAGCCCTCCCAAATCGACATAGTGGGCCTTGAGCTTGAGGGCCAGATCCATGACTTCGAGATTGTACTGGTAAGGCAACGTGTTGAGAAGGACCGTCGCCCCCTTGAGGGCCTTGAGGGTTTCAGCCAGGTGATGAATATCCACCTTAACAGCCGTCACATTCTGGCGCGGAAAACTGGCCGCCAAGGCTTGAGCTTTGTCGAGGTGATAATCGGCCAGTACAACGGTAGCCCCTGCCGGTAGGGTTTCGGAGAGGTCGCGCGCAGTGATTTGGCCCATGGCTCCGGCACCGCCTAAAAGCACATAGTGGGGAGTGGATTTTTTTGCTGCCATAGGGGCTCCTTGAGGGGTAATGCTAATATTGTAACCCGACGGGGCATATTGCATACGCTCGGCATACCCCGTTGGCGTTCATGTGAGTGGGCTCAGAGCCTTATTACATACGCCCTGACTAGTGGGCCTTGCTTTTGGCTCCCAGCATGAGATCCAGCTCCGCGTCGAGCTGAACGGATTGCAGTACCAAGGCTTCGGGTAAAACGGCAATTGTGAGGCCCGCTTCTTGCAGGGTATAGGCTCCCGTCACCCCGGAAATGGTGACGTCGTCATTGTTGCGACGTCCTGTATAACGGAGCGTTAATTCATTGCCAGCACGATCGATGCGCACATCGGTAGCGGTCCCAGGACGATCAATTTCGAGGGAGTTACCTACACGACGAATCGTCACATCTTGTTCAGAACCATAACGGTCAATGGCAATTTTATCGGGGCTATGGTAAACATTGAAGTCTTTTTCAATACCCCAATCGGCATCCACGGTCAGCTTACGGGCGTGGGCGGTCACCGTGACATCATTTTCGATTCCGGCGCGGTCAATGCGAAATACATTGCCCTGTTTGCGCACGGTAAAATCCTGTGCGGTTCCAGGGCGATCAATGCGCCAATCTGACCCCGTTTGCTCAATCACAGTCGCACGGGCGGGATTAGAGCGAGGCCCCACTTCCAGACGCTGTCCGCGCTGTTCTAAGACCATGTCCTGTTCAGCTCCCAAGCGGTCAACCAGAATGCGATCCCCACTGCGCTCAGCCTGGATATCGTCGTTGATGCCCGGGCGATTGACAGAAACTGCGCCCACAGTAGTCGTCACAACCGTGCTGTGAGCGCGATTGTCGTGGTCAAGCCACAGACGTTCACCACGCTGGAGCAAAGATTCGCGGCCATCGCGGCGTTGAATAAAGATGTCACTGCCCTGCTGTTGAATCACCACGGTGTTTTGGCTGCTCCAACCGCGCTGAATCGTCATCTGTTGGTTCAGCGGCAAAATCAGACCATGGGTTTCAACCGCTGGACGATCGCCGGGTAACATGACCGCCGGAATACCACTGGCTGTAGCAGCAACCGCGCTCAGATTGAGTAAATCGCGTTCAAGGGGCTGAGTTTGGGCAACGATGCGTTCCTGTTGCGGACGTCCGCCAGGAAGCGGAGGGGGCGTTGCAGGCTGAAGCAGGGTTTGAACAAGGCGATGGACGCGAACTTCCATAGAGCTCCTATGCAGCACAGTAATAGGCTAATTATACATAAAGACATAGTTAAGGACAAGTTAATACGCCCCATACAAAGCGCCTTTTACAACCAGCGGGCCAACATTTCTTCTAACATTTCTAGCTGCACGGGTTTAGAGAGATAATCATTCAAACCTTCCTGCAAGCATTTTTCACGGTATCCCTGCATCGCGTGGGCAGTTAAAGCAATCACGGGCACCTGGCTCGGTGTAGCACCCGCTTGCATGCGCAAACGCCGGGTCACTTCAAAACCATCCATCTCAGGCATTTGAATATCCATCAAGACCAGATCAAAGGCCTGTTGGTACAATTTTTCCAATGCCTCTGGGCCATCTTCAGCCATGGTGATGGGATACCCCAAACGCTTTAACATCGCTTCAAGCACAATCCGATTGACGGGATTGTCTTCAACCAGCAGGAT
>DLGM01000432.1 GCA_002482705.1 Cyanobacteria bacterium UBA7694
GGCTGGGTCGCCCGGTTTCCCTGGCGGAAGCAGCCAAATACATGGACACGCTCGGCACCCAATCTGCGGAAGAGGTGGTGGCACTCTTGCAGCGCTTAGGGCCGGATTTACCCGCTGCGCAATTGGCCGAGGTCTTCCAGAAACTGGGCCTGAGCAGCGGCCAAGAGGCGCTGGCCTGCCTCAAACAAGCCGGGGGGCCAACCCTCAAGCAACTGGGGCGCTTTGCCGAAAAACTGGGCGGCGTTTCAGCCCAGGAAGCGGCGGAAGTGGCCGAGCGTCTGATCGCTGACAGCGGCGGAAAAAATTTGAGCATCAGCCAAATGAGCAAACTGGTGGATCAGCTTGGGGGAACGGGTCAGGGTCAACGGGCATACACCGTGATGCAAGAAAGCCTCCACCGCCTCGGCCTGAAGGACGTGACACAGGCGGTGACCCTGATGGAAAAGCTCGGCGTTGACAATATTGCTGAGCTGGAGCGGCTGGCAACGGGCCTGATCAAAAGTGGGTTTAATGGGTTAAAAATGCCCATTCCCCCGGCGACGATAGCCGATGCACTCCCGGCGGCCATCCGCCAAGCCGAAGCCTTAAATGGCGTCTTAAAAGGCTCTTTGGCCGATCAGTTGAAAGTGATCCAAAAGCTGTATATCACTTCGCTGGAGGATCTTCACAAGCTGACCCAAGTGGCTGGCAAGGATCCCAAGGAGTTGCTGGAGCTGGCCAAATACGGGCTCAAGGCCTCGGAGCTGCACAAGACCTTAGAAGCCATGGGGGTCACGGCCGAAAACCTCTCTGCGTTGGCGAAACAGTTGGGAGTCAAAGCCGATCCCACCGAGGTACTGGATGCCTTGGTCAAAAAAAGTGGCAGTGGTAGCCTCAAGCAGTTGGCCGCCGACATGTACCGGGTCGGTTATAAAAACCCCCTCGATCTGCTCAGCGATATGGCCCACTGGGGCAAAGACATGACCTTCAAACAGGCGATCACCGTGGCCGAACAGCTCAAGGTACCGCTGCCCGAGTTGAGCATCCAGGCCCAACACCTCAAGACCACCGTCGCGGAGTTACCTCAGCATCTCAAAACCTACGGCCTCAACAGCGTAGCCAAATTGGAAGCAGCCATGAAACGCTTGGGCGCGAGTAGCCCACAAGAGCTGGGTACGCTGCTCAAAGGCCTGGGCATGGACAACCTTCAAGATGCCATCAAATGCCTAGACACCCTACGCGCCGGAAATGCCGCTGAAGGTATTGCAGCATTGAAAAAACTGGGAGCCCACAGCTTGATGGACGTGGTCGATCTGATGCAGGTGAGTAAGACGCGTCATCTGGCGGCCCTGATCGAGCACTTGGAAGCCCGTGGGCTCACAGCCCTCGACAAAATTGGCAGCGCCGAAAAGCTGGGTATTTTACGCATGACGGCGCAGATGGGGGCCGAAGAAGCCACCACCATGACTCAAGAGTTGGCCCAAGCAGCGGCCAAAAACCCGGAACAGTTTAAACGTCTGCTGGAAGTGATCGGTCATCTCGGCCCCAAAGAAATGGAAGCCCTGTTTACCAGCGCACAAATTGCCAAATACGGTCTCCAGGTAATTGAAGAAATGGCCGCCATGTTTAAAAAGATCGGTGTGCCCTTTGCCATGGCTGCGCCCAAAATTGCCAAAGGTCTGGGCAAGGCGATTCCAGCCATTGGAGCAGCCTGTTCGGGCTATGATGCAGTCAAGCTGGGTAAAATTGCCACCACCGGAACCTGGGGCGACAAAACCTATAAAGACAGCGATGTGCGCAAACTCGCTTATCTGGGCGCTAAGGTCAATACCGTTGATACGGTATTGGCTCTCGCCGAGGCCTTGGGAATCGGCAATGTAGCCTTTTTGGCCAGCATGGGCATGGCCGGGGTCGAAATTCTAATCGACGTCCTGGTCGATTATTACAATGAACATCCCGAGGCCCTGACAACGACCGCACGAATTGCGATCAATGCTGCGCTGGCGGCCTCTGGGCCTGATGGTGCAGCGATTGTAGCGGGGAGTTTATTGCTCGGACAATGAGCCTAAGGGGTGCCCGATGCAACGACAGGTTGCGTCAGTTTGGGCAGCAGCTCATACAGACGGCATAAACCGGCAGCCAGCTCATAGCGCGTAATGGGTTGGTTCGCCTTAAAGGTGTGGTCGGCATAAATGCCCATGAACTGGTAACGATCGACGGCGGCTTGGATATAGCTAGCGTAGGGCGACTGGGCATCGTAGTCAACGGCCAAGCGCAGGAGATCGCGGTTGTCGCTTAAAGCGCCACTGGGGGCAATCTTTTCCGCACGCATGACAATTTCACTTAAGACATAGGCCAATTCCTGGCGGGTGACGGGGCGATCCCCGGCAAAACCTTGGGTGGCCGGGTCGGCAAACAGCAGTTCGAGCATATTGTAGTCTTGCACCAGGGTGCGCACATACGGATAGGCCCAATGCTCAGGCAATACACCATAGTCACGGATTTTGCTCTCTTGCGAAGGCAAATCAATTTTGTACCCCAAGCGCACTTCGTTGAGCACTTTGCTGACAATCGAAGACAAGACATAACGGCTGACTTGCCAATCGCCCCGGAAGGTATGATCGCTATAACCATTCATGAGCCGGTGTTTATCGACAACCTCGGCCACACAGTCGTAACACCAATGGGTACGTGACAGATCGACCATAAATTCGGCACCATTTTGATTGGGGGCAGCCACGGTGGGCAAAGCTGTCAGCAATAACGTTGAAACCAAAGCAAACAGAGATTTACGCAGCATGATAGGGCTCCCATCCAAATCGATTTTTGAGTTCGCGCAGGAAGACCACAACCTGTTCGCGCGTGAGATCCGGGTCGTGGCTATTGTCGATCACTTCTTCGGCTTTTTTGACTTTAT
>DLGM01000425.1:0-308 GCA_002482705.1 Cyanobacteria bacterium UBA7694
CAACGCGATTGGCCTGTTTCATGCCTTCCTCGATGATCAAGGCGTCGCCATGACCGGGGTCGAAGCCGGCGGCGAAGGCATTGCCAGCGGCAAACACGCGGCACGGTTCTCCGGGGGATCCCCCGGCGTATTACACGGCACCTATACCTGGTTATTACAGGACGAAGCCGGGCAGGTACGCGAAACCCACAGCATCTCCGCCGGGCTGGACTATCCAGCCGTTGGCCCCGAACATGCCCATTTGTACACCATCGGCCGGGCCCAGTACACCTATGCCACCGACAGCGAAACCCTGGAAGCTTTTGGGC
>DLGM01000425.1:341-2749 GCA_002482705.1 Cyanobacteria bacterium UBA7694
GCCGAAGGCATTTTGCCCGCCTTGGAAAGTGCCCACGCCATTGCCTATGCATGTAAACGGGCACCGCAGATGGGCAAAGACCAAATTTTAGTTGTCAACCTCTCAGGGCGCGGCGATAAAGACGTCGAAACCCTGCAACGTTTAGAACAGGAGGCCGCTCAATGAGCACCTTGCGTAATACCTTCAGCGCCTGCGCCAGTGCCGGGCGCAGCGCCTTTATTCCCTATATCACCGCTGGCGACCCCTCTTTGCAGGATACCGCCACTTTTGTGCGCACCCTGGCCGCCGCCGGAGCCGATATCCTCGAACTCGGTGTGCCCTTTTCCGACCCGATTGCGGATGGCCCCGTCAACCAACAGGCCGCTGAACGGGCCTTGGCCGCAGGTACCACCTTGCAGGGCATTCTGAACTTGGTACGTGACTTGCGCGCCGAGGGCATGACCCTGCCGATTATCCTGTTTACCTATTTAAACCCCGTGCTGCGCATGGGGTTGGATAGCTTTGCCGCGCAAGCTGTGGCCGCCGGAGTAACGGGCCTGCTGGTGGTCGATTTGCCCCCAGAAGCGGCTGGGCCTTACGGAGCAGTCATGGCCCACCACGGCCTAGAAACCGTGTTTCTGGTCTCCCCCACATCTCCCCCAGAGCGTTTAAAAGCCGCCGCCCAAGCCTCGACAGGGTTTGTGTATGTGGTCTCCCGTACCGGCGTCACCGGAGAACAGGTAGCCCTGGCGGACAGCCTGCCGCAGGAGATCGCCCGGCTGCGCACCTATATTGACGCGCCCTTGGCGGTCGGTTTTGGTATTTCCACGCCCGAACAGGCGCATGCGGTCGCCCAACTGGCTGATGGCGTGGTCGTCGGTAGCGCCTTGGTGCGCACTATCGCGGCAGGCCCCGATCTCGCCACCACCCAAAAGAATCTCGAACAACAAGCACGCGCCCTACAATCTGCTACCCAAAAAGGATAAGTCACAGTCTATGTTAGTACTCATGAGCCACCACCACACTCCCGAAGATCTTGACGGCGTTGTCCAGCGGATTGAATCGTTGGGTTACAGTGCCCACGTCTTGCCCGGACAACACAGCACGGCCATTGGGGTGACGGGCAACCAAACCTGTGAACATGCGGAAGATTTGCAGCAATTGCCCGGCGTTGACTCGGTCATGCGTGTTTCTCAGCCCTATAAACTGGCCGGTCGCCAGTTCCACCGTGAAGACATGACCTTTTCGGTAGGTTCGGCCACCTTTGGCCCTGGGCACTTCACCGTCATGGCTGGCCCTTGTGCCGTTGAGAGTGAAGCCCAAACCCTGCGCATTGCCCAAATTGTCAAAGACGCCGGAGCCCACATGCTGCGCGGCGGTGCCTATAAACCCCGCTCATCACCCTACAGCTTTCAAGGCATGGGGCTGGAAGGCCTCAAAATCCTGGCCAAGGCAAGAGCTGAGACCGGTTTGCCGGTGGTCACAGAGGCTGTTGATCCGGTCAGCCTTGAACAGGTGTATGAATACGCCGACATTATCCAAATCGGCACCCGCAATATGCAAAACTTTGAGCTGCTCAAACTTGTGGCCCAGCTCGACAAACCTGTACTGCTCAAACGTGGCTTCTCAGCCACGATTGAAGAGTGGTTATTGGCCGCAGAGTACCTCATGCAAGGACCAAACCAGCGCATTATCCTGTGTGAGCGGGGCCTGCGCCACTATGACCCGACCACCCGCAATTTGGTCGATTTGGTGGCGGTCCCGACCGTGCGTGAGCTGAGCCCGCTGCCGGTGGCGGTCGACCCCAGCCACGGCACGGGGCGTAAATCGCTGATCGTCCCCGTGGCCCGCGCCGCGCTTGCGATTGGGGCACAGTCGATCATTGTTGATGTCCACGACCGCCCCAAAGAGGCCCTGTGTGATGGGCCTCAAGCGTTGTCACCTCAAGAATTTAGCGCCATGATGGACAGCCTGCGTGTCCTGAGTAAAGCGATGGACATCCAATTTGATTAAGTTCGGCGCGGGCAAGGCAAAATCATCCTTGCCCCGGTCGATTTTTGCAAACCATAAAACAGCTTTATATATCGAAAAACCTGACAAAATCATGGTTTGACAGGTTTTTCATTTACCTTTAGTATAAAGAGTGAAGGTTTAAACAAGGTCACCTCATGGATAAAATTTCTGGCCCCTATCAAGTTCCGGTTAAGGCCCTCACCCAAAAGCTGATGCGCGAGCACGACGCCAATGGCAATGGCACCATCGATTTAAATGGCCCGGTCATGGGCAACCGCGGCAACAATGAAGCGGTGCGCATCGATCGCACCTTCAGCGAAAACCCCGAGATCGACTATGGTCACCGCGAAATTTCGCGCAAAGAACTGTTTAAAGATGCCGACAAAGCCGGGAACAAAGACGGCAAAGTCACCGCC
>DLGM01000043.1 GCA_002482705.1 Cyanobacteria bacterium UBA7694
AAAGTGCAGGCAAATCACAAGCTTCAGGTGCAAAGGCGATTTTTCCAGACTCGACGCGGCCAATCACCAGACTGCCCTGGAATAACTCTTCAATCCGCCGGGCACAACCCTTAATTTTTGAAGCCTTTTGGGTCCGCTGCTCAGGACTCATCCGTTCCGCATAACGCTCCAAGGTATCGGCCGCCATATACAGGGAACTCAGCGGCGTGCGAAACTCGTGAGAAGCCATATTAAAGAAGCGCCCTTTGGCCTCTGTCAGCTCTTTTTCTTTGCGCAAAGCGACTTCCAGAGCTTCGGTTTTTTCAGCGACCTCGCGCTCAAGGCGTTCGCGATAGTGACTCATGCCCGTAATGTCTTGGCCCACCCCCCAAGCCCCGGTAATTTTCCCATCCAGGTTGCGGCGTGGGGTGGCGTTAAACAACAAAATAATATCGCGCCCATCTTGGTGGCGGAAAGCGGTTTCAATCGGCTCAGAGGCACGCCCAGCGAGGGCCGCATTGAGATTGCTGCGAATGCGGACATGGTGCTGTGGATCTGTCAAATCAAAGAGATTGAGCCCATTGATCGCCTTTTCCGTGGGATACCCGGTCACGCGCTCCGCCATCTGATTCCATTCGGTGAAACCGCCTTCTGCATCCAGAGCAAAGATCGGTGCACCAGCAGTCTCAACAAACTGCTGCAAATTTTGCAAGAGCAGGCGCAACATGCGGTTGGTCGCTTGCAGATCTTCTTCTACATAACGACGGCGGCGATCGTTAAAATAGGCCGAAATGATATTGCCACAGGTCACCAAAAAGGGATTCAGCTCCATGGCCAGATCTTCGGTATAAGCCAAGGCCCGGTTACTCAGACCAATGGCCCCGATCAGTTGGCCACTTGAATAAAGAGGCAAGCCCATAAATGAGCGAATCCAGGGATAGGGTAGCTCAAAACTGCCGGGCTCTTGGGGCAAATCAGAGAGATTGTTGGCGATTAAGGTTTCACCTCGCATGAGAGGAAAGCTAAATAAACTGTCCAGTTTCTGAAAGATCTCTGGATTGTGGCTGACCTCTTGGAAATGGGCCTCGACGGTATCATACCCCCATTTGAGGTGGTTGACGGCCAAGACTTCGAGGTGATGATCGCGATCTGGGTCAAGAGCCAAAACAAAACCATATTCACTTTGGGTTAAAGATAGAAAGTTGCTAATAACATGCACAAACAGCACTTCATAGTCAATTTTACTAATAAACTGGGACTGCGAATTGCTCACCGCATGCATCAGGTCATTGCGCCAGCGCATGCGTTCTTCATATTCTTTGAGATGGGTAATATCATTAAAACCGGTAATGGCTGCCGGTTGACCTTCAAAATCGATTTGGGTGGCCGAAATATAACACCAGCGTCCCAAGCCATCAGCATTGGTTACCCGCAGCAAACGGTTATGCAACGCTTGGTTTTGGCGCAGTTCATCGAGCACATAGAGACGCTCTGAAGGACGGCTGTAAAGCTCAGAAGCCTTCATGTGCAACAGGCTGCTCAAGGGGAGGCCATACCAGTGGGAAAATTCTTCGTTGGCATATAAAATGCGATTGCCTTCAGTGGCAGTAATAAAAACGGGTAAGGGCACACTTTCAATCATGGCACGGGCTTGTTCCCAGCCTTCAAAGAAGGCGTTTTCGTCCATTTTGTATGCCGTCACGTCCCGCAGTTGCAGCAGAATGCCGGGGCTCTCTTGCCCGGTTGCAATCAGGCTCAAGGTGGTGTGTGCAACAATCGTCATGGAGGCCGCCAGTAAATGCAATTCACAGTGCTGGGGCGGGCGATCAGGGCGCAGGCCCCCCAAGAGTTCACGCAGTTTACCCCGATAACGGCATTCGGGCGCGAACAATATCTCTAGGGATTGATTGAGCAAGTGTTCAGCCGGGGTACCCAAAATTTCGCCCAATCGGGGATTGGCATAAACAAAGTGGCCATTGGCATGCAGAATGGCAATCCCCTCTTGGCTCGTATTGAGCAATTGCTCTAACCAAGCAGATGGGGAAGGCAAATCAGCGCTAAAAGTGACCGGAGTACTACCGGCAGATTGAACGGGAACGTGCATAGACTTTATTTTAACGGGAAAATATGAAGAAAGTATGACAGCGGGCCTATAGTTATCGGCCTTAAGTGTTAAGTTATATAAAGTAGGTGGGGCAAAGGTTTTGCCCCACCCCTCGTTTAGACATTGGCCAATTGCGGCAGATAGGCCTCAAATTCAGCACGAAACTTTTTGAGGTAGCTGCGGGTGGGCATTGTGGCTGCGGCAGCCAAGGGGCAAACGGTACGGTTTTCCATATTGCTTGCGATATCCTCAATTTTGAGGATTTCGTTGGCTTCACCCTGATGTAAGAGTACGTTTTTAAGGGTTTTGTACAGCCAACCGGTCCCTTCCCGGCAGGGGCTGCACTGCCCACAGGATTCATGGCTATAGAAATGCAGCAAATTGACCAACACTTTGACCAAGTCGGTGGTTTCATCCATGACAATCACCCCTCCAGAGCCCAGCATACTGCCAGCAGCAGCTACGGCCTCATAGTCCAGAGTCAGGGTTTCACACTCTTCAGGAGTCAGGATTGGAGTGGATGAACCGCCGGGAATGACGGCCTTGATTTTGCGCCCCCCTTTAACCCCACCGGCACGATCGTTGATCAGCTCCATCAGGGGAATGCCCAGCTCTTCTTCGTAGACACCGGGGCGATTGACGTGACCGCTGACCCCATACAAGCGGGTACCGGGGCTTTTTTCCGTACCCAATTTGGCGTATTCAGCCCCACCATTTTGGATGATCCAAGGCACATTGGCCACGGTTTCAACGTTATTAATAATCGTGGGACAACCAAACAGACCTGAAACAGCCGGGAACGGAGGCTTCAAGCGCGGATAACCGCGCTTGCCTTCAAGGGATTCGAGCAGCGCAGTTTCTTCCCCACAGATATAGGCTCCGGCTCCGCGATGCACCACCACGTCGAGCTTAAAATCGGTGCCCATGACATTTTCGCCGAGCACACCGTGGGCATAGGCTTCAGCCACAGCCTGAGACATATGCACTTCCGGCAGATGGAATTCACCGCGAATGTAGATAAAGGCCTGATGAACGCCCAAGGCATAACTGGCAATGATCACCCCCTCCAACAGCATATGGGGATCCCACTCCATAATTTGGCGATCCTTGAAGGTACCGGGTTCGCTTTCATCGGCATTAATACACAGATAGTGGGGTTTACCTGTGCCTTTGGCCAAGAAGCTCCACTTCAGACCCGTAGGGAAACCAGCGCCCCCACGCCCCCGCAGCCCAGATTTTTTCACTTCTTCCGTGATTTCATCGGGCTGCATGTTCGTCAGCGCATGACGGGCCGCTTCATACCCCCCATGAGAGGTATAAAAGTCGTAGGTCCAGGCCTGATCAACATTAAAATAATTGGATAAAATTTT
>DLGM01000257.1:0-1275 GCA_002482705.1 Cyanobacteria bacterium UBA7694
CGACCCGTCGTCCTACGTGCGCCGTTCGGTGGCCAACCACCTCAATGACATTGGCAAGGATCACCCGCAGCACTTGCTCGAAGTGGCCCAGCGTTGGCAGCCAGGGGCTAGCCCAGAGCGCCAATGGCTGATTCGCCACGCTTTGCGTTCGCTGGTCAAGCAGGGGCATCCCGAGGCGCTGGCCCTGATGGGGTTTGGCCAAGATGCCACCGTTGAAATTCACGGCGCACAGATTACCCCCGCTCAAGCCCCGTTGGGCAGCCATGTGACCCTCACCTGTGAGGTACACAATCCCACCGATGTGCCACAACGGGTCTTGGTCGATTTCCGCGTCCATTATGTCAAAGCCAATGGCCGCACCAGCCCCAAGGTATTTAAACTCAAAACCCTTCATTTACCGCCCCAGGGCCGTGAGCCGTTGCGTAAAAAAGTGTCTTTGGCACCCATGACCACCCGGCGTTTGTATCCCGGCACCCACGCCATTGATTTGCTGATCAACGGACAGCCCTATCCGCTCGGTGCGTTTGTGCTGACCGATGCAGTCACAGGCGATCGCTGATTTTACCCAGGATGAAGAAGGCCACTGGGTGGCTATTTTGGCCTGTGGGCATCGCCAGCACATGCGCCACAATCCCCCATTGGTGGAGCGCCCTTGGGTGTTAACCTCCGCAGGCCGGGCCACCCGCTTGGGACAGTCTCTGAACTGTCTCCACTGTCCCGACCCCAAGCGGCCTTTGCGCCCGATGGATGAAACGTTGCTTGACCCATCCGGTCCGAAAGATGCTGCTGATGGACGCTGAACGCCCCCCACATATTACCCTGTTATATAATCCCCACGCGAACTATTGGCTGACCTATGGCAATGCCGAGGCGACCGAAGCCTATTTACATGAACTCATGGCCCCATTGGAAGTGAACTATACCTTGGTCGCCCTCGCTGAGATGCCCATGAATGCCTTAGAAGCGCAGCTCAAGGCTTTCCAGACGGATGCCTTATGGGTTGCCGGGGGAGACGGCAGCATTCTGGCCATGGCGACCCTGGCACAAAAGCTCGATATCCCGCTGGGTGTGCTCCCTGCCGGGACCATGAATCTCTTGGCCCGTGATTTGGGGATGTCCCTCGATTTATCCATTGCCATTCAGCAATTGGCCACCGCGCCCGTGGTTCGGATCGATGTCGCCAGCATCAATCAGCAGCCTTTTTTGTGTATTTCCAATGTGGGCCTCTCAACTCGCTTTACCCAACTGCGGGAAGAAATGCGCCATCAGCCGGCT
>DLGM01000257.1:1284-13200 GCA_002482705.1 Cyanobacteria bacterium UBA7694
CGTGCAAATGGGCCACGCTCTGTTCAAATACCGCAATTTGCGCATTGATATCGAGGCCAATGGCGAAACGCTACGCCTCAAAACGCGGGCCATTTCAATTGCCAATAACCCGCTCAGCAATCAGGGGAGCCTGCTTCCCAGCCGGGATACCCTGGACAGTGGCCAACTGGCCATTTATGTGACCAAAGAGACCACGCTCTGGTCGATGCCCCGTCTTTACAGCCGCTTGATGCTGGGCAATTGGCAGCATGACCCGGAGCTGCTGGTCATTCATACACCAGAAGCGGTATTGCGCTTGCCCCGCCGCCGCAGCCTGAAGGTCATGACTGACGGAGAATTGCAGACCTACCGTACGCCGCTGCGCTACAGCCTCAGCCCGCGTCAGCTCAAGGTGCTACGCCCTTTTTCAGACGTTCAGGAAGATATGGGCGGCACTTGAGCTTGGTGAGTTCCTGAGTCTGAACGTACGAAGCCGCAGCGCTCCCCCTTTACGCCTTTGCAGCCCCTAACGGATAATAAAGAAGACGCATCCAAGGAGAATCCCATGGGAGATATTTTTAAGCGCCTGTATAACCTCGCCCGCTCCGAGGTCACCCATCTGCGCAGCCCCGATCTGAAGTTGACCGAGGAGTTTAAAGAATACCTCAAGCGTCGCCCGGATTTTGACCAGTACCGCCGCTTTTTTGAGCAGGGGCCGGATCATGAAGAGGCGCAGGACTGGGAAGATCGCCTGCATGGGCGTCAGCGCCAGTCATTGTGCCAGTCCTCTGGCAGCTCTTCGGGCCAACAGCAGCGCAGCAGCGGCAATAGCTGGGCAGGCTTGGGTTATGACCCCTATCAGGTGCTCGAAGTCAGCCCCAGTGCGCCCTTTGAAGAGATTGAAAAAGCCTATAAAAAGATGGCCCGCAAGTATCACCCTGACCGTTACCAAAACGCCGATGAGCGTGAAACAGCTACCCGTTTAATGGCCATGGTCAACGCCTCGTTTGCCTTTATCAAGGAAAAACACGGCAAGAAGTGAGCCACGCCGATTGGATGCACCGGGCCTTAGAGCTGGTAAATGGCCCGGCCACCGAGGTTCCCGTCGGAGCCGTACTGGTGCTGGATGGGCAGGTGTTGGCCGAAAGTTGCAATGACACGGTGGCTGCCAATAACCCGCTGCGCCATGCCGAGATGCGCGTCTTGCAGACGGTGGTGCCGACCTTGACCCGTGAACAGTGCCGTCGCGCCATCCTCTACGTCACCCTTGAGCCCTGCCCGATGTGTATGGCCTCCCTGTTGGCTTGCCACATAGGGACTGTCGTGTTTGCCGCCTATAACCTCAAATGGGGCGCTTGCGGCACCGTCGCCGACTTCCAGGCTCTGTACCCCTATGAAGCATGCGAAGTCATTGGCGGCATCTGTGAAGCGGAAGCAACCGCTGTCTTACAACGCTTTTTTCATACCATTCGTACCCCCGAAGGAGCCCCTCATGGCTGAATACCGTTTGTACCACTCTCCCGGCTGTAGCAAGAGCCGGGCTGCGCTGGCCCTGCTCGAAGAACGTCACATCCCCGTGACGGTGGTGCTGTACCAAGAACAGGCTCCAACTCTGGCTGAGTTAGATCATCTCTGCCAGTGCTTGGGCAAGCGCCCACTGGCGATCATGCGCACCCAAGACAAACGCTTTGCCGAGCTGGGCTTCAGCGTCAATGATACGCGCAGTGATGCCCAGTGGCTAGAAGCCCTCCATCAGCACCCGGCCCTGTTAGAGCGACCGATTTTGCAGGTAGGCGATCAGGCGGTTGTGGGGCGTCCGCCCGAGCAAGTCTTGACGTTGTTACCCACCCCCTGAATGTAAGCGGAGGAATTTCCTGATGCGTACCCCGATTCTTGCCCTGTTTGTGGCCCTTGGTGCTCTCAGTTGGAGTGCTCAGGCCGGGGCCCAAATCCCTGAGCGCACGCAGCAACTGATTGTGGTGCGCACCGCTGATTGGCAGGCCATACCCGCCACTTTAGAGCGCTTTGAGCGCAATGCCCCAGATCAGCCTTGGCGTTCGCTGGGGGTGGTTCCGGCGGTGGTCGGTAAAAAAGGCATGGGCTGGGGACGAGGGTTGGTGATGCCCCCAGAAGGGGGAAACGCCGATTTTCGTCAGGAAGGGGATAAGCGGGCTCCGGCGGGCATGTTTGCGCTCGGGACTGCGTTTGGGTTGATGGAGGCCGCCCAGGCTGCCAAAACTTTAAAATGGCCCTATTTGCACCTCAGTGACAGTATTCGCTGTATTGGCGACAATACCTCGCAGGCTTATAACAGCCTGGTTGATGTACGCACCGTCCAGCGCGACTGGCAGCGCGATCAGGCCAATGAATACATGCGCATGGATGCGATCCGCGATGAAGGGGCCTATCGCTGGGGCGTGTTTGTCAATCACAATGTCGACAGCAATCCGCCGGGCCTGCAACGGGACCGCAAAGCCGGGTCCTGCATTTTTCTGCATCTGTGGAAAGGCCCCGGTATTGGCACCTCCGGCTGTACGGCCATGAGCCAGCCCCATATGCTGGCGATCTTACGCTGGTTAGACCCAGTGAAACAACCGGTATTGGTACAGCTTCCTGAATCTGAATACCAACAGCTCAAAACGCCTTGGTTATTGCCCTGATGGAAGCCTATTGGTTAGAGCGCCATCAGGCGATGGGGCACGGATTCTGGCTGGCGTCTCTCCCATGCGCTTGATGGGGGGATAGCCCTATTCGGCCAGCAGGTCGGCGTTGAGGCGGTCGAGCAGCCCGGCCAGGCTCCACAGTTCAGCAGTGCTCAAGCCCTTCAGACGACAGGCAATCTGTGCCGGGACCTCCCGGGCCTGTTGCTTCAACGCCTGTCCCTGGGGAGTGAGGGTGAGAATCCGCTGGCGTCGGTCTTGGGGGTCTATGTCCAGGGCCAATAACGCTTTGTGCTGCAATTTATTCAGAATTTGGGTTAGGGAGCCCCCATCCATATGGGTTTTGGCCATCAGTTGAGACACGGGGATCTGATCCCCTTCCCAGAGGGCCAGTATGACCAGGTATTGTGGGTAGGTCAAATCGAGGGCATTGAGTAAGGGGCGATAGGCGCGGGTAAAGGCATTGGAGGCCGTGTACAGGCGGTGACATAGCTGGGCATCCAGGGTGAGATGGAAATCGTCATGGCTCATAATAGCCCTTATCTTACCACAGATACTTTGCGTACAAATGTTTATATGCCATAATACTTTGCATGCAAAATATTTGATTGCAATCCCAGCAACAGGAGTGTTCCCATGTCCAACTTACATGCTATTTCCTTTCAAGATAAAAACGGGGCCGAAAAAAACCTCGCAGATTACCCCGCCAAGGCCCAACTGATTGTCAATGTCGCTTCCAAGTGTGGCCTGACTCCGCAGTACACCGGTCTGCAAGCCCTGTACGAAAAATACCACGCCCAAGGTCTGGAAATTCTGGCCTTTCCCGCCAATGAATTTTTGGCCCAAGAACCGGGCAGCAACGAAGAAATCCAAAACTTTTGCAGCGTGAACTATGGGGTCACCTTCCCAGTGCTCCAAAAAATCGTGGTCAAGGGCGAGGGCATCCACCCGCTCTATCAAGTGCTGATTGCGGCTCACCCGGAAGCCACCAAAAATGCCGACAATGCCTTTGAAGATCGCCTCAAAGGGGCAGGCCTGCTCACGGGCGAAGCCCACGAAATCCACTGGAATTTTGAAAAATTCTTGGTCGATGGCAACGGGGAAATTGTGGCCCGCTTTTTCCCGGATATTACCGCTGAAGATGAGCGGGTTGTAACAGCCATTGAGGCCTTGCTGTAACACGTCCGCCCCTTTCCCAGGGGGGGGCGGCAAGATGCCCCCCTGGGTGATAGGCACTGGGACACAGTCCTATTTGCTGTAATTCGGGGCTTCCTTGGTGATCGAGACATCGTGGGGATGGCTTTCGCGCAGGCCCGCCGGGGTGACCTTCACAAACTGTGCATGGGTTTGCAAAGCCGGGATGGTGGGGGCTCCGCAGTAGCCCATCCCGGCGCGCAGGCCGCCGCAGAGCTGGAAGATCACGTCTGCGAGTTTGCCTTTGTAGGGCACCTTGCCTTCGATGCCTTCGGGTACCAATTTGCGGTTCCCGGCGCTTTCCTGGAAATAACGGTCGCTGGAGCCGCGCTTCATGGCCGCCAGCGAACCCATGCCCACATAGGCTTTAAAGCGGCGACCTTCGTACAGGATCTCTTCGCCGGGGGCTTCTTCAGTACCTGCCAGCAGGCTACCAATCATGACACAGTCTGCACCTGCGGCCAGGGCTTTGACCACGTCCCCAGACAGCTTGATGCCCCCGTCGGCAATTACGCCAATGCCCCTGTCGCGACAGGCCTGCCAGACTTCGTTAATGGCGGTCAGCTGCGGTACACCCACCCCGGCCACCACACGGGTGGTACAGATTGAGCCGGGGCCAACTCCCACCTTGACGGCATTCACGCCCGCTTCAATCAGGTCTTGGGCGGCTTCAGCGGTGACAATATTGCCGCCGATAATGTCGAGATCGGGGAACTGTTTGCGAATCGCTTGAATCGTGTTGAGAACGCCGAGAGAATGCCCGTGGGCCGAGTCAACGGCAATAATGTCGACCCCGGCTTCGACCAGTGCGGCCACACGGGCCAGGGTGTCGGCCCCGACGCTGACAGCAGCCCCGACGCGCAGACGGCCCAGCGGGTCTTTACAGGCATTGGGGAATTCTTCGAGGTTGTCGATGTCACGCAGGGTGATTAAACCGCGCAGACGGCCTTCCCGGTCAACGATTGGCAGCTTTTCGATGCGATGTTCGAGCAGAATGTCTTTGGCCTGTTCGAGGGTGGTATCTTCAGGAGCGGTAATCAGGGCCTCATGGGTCATGACCGTGTGGACCGGCACATCGAGGTCTTTACGGTATTTGAGGTCGCGGTTGGTAATAATGCCCACCAAGCGGCCATCGTCTTCGACGACAGGCAGGCCGGAAACTTTATAACGGGCCATAATCGTATGGGCCACTGCCAGCAGCGACTGGGGTTGTAGCGTGAGGGGGGCGGTGATCATGCCGCTTTCGCTGCGTTTGACCTGATCGACTTCGGCGACCTGTTGTTCAATGGTGAGGTTTTTATGGATAAAACCAATGCCTCCTTCCCGAGCGAGGGCCATGGCCAGTTTGGCTTCGGTGACGGTGTCCATGGCCGCGCTGAGAATCGGAACATTGAGCTGAATGCGTTGCGTGAGGCGGGTTTTGAGGGATACTTGATTGGGGACGACTTCGGAACGGCGGGGAACCAGGGAAACGTCGTCAAAGGTCAGGCCTTCGCCGACCAGTTTTCCGTTGAGATCATAAGACATAGCAGAGACTCCTTTGTTTTATATTAGTCCCTGTTGTGGGGGGTTGTCACGGGGATGTTGCCAAGGTATTGAGGGGATAAGTGACCTCAACCCGTTCAAGCGGGCTTCAAGGCTTTTGATCTGCTGGGCTTAGGCCATCAGATGGGGGGCATTACTTTGTTTGCGGGGAAGCAGAGGGCTTGGGTTTAGGAGTGGGTATACGTGCGGAGAGAGCCAATCGTGCTCCCGCTTTCCCGCCTTTGGGGGCACGCTCTGGGGCCAAGATCAGGGTACCATTGGCATCTACCTGCCAGACTTCAAAGACCGGGTTGCGCACATCCCCTTTGCCATTAAAGCTGAGGGTGCCTGTCACCCCTTTAAAATTACGGGTTTGGGCCACTGCGCCACGCACTTTGTCACGCTTGGTGCTGTCGGCCTGGTTGATGGCTTCGAGTAAGATGGTGGCTGCATCATAGGCATAACCGGNNACTTCCCCAAACTTGCGTTTGTAGGTGCTGCGGAAGGTGGGGGTTAAATCGAGGTCGGCAAAGGTCATGAGCGCCCCGGCGGCGTATTCTTTCCCGGTCAGGCGGACGAATTCGTTGTCAAACAGGGCATCTCCCCCCATGAGCGGTGCAAAAATGCCGTGTTGTTTGAGATCGCGGGCCAGGGTGGCCGCTTCTGAATGTTCGCCCCCATAAAAGATCAGCTGGGGCTGTAAATTGCGCAGACGTTGCATCAAGGTGCTTTGTGCATCAGCGGGGGGCAGGGTTTCTTTGAGCAGGATATTGAGCTTAAAAAAGCCCGCTTGGCGGGTAAATTCCTGGGCAATGCCCTGCCCATAAACACCGCCATTATCCAGTACGACAATGCGGCGGAACCCGTTGCGGGCGACATATTCGACAGCCGTGCGGGCTTGCTGGTCGTCGCGGCCAATGGTGCGAAACACCCATTTGCGACCGCTGTCAGTGAGTTTGGGGGCGGTGGTGCCCGGTGAGATCATTAAGATCTGGGCCTGTTCGTACAGATCGGCCGTGGCCAGTGAAACGGCGCTGTTGTAGTGGCCAATGACGCCAATTACTTTTTGCTCAATCAGGCGGCGGGCGGCGGCTTGTCCCTGTTCTGGGGTACTGCGATCATCTTCCGGGAAAACCACCACTTTGCGGCCATCCACTCCCCCTTTTTGGTTCCAGTCTTCCGCCGCGAGCATGACACCATTGAGAATATCGCGGCCCGTTTTGGCGTTGGGGCCACTCAAGGGCACCGCAACCCCAATGCGGAGATCGCGTGAAAAGCAGCCGCTCAACAACACGGCTCCACTCAGGAACAAACAGGCAAGGGTGGCGCGCATTTAAACGACGCGGCGGCGCTCTGAGGGGAATTTGACCAGTTTGCCAGCCGGGGCGCTCTCCTCGGCAAAGGTTCCTTGGGTGCGCACCTGGGCACGGCGAACAGCGCGCAGCTGACGGGCATTCTCGGCGCGCTGCTCTTGGAGCCAAGCCAAATCGTGATGGGCCTGTTCGGCCATGGCCGGGGTCAGGGTGTCTTCACAGCCCAGGCAGGCTTCAAGGGCCTGGATGGTCTCCCGCTCTTTGCCTTGCTGGTGATAGGCCCGGGAGAGGATGAAATACAGTTCGGCTTGGCCGATGCCACAGGGCTGCGCTTCGGCGTATTTTAAAATTTGGATGGCCTCTTCCAGGCGCAGGGTGGCACGCAGCGCTGAAGCCAGGTTGAAATAGGTATAGAGGTTGTTGCCATTACAGGCAATGGCACATTTGTACAGATCGACTGCATCGGTGTGCAGGTTCAAACGGGAATAGCAGTGACCCAGCAGGATATAGCTGATTTCCCAGCGGGGGGTCTTCTCCCAGTGATGGGCTTGGCCAAGGCGTTCGAGCAGTTCGCGGGCTTTGCCAATTTCGCCCATGAGATAATATAAATTGGCCAGGTTGTGCTGTGACTCTGGGGAACTGTGATGGAGTGTATCCAGCCGTTGGTATAGGCTGAGGGCATCTTGGTAATAGCCCAGCTCTTGCAGCAGAGACGCTAAGTTTTGTAATACTTCCGGGTGATCAGGGGCGAGGTCGCGGGCCCGGCAGAAGTGCTCTACGGCGGCTTCTTTTTGCCCCAGCAAGTAATAAATACGCCCGGCTTGGTGGAAGGGATCGGCCCATTCCGGGGAACGCACCATCAGGGCTTGGTAGTGTTCCAAGGCCTGTTCTGGGCGACCAAGCACCTGGAGTGTTTGGGCGACTTTGAGTTCGTAGTCGGTATTGTCCGGGGCCAAAGACCAAGCCTGGGCATACATTTGGTAGGCAGCCTCGCTAAAGCCTTCGAGGTTGTCGAGACGGGCAATTTCAAAGTAGGGTTCGGCCAAACCGGGCTCACGGGCAATCATGCGCTCATAACAGCGGCGAGCGCGTTCGAGGTGACCGCTCTGTTCGTAGAGTTATCCGAGCATCCGCAGAGCGGGTAAATAGTGGTCATCACGTTTCAGGGCATTGATGCAGAAAACTTTGGCGCGTTCGGGGGCTTGGCGCACTTCCAACGACCATTGGGCTTCGGCCATTAAAATTTCGGGGTCTTCAAGCAGATGGGCAATGTCTTGGGCCAGCTTTTTGGCCGTGGGCATGCGGTAGTCGGGATCTTTTTGCAGGGTTTGCTGCACGAGTTTTTCGAGCGACTCAGGGGCATAGGGGTTGAGGGTGCGCAGGGGACGGTGCTCTTCGGAGAGCAGGTTTTGCACAATGTCACTGAGATCGTCACCGGCAAAGGGCAGTTCGTGGGTCAGCAATTGATACAGGATCACGCCCGCAGAGAAGACGTCGGCACGGGAGTCGATGTCGGCACGCCCGACCAGTTGCTCCGGGGACATGTAAAAGAGCGTACCCTGTAACATTTTGGTCTGGGTGATATTGGGGGCAAAGACCTTACGGGCGCAGCCAAAATCGGTCAGGAAGATTTTATTCTCTTCGGAAATGAGGATGTTTTGGGGCTTGATATCGCGGTGGATAATGCCTAAATCGTGGATATAGTGCAATGCTTGGCACAACTTTTGCACAATGCTCAGGGCTTCGAGCAGGGAGATGGGTTGGCGGCTGTCGATTAAGCTGCGCAAAGAGGGGTAAGGCTTGTACTCCATCACCAGATGGGGGATGCCCTCGATATCAAAACATTCAAATGCAGGCACAATCCGCTCATGTTTGAGGAACAGGTGAATATCGCATTCGCGGCGGAAACGTAAAATTTGCTCTTCAGGGGACATATCCCCGGAGAGGTCAGCCCGGAAGGCCTTGATAATAACTTTCTGCCCATGGGGAGCCTGCGCGAGAAATATGGTGCTGTTCGCGCTGTGTGCTATCTCTGATATGATCGTGTAATCCTTGAGCATTCCAACCTATTTAGCAGCTGCGTGAAGCCCCTGCGCCTGTGAGTGATGTGATTATTGCCGTGAATCGAGGCGTGCCACCTACTTTTCAATTGTTAAGCATAGCATAAAAAAAAAGGTGGGAATATAGCTACAGCGTCATTTTGCCAATTTTTTTGTATTCAGATCACCTGTTCATGCGGATCCAGGTGAAAAAGCCCTGTCAATAAACGCTGAATTTCAGTCAATTCCTGCGGGCTAGCCGGGTAGGGACGGTAACGAATTGCGTACAGTTTTTCTAGGCAATTGAGGGCTATTAAATGGGCTTGGGAATGCCCTTCCGGGAGGGTTTGCAATAAGGCCTGAATTTCGTCTAGGGTTTTACCGCTACTGTTTATGCCCCAGCGGCTGGTTAATAGCTCGGTGAGAACACCCTCTAGGGCTTCCGGTGTCGGGGTGAGGGCGCTGAGGGCCTCGGGCAAGGGCGTGATTGTGGCCGGGATGGGGGCCACTGCTGCGAGGGGCACGCTCTGCCGCCGCGAGCGGCGCCACAGCCAAAAGACGATCGCGCTGATGCCACCGACAAAGAGCAGCAAAAGGCCTCCGGCGATCAATTGCGGGGCCTGTAACCAACTCCCCTGAACCGTGACCGTTAAGGGTTCTGTGCGCAGGGTGAGGGTGGTGTTGCCATCGCGAATGGGATAGTTCAGGGCCGGAATTGTCAGCGTACCCGGTCGCATGGGTTGCAATAGATAGGTATAAGTGGCCATCAGCCGCATACTATTGTGCATGACGCCAATGTTCTGCACCGCACTCTGGCTCAAGAGCCGGAAATCGAGCAGATCGAGTTCGGGGGCCGGTGGGGTTTCAATCAGTTGATTGCCTGTGGGGGCACTTTCCTGGACCAAAATGACCGTCAGGGTTACGGTATCGCCCAAGGGCAATGTGCGGGGCATAATTTCGGCCTGCAACGTGGGTGCCGCCAAGGCGGGGGCTGCCAGCAAACCGAAGAGTGCCAGCAGCCCCGCAAGGGCAATACGCATTTATTCGACGCCTTTGCCTGCTGCGCGGCGCATCCACTGGGTCATTTGTTCCGGGTTATCGGAAACGGCCAGGGCTTCGTTGCCGCTGATCACGCAGTTGTCGAAGAACTCGAACAGCGACATGTTCCCCGTTTGCATGCCGTCGTAATGGCTGGTTTCAATGACCTTGTACAGCTCATTGATTTCATTGCGGCGGATATAGTCGCGGGAGTTGTTGCCGCGGGCGTTGGGGGTGATCAGCAGGATTTCAATTGAGCAGACCCGGCCCGGTTTATCCCAGCGCTTCAAGAGGCGCTGCGAGATCGAGGCGCGGATCGTTTCGGAAAGCTGGAGACGCACCTGTTCCTGCTCGTGGGGCGGGAAGGTGTTGATGACCCGGTTGATGGTTTGCACCGCGTCGTTGGTGTGCAGGGTGCTCAAAACCAAGTGCCCGGTTTCTGCGGCTTTTAGGCCGGCAATAATCGTGTCTTGGTCGCGCATTTCCCCGATCAGGATAATGTCGGGTTTTTCCCGCAGGGCCGCCCGCATCCCCATCGGGAAGCTGAGGGAGTCAATTTCGACCGCCCGCTGGGTAAAGACCGAGAATTTATTGGTGTATACATACTCGACCGGGTTTTCGAGGGTGAGAATGTGGCTCTTGCGGTTTTGGTTGGCAAACTCAATAATCGAGGCCAAGGTGGTGGTCTTACCCGAACCGGTCTGGCCGGTGACCAGCACCAGACCCAAGCGCTCAAAGACGAGCTTCTTGAGAATTTGGGGAATAATCAGCACGTGGGTGGGCAGCGGATCGTTGGGAATCAAGCGCAGGACCATGCCGATGGTGCCCTGAGACCAGTACACGTTACAGCGGAAGCGGGCCACGCCGGGGACCGCAAACGAAGTGTCCATTTCGCGCGTTTCTTCAAACTGCAAAATCTGTTCTTCGCTGAGGGTACGGTAGGCATAGTGCTGGGTATCTTCAGCGGTCATAAAAATAGGGAATTCTGGGTGCGGCACAATGTCGCCGCGCAAGACCCCAATCGGGCGACAACCGGCCTTGATGTGGATATCGTCGGCCCCCCACTCAACCATTTTTTTGAGAATCGCAAACAGCGACGGAATGCCCCGCCCTTGCTCATAGTCATCGTTGGCAAAACCACTCAGATCGAGCTCTGGGGCCTCGGTGGTCATAGCCTTAAAACGGCCATTGACCTGTTCTTCAATGTCTGGGCGAATCACTTCGAGTTCGGCCGCCACTTCATCAGGCATGTTCAGCGGGGAAACAACCTTGAGGAAATTGGCGATTTCGAGGTATTGATCGGTCACACCCATGGGGCTGTCGCCCAGGTTGCGCATGATTTCGACAAAGCCGGGAATTTGGTGCTCGATGATATTGTGCACGGTTTCCATGTGGATGACGATACTGCGGTTGGTGACCGGGTTAACCACTTCGAGGTAGACGCCCCGGATCGGCACTTCACAGCCTTCGATCGGGCATTTGTTGACCACGTTTTTAAAGTGGCGAACGGCATAAGGGGAGTTGCGATCTTTGAATTCGCCGACCACCTGTTGCACCATATCGTCGTGCAAAATGCGCATATCTACGTTGCTGGTAATATTGCGGGCAGCCTTGATATAACGCTCTTGGAAATTATCACGCAGGACGCATTCCGTCAGCAGTTTTTTCATGTAGGCGGCGGTAAATTTGAGCTGCTGAGGGCTTAAAAGATTGGGGGCGTCTTTATCCATGCAATGATATTCTCCCTTTGAACCATTGGAATTCTCATCTATTGTAGCGGAAACCGGGCGCTGAAGGTATGGCTGATATTTAAAACCCTCATCCCTAAAGGGAGGTGTATCCCATACGGCCCTGCAACCATCCATGACCCATGCCATATGAAGGGTTCCTGTGCGTATACTGAAATCACCCTATCTCGACAATGGAATCGCGCTTATGCTCAGACTGACCGAACTTAAACTCCCCCTAGAACACCCCCCTGAAGACCTGACGGCGGCCATTTTGAAACGGCTCGATATCCCGGCCGACGAACTGGTGAGCTACACCATTTTCCGCCGTGGCGTCGATGCCCGCAAGCGCGATGCTATTTTGTTTATTTACACCCTGGATATCGAAGTGCGCCATGAGGCCGCTTTGGCCAAGCGCTTTAAAAAAGACCCCCATCTCAAC
>DLGM01000345.1 GCA_002482705.1 Cyanobacteria bacterium UBA7694
CATTGCAACAGATGGCGACTGGGCCCAATTTGCCACCGGGTCTGCGCATTCGTCCGGCCCCGGTTGTGGCCAATCCGAGTGAGGCTGCTTTCAAGGCCTTTGGTTTACCCCCTCAGTGGGGAGATAAACAGCCTTTGGCCCGTGAGGCGATTCTGCTGCTGCACCTATTGGGTGAGCGTCAGGACAGTTTGCAACAATTGACCCAGCCTTTGCGCAGCCAGTTGGCAGACGCCCCCCAGGATACCTTGCGCAACTTAGGCCGTATGGTGCCGTTTCTCAAGCAATTAGAGCCACTGACGGGAAAGCCGCTGCCCGCTGAGGGTAAGGCGGCTCTCTTACAGGTGGTGACTGGGCAACTGCGCATGGGGCCTGTACAAGCCCCGTTTGATCGCCTGGTGGCCCAATTGCAGGGCTTGCAGGCGGCACCGAGTGCCCCCCCTGCGGCGGCTGCCACCAGCAGTCTGCCTTTGGCCAATCGCACTTTGGGTTTGCTGGATCGTTTTTATGGGCAGGCCAGCCCAGCGGGCCGCGCCGCTCTTCAAGACTTTTTAGCCAATGCGCCTGCGGAAGCGCGTCAGGGCTTTACCCGTTTGCACCAGTTGCTCAGTACCTTTGATGCCGCCCCGCCCGCCAATTGGGAGCACCTGTGGCAGCAGCCCACGACCCAGTTGTATCCGCTGTTGAGCAAACTGCCCGGTTTGTTAGACCCGGTACTGGCACACTTGGATTTAAACCCTTATAAGCAGTTGATGTTGCCGATGACAACGCAAAACCGCGTGATTCAGGCGATGGGGCATTTGCTGGCGAGTGGTAGCCCGGACGGCCTTAAAAGTGCCTTGCATCAGGTCTTGCAGGAGGTGCCTGCGACCCGTGATCCGCTGCGGGTTGTGCAGGACCGTTTGCGCCATTTTGGGGTTGATCGGGATGATGGGGTGCTGATGCAGCATTTATACCAGCTCAGCGGCGGTTCGCGCGATCGCTTGGATGCGCTGGCGGTATTAACGCGCGGTGGCTTGCCGCTGTTGCGCCAAAATATTCAGTTGGTGCAGCAGTATCTGCAAAATATCCCACCCCAACTGCGTTTCCAGAGTGTCAGCCACATTCTGAGCCACCTCAGTCCCAAGCTGATTCAGTTGCTTGATCGGCACATACAGTCCGGGCTCATGCCTGCTGCGCCAACTCTGGGAGATGAACCAGCAATCTTGCCGATGCTGCAACAGCTCTTTGGCCAGCCATTGCCCCCTTTGCCTGCCACTTTGGAGCGGCTGCGCAGCCTGATAGGAGGGGGAACCCCCAGTTTGCTGGAGCTAGAGGGAGAGCTAGAGCCTCTCTTGCAGCAGCTCAGTGAGGTTGAAAATACACCGGAAACGCAGCTGATGCGCAGCTATTTGACGCAATTACGGGCTCAGATGGCCTCTTTGCGCGATCTGCTGGCGCTCCCTGCCCAGCAACTCACCCCGGCACTTTTGGCGGATTTACGACCCCGCATACAACAGCTCTTGGCGCAAATGCGCCAAAGTTTTGAAGCGCTCGAAGCCCAGGTTGGGGCTGAGGGAGACCCGGATCAGAGCTGGGTCAGCCGTTTGTGCCCGTGTTTACAGCGCCTGATGGGGCGTATGGCCCCAGTGGCTGCTAGCAGCGCCTCACTTCAGACGCTGCTGGGCAGTTTTGTGGCGCGGTTAATGCCTTGGGCTGAAGGGTTACAGGGGCTCGCTCAGGCTTTGCGTCAGCCTCCGGTGGTTGCGGGGGCGACCAATTTGAGCCCCGGTCTTGAGACGCCTGAAGAGACCTTGGGGCTGCTCGATCAACTCACCCGCTTACCCCAAGATGAACAGGAGCTGTATCACTATCTCCAGCGTTTGGGCATTGCCGTACCCGATGCCCAACAATTGGGCACCATTTTACAGCTCAGCGAAGGCAGTCGTGATCGTTTGGATGCCATTGGTTTATTGCTCAAGGCCGATTTGCCGCTGGTTCCGGCCCATATCCAGGTGATTGCCCAATATGTCAAAGACCTGCCGCCGCAGGAGCGCTTCCGCAGCATCAGCCAAATCCTCGTTTTCCTGAGTGACGCGCTGATTCGCCAGATTCAGCGCGAGCTGAAGGGCAAAGACAGCCCCCGCTTGCAAGACACCAAAGGTCTGTTTGGCAAACGGGGAATGTCCTTGGATTCGGAAGCTGAGCAGCGGGCGCAAATGCTCCTGGATGAAGTGGAAGAGCCGCTGTCTGAACAAACTTTGGAGGCAACCCGTTATTTATTGCAGTCACCGCTGCCCAAGCAGGCCAAGCCGCTGGGGCAGATCCAACACATGCTCAATGCCGACCTCAATCCCCGTCTCTTTTTGCAACCAGGCCAAGAACCCCTTCAACGCTTGCTCTATGTGGTTCAGCATGGGGGCCTAGACAGTGTCCTGATGCAAGCGGCCGAGGCGTGGTTGGTGCAGGCCTTGCAGCATATCAAGGGCTTACAACAACTGTTATCCCCCCAGGCCAATGTATTGGCGACGTGGTTGGCCGGTTTAAGTCAGCGCCTTCAGGACGAGGAAGAGCAGTACCAAGCGGCGCTGCCTGAATTAGAGGCCGCTCTGGCAGAGGCGGGTGTTGTCTTGCCTACCGCTCAAGGCCTTGCGCGTTTACAAAAAACGGCTCAGGCCCTTTGTCAGGCCATGCAGCAATATCCCGAATTGGCCGCTGAACTGGCCGGTTTGCCCCAAGAAATTGAGCGCAACCTCGGTGGCTTGCAGCAGCAACTGGATAACTTGGGTTTGTTGGCTCCAGTGGCCGCTCATACCGAAAGCTTGCCCACTCCGGTTCAGCAATTGTTGTTGCCGCTGTTTGTGCAGGGGCTCAATTACCCGGTGGAAGTCAGTGTTCAGGAGCGCACCCCCGAATCCGGTGGCGGTGAAAAGAGCACGGCCATCAATTTATCGGTTAAAACCCATACCCTGGGCAATGTCCTGTTTACCTTGGTGCTGACCCAGAAGCGCCTGCGCGTTCGCCTCGGGGTTGAAAACCGCACCCTGCATGGTTGGATGCAGCCTTACCTAGAGGCCTTAAGCCGCAAACTCGAAGGCCTCAGCTTTGAAATTGAGCCGGTGCAGTGTTACATTGTGCCGACCGAGCAACAGGGACCAAATCTGATAGCTCGGCAGATTCGTACCCGTTACCGCCGTTCGGCGATTGACGCTTTATGAGTGCTGTAGCGCTGTTTGCTCTGCTCAGCTTGACTCCGCTGACCCCCGAAGCCCTGCCTGCGGCCCGTGCAGTTTGTTACCGTGCGGCGTTGCCCGAGTGGGATTCAGGGGTTACCCACCGTGTGATTCAGGCCAATACCCGTTATACCGAGTGTCTGTGCAATCTGGGTGAGCGTTTGTTGCTGACAAACTATGATCCTGCGGCATTTGCACCCCATACACCGCGCCAGTACCTCCAACAAGTGACCCAGCAGGTACAAGATCTGGCGGCTATTCTGGAAACTCAGCCTCGCAGTTGTGCTCCCATGTGTGGCACCCTGTGGCAGATGACGGCCTCGGGGGCGGGTGCCCAATTTCTGGAGCAATTATTGCGGAATACAGCGGAGCGCCTGTTTCAAGAACAGGAATCCGGTGAATCGTCGCCCACCTGGAAAAAATGCTGGGATTCCCCTGAATCCTGCAAATAAAATTTGTTGAATGTCAGGCCTGTTGATTCTTTATCTTAGAAGGTACAGGTTAAGGTTTGTATAAGGTGAACAAAAAATAAGCCTGCGAGGCTTGATTTACTTGGTCTTGAGATGGTGTAATTAAGGCAAAGATAAGTAAACATTTAGATTTGGAAAAGCCCATGCGTCATCAACGTCTCGCCACCGCGCTCACCAGCCTTGTGCTCCTGACCCTGACTGCCTGTTCTACTGGTTCTGCCTTCCAACAACAGCCCATGATGCCTTCACTCACGAATGGCAATCGTCTTGGCACTTTCTCGGCTCCGCGTAATGGCGACTGGTTCAGCGCTTTGCCTCCCGCTTTGCAACAGTATTATGCTCCCGCTCAAGGCAAAACAGGCGAAGCTCTGTTTGATGCTCTGCACGATATTATTTCCCGCAATAACCGCATTACCAGCTATGGCGATTCTAAATCTTTTATGTATGCTGTGGCCGACAATATCGAGTTCAACGGCAAAACCGGCGTGTTTGACGCCTATTCTTATCAGTTTGTACCCGGCAGCGGCGGCAACGGTAACTCGTACAAAGAAATTGGCGATGCCAACCGCGACGGCGTAGCTGGCGACTTTATTAACTGCGAGCACACCTGGCCCCAGTCGTTCTTTAAAGAACAAATGCCCATGGTTTCCGACATTCACCACATGTTCCCGACCCTGAGCAAACCCAACGCCATGCGCAGCAACTACCCAATCGGGATGGCCACCGGCGTAGTGGTATACACANNAACAAACAACTGCCCATGGTGGCCGATATTCACCACCTCTTCTCGACCCTGAGCGTTCCCAACAATCGCCGTGGCCACCATCCCTTTGGTATGGCTAACAGTGGTGTTATCTACACCACCAATGGCGGCTCCAAACTGGGCGTTATGGATCGCACTGGGCGCACTCCCCAACAACTGGCCCAGTTAGTGGCCCAGCAAAACGAAGAAAACGAAGTGAATATTGCCGGTGCTGATCTGGTCTTTGAACCGGGCAACCAACACAAAGGCAACACGGCCCGTGGCCTTATCTACTTCTATCTGCGTTATCACAAAAACAATATCCGCTCCGGTGCTTTCCACGATCAAGGTTTCTGGGACAGCAAGGTTGCCACCTTCCGTCAGTGGGCCGAACAAGTCGATCTTCCCGATGATCAAGAGCGTCGCCGCAATGACTTGGTACATGGCAAACAAGGCAACCGCAATCCCTTTGTAGACATCCCCAACCTGGCTTCTCTGATTGGCGAAGACGTTTTCCGTCGTCGTTAAGCTCTGAGCCCATGCCATCTGAAGCCCCCCTGTCGATTTTGCCAGCGGGGGCTTCTGTTTTGTCGCATTTGGGGCAGCAGGCCCAAGCGCGTCGTCACCTGCATAAGCTTTCACGCAAGGCCTTGGCACAATTGTGTCAGTGTTCCCCGTCAGTCTTGGACGACTTTGAGCATGGCAAACGTTTGCCGAGTCCTGCCGCCTTAGAAACGCTGGTCGAACGTTTGGGCCTGGATGACCAACCCGTTTGGCAAACGCTCTTGCGGGCGCGGGAGCATTACCTGATGGCTTTAGCCTTTCAGGAGTTGCTCAGTGAAATGGTGGGCAAACCCGTTACCTTTGAAGCCCTCGATTTGACCTCGCGCTTGAGTGCGGTTGAAGCCATTCGCCTCTTTTTAAGCCGGGGCCATGGCCTCGACATGACCTTGCATCAGGCCTGTGCCCACTTTAATACGCTGTTGACCTTTTATGGGGAGCGCCCGGTGACGGTTGCTTTTTACCGCTACTTCCTAGGCAATGGCAACTTTGCCACAGTGG
>DLGM01000093.1:0-3132 GCA_002482705.1 Cyanobacteria bacterium UBA7694
CCGATCAATTTAAACCCTCAGCTCCGCCCCCTACAACCAGCGGATTACAAAGCCCCTTGGCCTTGTTTGCCAAGCGTCCAACAGCCCCCACCCCCCCTGCCACCCCCGTCAGCACAACCCCAACGCCTGCTAAACCCGCCGTAGGAATTGCTGACATGCGCCACCAAATGGCGATTAACCGCTTAAAAACGATGACACCGCAAGAGTTAAAACAGCTTGGGGAAAACGACAAAAAAGCGTTCTTTGAAGCACTTTTGCCCGCAGCCATCGAATCAGAGAAAACGTTTGGGGTTCCCGCAGAAGTGACATTGGCCCAGGCAGCCCTTGAATCAGGCTGGGCTGAATCACCGATTGGTGGCTATAATATTTTTGGCATTAAAGGCAGCGGCCCCGCAGGAACCGTATCAGTCCGAACCCACGAATTTTATAACGGCAAGCGCGTCAATATCAGCGACAATTTCGCCAAATACAACAACTTCTATGAAGCAACCCAGCGTCACGGCAAGCTCTTCCACAACGGATATTATGACAAAGCCGTCACGCAGTATGCCAAGGATCGCAACGCCACGCGCTTTATTGACAATATCCACGGCATTTACGCCACAGATCCCAAGTACTCACAAAAGATCAAGGCCATTATCAATGACTTTGGTCTCGACGATATGGTCAATCGTACCGCTATGGTATAATTTTGGCCATGGAAATTACTTTCCGCCACCCCTATCTTGGTCGCACCCTCAGCGCTCCTAACCCTGAGCAGTTGGCGCGGATGTTGGCCGATCTGCCACCGGGCACCCACGTCCAGTTGATGACGGCCCCCTTTCCCATTGATAGTGTCTTTTTGGGACATCTCAAGGTCCAGTTCAGTCACGAACGCCTGGCTGAACGTCTCACCTTTGAGTGTGCGGTAGACCCGGCCCAACTCACGGCTGAAGCCTGTGAGCAGTTGCGCAAACTCAAGGTGACCCATTTGCGCTTTTCCTGTTTGCCTCACGTCGATTTTGAGCCCTTACGGCAAGCGCTCACGCTGGCTGAAAATGCAGATATTGCTGTTGCTTTACAGCTACAATTTGCCGCCGCCCCAACTCAGCCCCAGTTACAACGCCTGTACTGGTNNTTGTTTTTATACGAACTGCGTGACCGGGTTCAAATTCTGGGCAGCTTACCCACAGTCGCAGCCCCGATCCAGAAGCGCCTTGAAACCCTGATTGCCGTAAATAACATGCTTTGCCGCGCCCGCTTTATGCATCAGCGTTTTTTACACCAGGCCTATATGACCTTTTATACAGCGCTCAAAACCCAACTCTCCCACAATGTCAAAACGATTCTTGAGATCAACCCCTATGGGCAAGAGCAGTATTACCGTGAGTTTCCTTGGCATCAGTTCCCCCGTTGGAAAGTGACCTCCTTGCATTTACCGCGCCATGCCCTAGACATCGAAAGCCTCAAAAAAATGGGCAAAACCTTCGATGCCGTAGTCCTGTTTAATGCTTTTGATGCCATGCGTGACCCCAAACGTGACCTCCTACAATTGCAAAAATACACCCGCCCGACAACGGAGTGGGCTTTTTCAAGTTTTCACATCCCCACACTGCCCAATCTCTTTTATCTTCTTTGCGGCGACTGGAGCAACGCTTTAAAAGGTACCCCAGCCTTTGAGTCGGTACGGTTCTTTGGCCATAACAATCTGCTTGACCTGTTCAAGTTTTTAGGCTTACAGGTTCAGCTCACGGCCACCCCTTCTCCCCCCTCCGAATTCGTCAAAGAGTATCAGCAAATCCGCGCCCTCTTACACACTGAGTTGGGGGATCAGCTAACTCAATTCGAACAAAATGCCGAAGTATTCCTGTATTCGGGGATTGGCACACAACAAGTCAATGATGAATTCATTGAGGAGGATGGCTTTATCAGTAGCGGGTTCCTCAGCTGATGCAAGCCTCTTATTTTGCCCTGTTTCGTGATCTGATGACGGAACTCAGGGGAAAACCCGAACAAGCCCTTTTGGTCGGTTACCAGGATGTGCGTACATTTCATTGTTCTCAGTGTGCCCAATGCTGTTATGTACCCTGGCATGTGATTGTCGGCCGTGATTTTTTTGAACACTGGAGTACCCACTTTGCAAGCCATCCCGATCCGCGTTTTGACGACTTATTTACCCTCCTAGAACACGGTTCCCATGACGAGTATGCCAAAATCAATAAACATCCGGGCACCCATCGCTGCCGCTTTTTAGAGCCCGACAATCGCTGCTGGCTCCACCAGCACTTTGGGGCCGAAGCGAAACCCCTGGGTTGCCAATTTTACCCCCATGCGGTTCATCCCCGGGGCGGAGCCTACTTGGCACATTTCCTCATGAAAAGCTGTCAAACTTCAGCGCGACGCCTGGCTGAAGTACCGGAATTGGGGTACTCGGTGATTGAGCGTCGCCCGGAGAGTATGGAGCCCGGTGCCGCACGTTTTGCCCTTGGGGAAGGACTTCCCTGGTTTGATGAATACACCTTGCCCCTGTGGGTGGGTCTCTGTCTGGATACACTCCAAGCATCGACCTTAGAATTAGCTTCTCCCATTCAGATCGAACAGCAACTGTGTTCCGCCCTAGAGCTCCTGATCGCTGGCCTCCCCACCCAAACGGATCCTCAAGCCCGCATTCAAGATCTGCACCTGCAAGCAACCTATCGAGAGCATTTTCGCCTTTTATCCCAACCAGCACCCGCTCTGGAAACAGATCCCCGCAGCCTGATTGCATGGGCCCTGTCCCTCACCCCGCGTTTGCGCTCAGAAGAAGCCTTACAGCGTTTATATCTGGGGGATCATCCCCTGCCACGCTTAACTGATCCTGAAGCGGAACTGCTCAATCTTCATCTCAACCATTATTTACAGCACCAGTTGCTGGCTCCGGCACGCTGGATTGGCGGCGAAGTGTCTCTGTGTCTCCAGCACTTAATACTCGGATTACATGTCCTGTTGATCCAGCTACTGGCTGTTTTATACCGGGATATTGAAAAACATCCCTTGCACCCAGAAATGATCCGCCAGGCGATCAATATGGTCGAGGGCTCTATTGGGCAGGATCGCGTCTGGTTTCGGCAACACGAACTGGATCGCTGGAGCCCTTACGACTGTATTCATTGG
>DLGM01000093.1:3156-3624 GCA_002482705.1 Cyanobacteria bacterium UBA7694
TCCAGCGTCTTTTAACCCTTGATTTAACCGCCCAAGCCATTTAGCTGGCGTGGCGAGATCCCCCCATACATGGAGGTGTACGGGGAATCACGCCGCCGCGCTGCTCCCACTCCTCGGGGGTATAGAGTTGCAGCGACAGGGCATGAACGCCTGCTTGTAATTCGTCAGCCAATAACTGATTGACCTCGCGATGACGGGCAATACGAGATTGAGCCGCAAATTGGGGGCTGACAATCACGAGCTTAAAATGGGTTTCAGCATCCGCAGGGCCGCGATGCTGACGGCTTTCATTGATCACGTCCACGTGCAGCGGAGCAAAAGCTGCCGCCACTTTTTGTTCAATGGAGGTTTGAATGCGCATAGGTTCTCCTTGCTCAAGCCATGCTTGGCAGATACCTATAAATGTAGCAGGATTTGCCCATGGGCCGGGATAGGGTAGCCCCAGATGTGATCAAAACCGCGCTTAAA
>DLGM01000047.1 GCA_002482705.1 Cyanobacteria bacterium UBA7694
GGCCGATGGCGAAGTGCTGTTTCCCGAGGTTCCCAGTGGTGAATATGTGCTCGAAGTCAGCCGGGAGGGCTGGAATCGTGAAAGTCGCCGCATTGTCGTACAGGCCAACTTACCCACGACCTTGGAGATTCCGCTGGGAATGAAGGTCGGGCGTTTAGCCGGGCGTGTGGTGGGGCCAGCGGGCCTGCCAATGCCGCCTGCGGACATTCAAATTGACTTGCGCCGGGGCGAACTCCTGGTGGCACGCGTTTCCCCCGATTCAACGGGCCTCTATGAAGTGCCCAATCTTGAACCCGGTGATTATACTTTGGCGGTGACCCGGGGCGAAACCCTGATTTTGCAGCGCAATGTCACCATTCCCAGCGGCGAAACCCTCTCCAACGATATTACCGTGACTGGAGTGGATACGACCCCGGTGCCGTCGTCAGCCCCCTCGGCAGTTGCCACGCCGATCCCCGCTGCCAGCCCCACTCCCTCTGAACCAGCTCCGAGCAATGCACCCTCCGGGGAAGTTGCTGCACGGGTCGAAGGTTTGGTGCGCGATAGTGCGGGCACGGCCCTGTCCAGCGTCCGTCTCAAGCTCGAAAGCCAAGATCTCATGATCATGACCCTTTCAACGCCTGATGGCCGTTATAGCTTTCGGGATATTCCGCGCGGAACCTACCGCCTGTCCCTGAGCAAAAAGGGGTTCAAACCCCGCGCATTTCAAATTACCATTCGTCAGAGTGAGACCTTGTCTCATGACTTCGAACTGGCCCCGGAGTGAAGCATGAGTCAACCTTTTAAAAGCGGCTTTGTCGCTTTGGTCGGCCGTCCCAATGTGGGTAAGTCGACCTTGATCAATCACCTGATAGGTGAAAAAGTGGCGATTGTCTCGGCCAAGGCCCAGACAACGCGCAACTGTTTGCAAGGTATTTTAACCCTGCCTGATCGCGCTCAGATGGTGTTTGTGGACACCCCTGGGATCCACAAACCCCAGCATCTGCTGACGCGTTTTATTGTCGATCAGGCTCTGTTTGTGCTCGGTGAAGTCGACCATACCCTCTTCTTGGTGGATGCCACAGAGCCTCCTGGCCCCGGTGACCAATTTATTGCCCGTGCCCTCGAAAAACACCAAAAACACACCTATCTGGTGCTCAACAAAATCGACAAGATCCCCAAAGCCAAACGGGAAGAACATTTGGCGGCTTATCAGGCCCTGGGCAATTTTGCCGGGACCTACCTGATTTCCGCCAAACATTCGGATGGTTTGCCACAATTGCTCGACGCGCTGGTGGCCGTGATGCCTGAAGGGGAGCAATTGTACCCGGATGATGAATACACGGATCAGACCCAGGCGCTCATTTCTGCCGAGTTAATTCGTGAACAGGTCTTCCGCTGTACCGGTGACGAAATTCCCCATGCCGCCACGGTCTACATCGAACAGTTCAAAGAGCGCACCGAAGATCTGACCTATATTGCTGCGGTGATTGCCGTTGAACGCGATACCCAAAAGCGGATTATGATTGGCAAACAGGGCCAAAAGCTGAAAGAGATCGGGGCGGCCTCGCGCCAAAGCCTCGAATATTTCCTGGGTACCAAGGTTTTCCTTGAACTGTTTGTCAAAGTGATTCCCGACTGGCGCAACCAGCCGGCCCGATTGCGGCAATTGGGATACCAAGTCAAATAAGGGACCTTTGAATAAAGCCCCCCACCCATTTTTTAGGGTGGGGGGCTTTATGCTGTGTATGCGGCTCATTGCCGATGTGCTGATGGCTGGACAAAATACCCATTGTTTAAGGCGCTATAATCAAAGATTACCAAAAGAATAACGCTAAAAGTAGCTATTATTCTTTTTACTTGCGGTAAAAATCCAGGGAGCTTGCTTTTTTTGCGATTATAGGTTAGATTGCACAGCAATTATCTTTTTTATGTCATAGGAGATTTTGAATGCGCCAGTGGATTTCCACATTTTCTGTTGTCATCGTTTTAGGCCTGATTGCTGCGTGTACCCCAACGACTCCCAATAATGGTGCGACCCCATCTAATGCCCCTTCGGCTCAACCCAGTGGTGCATCCCCAGCGCCCACAAATTCTGCGAATCCGAACACCCCAGCAACCCATACACCTACCCCCCCACCAGCAACTACCACACCCAGTGCCGCCAGCGGTTGGGCTCTTTTTAGCGGTTCTGTACCCTGTGCTGACAAGGCAACAATGTGGTGGGACGATGACAACACCGCTTTCTGGGGCTGTGGTAAGTCGGGCACCAATGGTTTCCAAACCACGAAAGATGGGGGCATGACCTGGACCCAACAAGTCAAATTTGGGGGTCTTAAAATTCAGGGCATTACCCGTGCGCCGAATAAAACCCTTTATGTCAGCGGCATTATTGGCAGTGGCCCGGTGGGTACCATCAATGAGACGAACCCGGAGCGTCTCGATTATACCGAACTCTACGAGAGTGGTAACAATGCCTTTACCAGCGTAGGGCAAGGGGAAGGTGTAGCGGTAACGAGCGACGGACAAGTTTTGGTCGATTCGTTGACGGGGACCAATGCGGTGTATCATCCGGGCAACAATGCCAAAGGCAAAGACTGGTTTACAAAAACCTGCACGGGTGAAGATCGCAGCAATTTTAACCCCGACAGCACCAAAACTTGGTGTGAACTGCATGGTCTTGGGGAAGAAACTCTGGCCGATCCCAGTGCTGAAGCCTATCAAGTGACGGGGGTTCAGGCTATGAATGACCGTTTCTACGCTACTGGCCGCCGGATTAACGGACCTTCGAAAATGCGTATGCCCTCGAAATTGCCTGATGCCACCTACCAATTCCAAACCGTTCAACTGCAAAAAAGCAGCGAAGATGGCGAGATGATGG
>DLGM01000268.1:0-5530 GCA_002482705.1 Cyanobacteria bacterium UBA7694
CGTTGGGCCGCACGCGCTTTTGCCGCTTCCAGCGCCCTCAACGGCTTTGACGCCAGCCTGGGTGTTTGGTCGGCGGGCACCGCCCTCAGCGGCGCAGGCCTGCCCGCTACCCTGGCGATTGAAGCCGTGGGCTGGGCCGCCACCGGCACCGGGCTCCTGCTCGGCATCGGCGGCGAATACCTCAGCGCCAAAGGCCGCTAAAAAGCAATCAGCTTCAGCGGCGCGCCCACTTCCGAGAACAGATAACGGATGTCGGGATCCTCTTCTTCGTTCATGCCCAAGGCATAGGCCGGGGCCGTGGACGGATTGCCGGGATAGCGCTTGCCATCAAAGCGCAGCTTGTGGGTCTGCCCCTTGTGATTCAGCAGCAGATCGCGCCAGCCTTTGGTTTTGCTGGTTAGCACAATCACCGGGATATCCGCCACCGTAAAACGCGTGATCAGCCGCCCCTGCGGGTCGAGCAGCAAATAGGTACAGCCCCCGCTGCCACAAAAATAGCTGTTTTGAAAAAACACAAAATGCTCGCGCTTGCCGTCGCCATTGAGGTCGATGCTTTCGAGCTTAAAGCGGCGCTGATCGGGCGACATCACCGGCAAATCAGCCTTTAAAATTTGCTGTACGCCCTTTTTGACCACCGCCACTTCGGCCCCGCTCTGGGCCCAGGCCGGTGATCCTAGGCTCAAGGCCCATAACAAAAATACCCAACGCATTACCGAGATCCTTTCTGAACTGCATATCCTCCATTGTAACGCTAGGAGGGGCTGGTAGCAGGGCAGAAGATTTTCTGCCCCTGCCAGCCCCTTACGTCACGTAGGGGGTTACGCAAACCGCCACGCCAGCCCCAGCTCGGCCTGGTTGCGCTTGCGGAATTCGCGCGGCGACTTGCCCACGCTCTTTTTGAAGGCCCGTGAAAAGCTGAGGGCATCCTGGTAGCCCACGGCAGCGGCCACGGCCTCGATGTACTGGTCGCTGTGGGCCAAGAGCTCCATGGCTTTTTGCATGCGTAGGGTGGTCAGGTAGTGCAGCGGCGTATCGCCAAACACCTGCTTAAACTTCAGGGCAAAGCCCGAGCGCGACAGGCCCACGGCGTTGGCCAGGCTGTCGAGGCTCCAGTCGCGGGCCGTCTCGCTGTGCATTAGCTGCAGGGCTTTGAGAATGTAGGGGTCCTGGGTCGAACGCTGCCACATGCGATGTGCGGGCATATGGTGCTGAATGGTGCGCCGCAGCATCAGGTGAAACAGCACATCGAGCAGGGCGTCGCTGATGGCCTGGGAACCCAGATCGGGCTGGGTCATTTCTGCCGAGAGCAGTTGCAAGGTGGCTTGAAGGGGATCATGGGCCGGGATCGTTTCAGCCCGCAAAATCACCCAGTCGGGCAGCGCCTGGAAAAATGGGTGGATGGGTTCGTTCCAGAGCTGGTAAATGCCGTTGACCATCGCCAGCAGCGGCGGTTCGCCCTGAGACGGAGGGGCTTCCGGCTCCAAGGGCAGATCCGGGTCCGGGTGGGTACTCATGCGATGGGGCTTGCCGCGCGCCATAAACGCAATGTCACCGCGATGGAGGTGAACTGGGGCTTCGTCATCCCCTTTCCAGAGATAGGCCTCGCCCAAGGTTATCACGTGAAAGCCCATGCTGTGAGAGCAGGGGAATTGCAGCATCCACGGGGCGGTGATCTGCTTGTGATACATCACCCGCTTGCGCAGCCCGGCACTGGTTAAGATATCCGCCAATACGTCCATAGGTGTATTTTGTCATACTCCGCATTTGTAGTCCAATCATTTAGACGAATTGTTATAAATGTTGGACTTATGTCTATTCTTAATCCAAGTAAACCCCGGTATGATGAATCTACTTTCACATCCATAAGGAGATCCTACACATGGCTAAAATACTCATTCTCGGTGCCTCTGGCAATGTCGGCAGCGCCCTGGTGCAACAGCTTACCGCCGCAGGCGAAACCGTCGTACGTGCCACCAGCAAAAAAGAAAATCTGCAAGCGGATCAGGTGCATTATGACATTGCCCAGAATGTCGGCTTGGAAGCAGCCCTCGAAGGCGTGGACCGTGCTTTTGTCTTGATGCCGCCCGGTTATACTAACCAAGACGTGTTGGCTGCTCCCCTGTTTGCCGCCGCCCGCGAACGCGGCCTCAAGAAGGTGGTGTTCATGACCGCCATGGGGGCCAATGCCGACCCAAATGCTCCTATGCGTAAAGCGGAAATCGCCCTGGAGCAGTCGGGCATTCCCTACAACATTATTCGCCCCAACTGGTTCATGCAAAACTTCAACAGCTTCTGGATCCAGGGCATTTTAGAGCAGGGCAAAATCTTCCTGCCAGTGGGTGATGCCAAGGGCAGCTTTATCGACGCCCGCGACATTGCTTCTGTGGCGGCCACGCTGCTGACGAGCGACACCTTTGCCAACCGCGACTTTGACCTGACCGGAGCCGAATCCCTGGATCACCACGAGGTGGCCGCCATCCTGTCTGAGGTCACTGGCAAAACCATCACCTACCAAGAGGTCAGCCCCGAGGCCATGCGCAGCAACCTGCTTGCTGCCGGTTTGCCCGCTGATTACAGCGAATTTTTGCTGCTGATTCTCAGCTTCTTTAAACTGGGGTATTCCGCTGCCGTGTTGCCCACGGTCGAAGAGATCACCGGCAAAGCCCCGATCAGCTTCCGGCAATATGCCCAAGATTACCGCCAAGCCTGGCTCTAAGCGGGGTGGGAGCCAGCGGGCGCTGGCTCCTTCGGTCTTTAAAAACGGTACTTGAGGGCCAATTCAGGGAAGAAGGTGATCGGATACCCGGTATGGATGCTGCCCGTGAGCCCGAAGTGGCGGGTGAAATTCCAGTCGACGCCGACGCCGACGGCGATATCTGGGTTCAGACTCCNNACTCCAGCTGCCGATCACCCGAGGGGGCTCCCCGCCCCCGGTGATTTCACCGCCGCTAAAAAAGCCGTAGATGCCAGCGCGGGCCACGGCAAAATACTGGAAGGTCGGCTCTTCCGGGTTGAAATAAAAGCGTCCCCCCACGGCGCCGGCCAAGCGGCTGGGTGCCCCATAGGCAAACAGTTCAAACTGTTCGCCCGGCAGGCGATAGGCCACTTCCAGGTGTTCGCTGAATTGGGCACCTAAGCCAATAATGGCGCGGCCCCCGGCGCGAATCGTCCAGGGCGACAAGGGCGAGCGGGGCATTGTATCCACAGGCTCGGTGGGGTTGGGGACGTCGACGGGCTCCAGGGTTTTGGTGGGCGCATCGGGATTCTCTTGGGCTCCGGCGGCCAGGCTCAGGGTCAAGGTCAGCAAGACAGCGGCGAAGGTGGATGTGAGTTTCATGGGGTTTCCTGAGGGGAGATAGGTTGCTGAGGTCAGTATAAACGGAATCGTGTTGGGGGCGAGACAATCTGAAATACCAGAGTGCTACCGGGCCGCATTCAAGATTTTTTCGAGCTGATTGGCAAAGGCCTGTTTGTCTTTATTGGAAAAAGGCGGCGGCCCGCCCATCACCTCTTCAATGCCGCGCAATTCTTCTTTGAGGTTGCGGATACTGAGAATGGCGTGAACGTTATCACGCGTATAGAGCATGCCACGGGGGTTGAGGGCTATGGCCCCTTTGGCAACAGCATCGGCGGCCAAAGGGATATCAGCCGTGATCACCAGATCCCCCGGAGATAACAAAGCGACAATTTCATCATCAGCGCGGTCGGTACCCGCTGCCACAACCCGCATATCCAAATAAGGGGAAGCGGGAATGCGCAAGGGACTATTGGCCACCAAGGTGGTCATGATCTGGCGGCGTTCGCTGGCGCGGTAGAGCATTTCTTTGACGGCCCGAGGGCAGGCGTCGGCATCAATCCAAATGTGCATGCTTCAGGATAAACGAAAACACTCCGTGTCGGGGCGGGTATTTGTAAGGCCAGAAAATTTTCTGGCCCTACAAATGCCGCTCCATCTGGGTCAGTAAAAAGGGCAGTTGGAAGGGTTTGAGAATATACCCCCGTGCGCCTCCGGCAATCGCTTGGCGCACACAATCCTCGCTGTTATCGCCGGTTAAGACCAAAACTGGGACAGCCCGGGTCAGGGGATCCTGACGCAGTTGCTCCAGCACCATCAAACCCGACATATCCGGGAGGGGAATGTCGAGCAGAATCAGGCCCGGCAAGGCCTGCCGTGCCAATGCCAGCCCACTTTCCCCGTCGTGGGCTGCCAACAGGGGATGCACCCAATCGCTGAGGCATTCTTGCAGCGGTTCGAAATAAGTGGGGTGATCGTCAATCAATAAAATCGGGCGGTGTCCCTGCTCGGGGGGTGTAAAGGGCTGTCCCGTGCGCACATCCCAGCCAAAAAATCGGCTCAGACGACTGCCCAACTGGCTTTCATCAATGGGTTTGAGGATATAGTCGGACAACCCCAACTGCCGGGCCTCAAGCAAACGCTCACGCGAGGAATGAGCCGTGTACAGGATTACAGGGGTGCGCCGCAGGGCTACCAACTCGCGCAACTGACGCACAAAGGTCAAGCCTTCACTTTCGGGCAAGTCGGCCTCCAACACCACCAGCTCTGGGCGATGAAGCATCGCCTGCCGCATGCCATCACGCACGTCGTAACTGGGAATCAGTTGGCAGCGGGACTGATTCAGTACACGTTCAAACAGTTGATGGACCACAGCATCATTGTCAATTAGCAGCACTTTGGGCTTACTCATCGGTGGATGTCTCCGGAGGGCTCATTGCATCTTACATTATACAATTTGTTTACATTTGTGGGGTTACAAAACGTAAAAGTCACAAAAATGTCAATTCACAAATCTTCCCAGAGCGGTTGGCATCCCCTTTCGGGCGGGGTATATTGAAGCGACGCCAATCAAAGGGGGAGCTATGGCTGACAACAAGCCTGCCAACGGGATACTCCACACCTGGGCTTCTCTCCTTTACCGACGCCGCAAGCTGATCCTGCTCAGCTGGATCGTGTTGTTGGGAATCGCCGTTGCCAATTTAGCCCTCAATCGTCGCGATCTGACCGAAACAGAGCTACGGGGTGCAACGGGCACCGAAGCCTGGGAAGTGACCGAGATTTTAGAACAGCAGTTTGGTTCCCGCTTGGGCAATTCCGCAGCCCTGGTGGTAGATGGGCAAACGGACAGCGAGGCCCTTCGCCGTGAACTATTGGCAGCGATTCCCACTTTGCACAAGGTGCAAGAAGTGCGCGGCCGCACTCCCCATGCTCAGCAGTTGTTTTATCTCGAGTACCGCCCGGATCTGCGGGTGGTTGAAGCCCAAACCNNTTGGTTAAATCAGTGGTCTGCCCGAAGTGGCCTCAAAACCTATCTGACAGGCAATACGGCTTTCCAACAGGATGCCAAAGATGCCAGCAAAAAAGATTCTGCCCGCGGTGAGGGCTTGGCCCTGCTTATTTCGCTGGGCATTCTGATTGCCACCTTTGGGGCCCTGACCTCGGCCCTGCTACCGCTGCTGATGGGTGCAAGCACCTTGGTGGGCCTGAACAGCTTGGGGCTGGTGCTCGGGCTGC
>DLGM01000268.1:5627-11184 GCA_002482705.1 Cyanobacteria bacterium UBA7694
TTTGGTCAGCCGCTACCGCGAAGAACTCAAGGCGGGGAGCCCGCCTGCACAAGCCCTGCGCACCACTGTCCACAAAGCCGGGAACACGGTCCTGTTTTCAGCCCTGATCATGATGGTCAGCCTGAGTGTGCTGCTGATCCCCGATGTGTCTTTGAGCCGCACCGTGGTCAGCAATATGCTGCTGGTGATTGCCCTGTCGCTGGCCAATACCCTGATTGTTTTGCCCGCCCTGCTGGCGCTGGGGCAGCGCTGGCTGGAGTGGCCCCAGGTGTTGAGCCGGGGCATTGCCCGCTTCGACACCGAGCGCTTCTGGCGGTCCTTTGCGGATCACATTACCCGCTATCCGCGCAGTTATTTTGTGCTGTCCTTGACGATCCTGTTGGGCTTGGCCCTGCCCGTCACCCAGATGCGCCTGTGGGAGCCGGTACAGGCGATTGCCCCACGCAACTCCGAGTCGATGGCCGGGTACCGCCTGCTCGAACAGGACAACTGGGGAGGCGAACTGATTCCCGTTACGCTGGTGGTCAAGGCTCCCCCAGGACAGACAATTTACGCGGAAAGCAGCATCGCTTATTTGCATGCCCTGACCACGGCCCTGCGCGCCCAGCCCGCCGTCGCCGACGTGCAGAGCCTGACCAGTTGGCAGCCGAATTTTAGTGCTCGCGACTATCAGGCCTTCTTTAATAACTGGCAAACCCTCGGTGCCCTGTTGCAGCCCCAGCAGTTTGCCCCGCTGGTCAATGTCGATCAGGGCAGTACCCTGGCCCTGGTACAGGTTTTCCCCAAAGACCTCATGGCTTTGGACGACACCCAAGCGATTCTGAATTTCAGCCGCGCTTATGCCCGAAGCCATCCTGAGCAGCCCCTATTAACGGGCGGGGCCGTGGCCCGCGTCAAAGACTTCACCCACGAACTGTATCGCCCGCTGCCGCTGATGCTGTTCTTGGTCTTGGGCGGGATTTACGCCTTATTGCTGGCCTATATGCGCACCCCGGTGCTGCCCGCCAAGGCCGCAATCATGAACTTCCTGCCCATTCTTTCAGCCTTTGGGCTGCTGACGCTGGTATTTCAGCACGGCTGGCTCAGTGGGCTGCTGCATACCCCCATCAATGGGGCTGTTACCAATATTGTGCCGATTGTGCTGTTTTGTATTATCTTTGGCCTGAGCATGGACTACGAAGTGCTGATTTTAAGCCGCATCAGCGAACGTTACGAAGCCCACGGCCAGGTACGTAAAGCCGTGGTCGAGGGCCTGAGCCGCAGTGGTTCGGTAATCACCGGGGCCGTCCTGATCCTGCTCGGCGTGTTTGTGCCGGGCATCTTTTCTTCCTCGCCCCAAACCCAGGAAATCTGTTTAGGCATCTCAGCAGCGATTCTGCTCGATGCAACTGTGGTGCGCTTATTGCTTGTACCCAGCTTTATGATGCTGCTGGGCAAGTGGAATTGGTGGCGGCCGGGAAAAGTTTGACGTGTTTAGATAGACTGCTAAGGATTAAGGAGAAATTATCTAAATGACGGAAGAATTGCATCATCAACGCCGCTACTGCGTAATTTTATTGTTATAATAAGCAAAATAATTTCTCTAAGAGATCTGCTCTATGCGTTTAAAAAAACATCTTCAACATCTCTTCATCAGCGGTTTTGCTTGCATTTTAATCAGCCCATCGGCTTATGCACAGAATAGTTTAGACGCGTTTATTAATAGCCTTGACCAAGCATATGATTTGATCCAGGAATATGAATACACGAAGGCTATTGCCCATATGAATTCAGCTGAAATCCTTTATCATCGAACGCTACAAGAATTGGCTAAAAGTGGAGAGACCTCTAGCAGTATCTGGAAAAGCAATCTGGCGATGCAGGGAAGCATGGTACGCCTTTATCTCACATTGGGAAACCGCCTCTTTGACCAGGATAATTACACCAAAGCGCTACAGATTTACCAGCGGGCTCAAGATATGGCTCCTCGTTTTCCCTGCATCCGTTACGAAAAAGGTTATACCTACTTCAAGCTCAACCAACCCTGGAAAGCTGCTGTAGAGTTATATGAAGCAAAGCGTTTGGCTCGTTTTCCAAGCTATCGCAAAATCGTCAATCACTTCGATGAAGAGGAAACCATTGTTTGTCCTCAAAGAGAGGTGGAAGAACGTGGCAACGGTATCTTAAAAGATTTGGGGAAATCCCCTCTTTATCCCATTGAACTCAACCTGAGCACCGGTCAACCCGCTAGCAATCAAATATTACCCGGCGTTGGTATTCATTTGGCAAAGCAGAAACAATCCATCTATCTGGAAGAAACTTTTACAGACGTACTCACAAAAGTGGGGCCCGCTGCCGGTGAAGAAGAGACTACGCACAAAGGACAAAATTTAAGACTCTATGTCTACCCTGAAATGGTGATTGCTGTTGACCCCAGTGATGATAGCATTGTGCAAATCCACGCCTTTGACAATCAACGTCCGGTAAATACACCCAATGGTATGCTTAGAATTGGTGATCATGCCCGAGATGTACTAAAAACAATGGGACAGGGTTACGGTTTTAGTCGTAATTATAACGGCATTAATGAAGATATCCGCGAATATCTCGACTACTCTGAACTGGGCCTGATGTTTGGGATTGGCAAAAACGACCGAATTAAAACCATTGCGATTTATACCTTAGAATAACAACATGGCTTCATATCTATGCTTTCGCTTGTAACTGACCACTCAGTGATTAAGGGGAAGAAGATGCCGAAAATTTAGGCTCTGTACCGAACTCAGCCCGGTACTGTTCTTGGTAGGCCTTTTCGAGGCGATCGCGGACAGCGTCATAAGGCTCTTTGGGAGACTGCCGGGAGGGCAGTGAACAGAGGGTGAGCAGGGTCATGCACAACACAAACAGGGCAAAGATAGAAGCAATATACTTTTTGGTGGAGTCGTCGGGGCGAGGGGGCTGAGTCAAAGAGTGAAAGGGGTCTTCTGCGTATAACCCTGGCGGTTTTTCTCCCGCAGCCACAGCCTGCAAGTCTGTCAGCAAGACCTGGGCATCAGGATAACGCTGGGCAGCCTCGGGAGCCAACATTTTTTCGAGAACATCCGCCAGGACACGTGGCCCCTGAAACACCGGGCGGAAGTCAATTTTAAGACCTTTGAGAGGCAATTCATAAGGGGCCCGGTGGGTCAGGGCAAACAAGAGCGTAGCTCCCAAAGCATAAATATCCGAAGCCGGGGACGCCAGACCATGAAACTGCTCCGGGGCCATATACCCAAAGGTGCCCACCGTGGTCGAGCCCCGTTCTTCCGATGCCTGCTCTGGACGGCGCACCGCCCCAAAATCAATCAGATACCACTGCTGATCCTCCCCCAGAATCACGTTTTCGGGCTTGATGTCACGGTGTACCAACGGCGGGCTAAAGGCCTGTAAATACACCAAAATTTTGGCCAATGCCATGCCCATCGCGAGCGCTTCAGGAGGCGAAAAACGTTTGCCCCCCTCGATCAGGGCTTTGAGAGAGTGGCCCGGAATATAGGTCTGCACCAGGAATAAAGCGGGTTGCTCTCCCTGCGGGTCACGGCGAAACGCAATCAATTTGGGGATATAAGGATGCTGCAACTGGGCCAGGGTTTGCCCTTCGCGCTCGAATAAATCGAGGCTTTTCCAGTCGTGCATGCGGGTCAGAGAGAGCTGTTTGACCACACATTGCAGGCCATCGCTTTCGCGTCGGGCCAAATAGGTCGTGCCAAAACCGCCCCGGCCCAATTCGGCCTGGAAGGTGTAACCCGATAGGTGGGGAAAATCAGAAGGGTCAGTCATGGCAAAAGTATATCATGGCCACAAACCACCGCTGATGGCGCTATGCCCTGATCACAATCAGCTCCAAGCAATGCCGTAAAAAAAGAGATCTGTGCTCCAAATAACGGATCTTGAGCTTTAAAAACGGCAATGATTGAGCATATCTCCTCTGTACGACTCAAAATACATCCCCCCATCACAGCAACCCTATACACACGTTTGACACGTCTGGCCAAAAAAGGAAGCTCAAAATAAAGGTCAAGGAGGCGCTTGTACGGTGTCAAAGAAAGCAACCATCTGTGTTTATTGTGGTGAATCAGGCAAGCTAACCATTGATCATGTGATTCCCAAGTCATGGTATAAGCGCTTTAAAGTTCCCAAAAGAATGCTCGACACACCAGGAAACCGGGTCATGGCCTGCTTCAACTGTAATCAGGCCAAGGCCAATAAAGATCCCAAAGAATGGCTGCAAGAAAAACCCGAGCGTTTACAGCATTTTCAACGGCATGCGCGCTATCTGTCCGATTTCACCAAACAATTGGCTGGGCTGCTCCCATCGGCAGCGGGCCATCGCTACAGTCGCACATTGTGACATGTTGAAAGCCTCCCCCAGAGAAAAAATGATAAGTACAGGGCTCTGTACAATTGTTTTCAAGTTCAGGAGAAGGCTCTACAACCAAAATCGTGGGTTCAGGTTACGATAAACGATTAGCTTTGTTTAAACGCCTGATTGGCCATTTTCATGTCAATGCTGTTGCCATACTGCTGTTTCAGGAAGGGCATAAACTCCTTCAGGGTATGCGTGGGGTTTTCAGCTTTGTAGGCAGCAACCACCTCACGCAATTGGGCCTCGTCCATCTGCTGGGGCAGAAACGACTGCACATAGAGCAGTTCGGCCTGGGTTTCGGGCTTGACCTTGACCATTTCTGCCAGGCCTGCGGCCACTTTGCGCAGCACGGCAATGGCTTGGTCATCGCTGAGTTCTTTGTCAATACGGGCAAATTCGCCCAGCAGGGTCTGGGTCCAGCTCATCAGGTCAGCATTTTTGGTTTTGCGGGCTTCGAGCAAATCGGTTTTGATTTTGGCTTGGATCATAAGTGTCCTCGTTGAGATGGTGAATAGTTTTATTATAGAGAAGGGTTCTGCGCTTGGGAAAGCGATGCTCGCACCAGCTTCAGTTCCCCATAACTGGCGCGCTCACCCCAGTGGGCCTTGGCTTCTCCCAGGGTGACGGTGGGATGGGTGGAAAAATAGGCCGTCAGGTCGGCGGCCACATCAGGGGCGACGAGACCATCCAAAGGCAGTTCGCCCTGGGCGACATAGTGGGCCAAATGCCCTTCAATGGTGCTGATACCCAAACCCCGGGCGGCAGCAATTTCCGCCACCGACTGACCCGCACGGAAGCGATCCAGACTGCTCTGTTTGGTGTCTTCTTTGGGGGCCTTGGGCTTTTCAAGGATCTCTGGAGCTGGTTCTGCGGGAGCCACATCCCGTTCGGCACAATAGTCAGCGACCCTTTCCAGAATGGCGGCACCGTACTGGCTCACCTTTTTGGGGCCAAGGCCCTTGATACGCTGCAGCCCGGCCTTATTGCTCGGCAGGGTTTCGGCCACGGCGATCAGGGCCGCCGTAGGCAGTACAAAAAAGACCGGAACTTCCGCTGCCGCCGCCGTCTCGCTGCGCCAAGTACGCAAGCGCTGGTAAAGCTGGGGATGAGCCAAATCGGCGATATCTGGGGTCAGTTGGATATGAAGCACCCCCCCAACTGACACCGATGATC
>DLGM01000395.1 GCA_002482705.1 Cyanobacteria bacterium UBA7694
ACCATTGGCGTCATAATACCCTTGAGCTTGGTTGGGATCATAATACCCTTGGTTGGGATCCGCGCCCTGCTGCCACTGGCCATTGGCGTCATAATACCCTTGGGGGTCATAACTTTGGCTGGGGTCAGCGCCCTCTTGCCATTGGCCATTGGCATCATAATAACCCAAGGCGGTGGGTTGCGCTTCAGCGGGATAATTGGGGTCAAAGCCCTGCTCATAATACGGGTTGCTGTATTGCTGTTGGGGCGGTGGTTTAGGCTGATTGACGCGCTCAGTGGCTTCTTCGGTCAGGGTGAGAGAGCTGGTGACGCGGTAGGAGGTGACTCCTTCCCCGCGCGCCCGGCGCTGCTTTTTGCGGTTTTGTTGTTTATCTTCCACAATCTCTATTATAGCCGTATCTTCAGGCTTTTTTCTAGGAAGGCTGGGTGCTAATCGCTGCTTCTATCCGGGCTTTTCTGGAGCGGTTTTTGCTCTAAATGGGAGTGGATATCTGGTCGCTGCTCAAATCTGTTGGCGTTGGCATTCGTCTGCCAGCCAGGGGGCAGACGAAGCAATTGCTGCCAGCAGCTGGTTTTTTGCCTGGCGCCAAGCTTCAAATGTCGCAGGGTTTCCTCGCAGTGCGGCCAGTTCGGGATGTTGCTTTAAACCCTTGGCGATTAAGAATTGGGTACAGGCTCTGGTGATGACCTGGGGATGGGAGTGGGGGGAAATATAACGGGCTTCGGCGTACAGATCATCCAAGCGATCCGCTTTGGCTTTTTCTTGGGCATTGTGAAAACGGCAGGCCTGCGCAATCAGCGCGGCCTGCCCATAACGGGGGATATTAAACGCGATTTCCTCAGGGTTAACCTTTGACACAAACAACCTGCCGGAGCGTGTGGACAATTTCAACCAAATCCTGTTGGGCTGCCATGACCGCCTGAATGTCTTTGTAAGCACCGGGCGTTTCATCAATAACGCCTTCATCTTTGCGACATTCGATTCCGGCGGTGGCCTGTTGATGGTCTGTTACGGTAAAGCGGCGCTTGGCTTCGCCGCGTGACATGATTCGTCCAGCCCCGTGGCTGCAACTGTGAAAGCTCTCCGGGTTGCCCTTGCCACGCACAATAAACGAACGGGCTCCCATGCTGCCAGGAATAATGCCATAGTCCCCTTCGCGGGCACGAATGGCCCCTTTGCGCGTGACCCAGACCGACTCCCCGTAATGGCTTTCCTGCGCAATATAGTTATGGTGGCAATTGACCACCTCCATATCGAGTTGGAAAGGGGGAAGCAGATGTGACTCTTGCAGAGCCTGCACCAAATTGCCGAGCATGACTTCGCGGTTATTGTAGGCATAGCGCTGGGCCCAATCAACGGCCCGCACATAGTCACCAAACAGGCCTGTGCCTTCGCTTAAAAAGGCCAAGTCGCGGTTGGGGACTTGCAGCCCTTGGCGGGCAATTTCTTGGCGCGCCGCTTCGATAAACCAGGTGCCAATGCGGTTGCCAATCCCCCGTGAACCGCTGTGGAGCATGATCCAGACCCGGTCGGATTCATCCAGGCATAACTCGACAAAGTGATTGCCTCCGCCGAGGGTGCCCACTTGACTGACCGGCGCAATGCGCGGGGGCTCAATGGCCGGATAGGCTTCACACAACCACTGATAATCGCTGGCTAACTGTTTCCAACGTTGTTCCCCCCGGTGTCGGAAGCGCTGGAGCCCCATTTTGGCGAATGGGCCAGTGGCCCAATCCCCTTGGCCGACGGGAACTACCTGTTCAAAGAGATCCCGGACGGGCCCTAAGTGATCGGGGAGATCTGTCGCTTTGAGGGAGGTGCGCACAGCCACCATACCACACCCAATATCCACACCTACCGCCGCCGGAATGATTGCTCCTTGGGTCGGGATTACGCTGCCGACGGTGCTACCTTTGCCCACATGGCAATCGGGCATAGCCGCTAAGTGGTGATGAATAAAGGGCAACAGCGCTGTTTGGCGCAATTGTTCTTGGGTCCCCGGGTCAAAGGCGACCCCTTGTACCCAGGCTTTGATCGGACGTCCGGCAGTTTCAATTTCAAGATAAGTGGGTGACATAACAAGCTCCATCACTAAAAATAAACAGTGTTGTTAGCGACGGCAGCAAGGGGGGAAAGGTTCCGAAGACTATTTGCCCTGCTCAGCTTTGCGGCGCTTGAGCCATTCACCCAAAAGGGTCATACCGACAGAGACCACAACCGAAACAATCAGATCGCGCATCAGGGAATTTTTCTTTTGCATGGGGAAAATCCTTTGGCAGTAATGCTTCATTGTACCTGACGAAGCCTAGGTAGCGGCATGGGGCCGAGGTGAAACCGGGAATTGTGTTAGGCTGGAAGTATCCGAATGCTAGGAGAATGTGCCTATGTCACGCCCGCTGCGTATTGCGATTGGCCGATTGATGCAGGAGACCAATTCTTTTTCGCCCGTTCTGACCACCCGTGCGGATTTTGAGCGCACCCATTGGGTCGAGGGCGAAATGCTGCTCCAGGCCTGTCAGCCCAAATACTGGGAAGTACAGGGTTTTCTCAAAAACTTAGAGCTGTCGGGTTTTGTGCGCGCCGCTCAGGCTTTGGGAGATGTCGAGCTGATCCCTTTGACCAGTGCCTGGTCCATTTCAGGGGGGCCGCTGGAGGCCGATTTTTTTGAGCAGGTGTGCCAGCAATTTGAGGCGCAATTACAGGCCGCTGGGCCAGTAGATGGCGTGTTTTTAGCCCTCCATGGAGCGATGGGCGTCGTGGGGTTTCAAGACCCGGAAAGTGAACTGTTGCGGCGTATTAAAGCCATTGTAGAACCGCATACCAAGTTGGCCGCCAGCTTTGATTTGCATGGGTTGCTGACCCCCGAAAAAGTAGCGCTGTTGGATGTTTTATGTACTTACCATACCAATCCTCACCGGGATATGGCCCGTACCGGCGAGCGTGCCGCCAAGCTCCTGATTGGCTCCCTGCGTGGTGAGTTACAGCCCACATTGGCATGGCGCAGTTTGCCGATGATCAGCGGAGGAGGCAGTACCCTTGACTTTGCCGCTCCCATGCGGGCTCGCTTTCAGCTCATGAAACGTTGGCAGGAAGATCCCCGTGTGCTCGACAGCAGTCTGTTTATGGCCCACCCTTATTTTGACCATCCCGATTTGGGTTGGTCGGTGTATGTGGTGACTCAAGGGGACCAAGAGCTGGCGGAGAGTTTGGCTGACGATTTAGCGGAACGCTGTTGGGAGGTGCGCACCCATAAACCCCCTGCCTTTTTAAGCGCTGCGGAAGCCGTGGCGGAAGTGCGCCAAGCCCGCTGGCAGCGGCGAGTGGGGGCTGTTGCCATTTGTGATGCCTCCGATGTGGTGGGGGCTGGTGGTACCGGTGAAAATACCAATTTGCTGCAAGAACTGCTGACATTGGCTCCCGATCTGCGTACGCTCTATCCGCTGCGTGATCCCGTTGCAGTTGCTGAATTGTGGGAGTACCCAGAGGGAACGACCGTGACCACGACGGTGGGGGGGCGTTTACACCCAGAAATGAACCCAGCTTTAGAAGTGGTGGGGATTGTACGCCGTAAAACCATGACGGAGAATTTTGGCCGCAGTATCCACTTCGATTTGGGGGGCGTGCAACTGGTGTTGACTGAAGGGTATGCCTTGCCGATGAAACCCAGCTTCTACGAGGATATGGGCTTGTCGGTGCGGGGGGCGGATATGGTGGTGGTGAAAAACTTTTTCCACTTCCGTTTGTATTATGCCACCTGCTGTTTTAAAAACCTGTATGTCTATTCCAAAGGTATTACCGATTTTGATATGAGCCTGCAAATTGAAACCCGTTATCCCACCTATCCGAAAGACGATGTGGCCGATTGGCGTGCGATTGATCGCTTGCGCCGGGGTGTAGAAACCCCTTCCGAATTAAAGCCCGCCCACCTGCGTCGCTCGCCCAAACGTTGGCTTTTGCCGGGTGTTCTTTTGGCTGGGGCTGCGGCCACAACCTACTGGTGGTTCCGTCAGCGTTAAACAAGCGGAGGGCATCTGCTGAACGCTGAGGGTGCTCGCTCGTTATAATGAAGCACCACCCTTGGAGGCTTTGCCCATGATGATTGATCGCCCGCGCCGTTTGCGCCGTACCCCCCTGATCCGTGAAATGGTGCGAGAAACGCGCCTGCATCTGAGTGATTTGATCTATCCGCTGTTTGTCGATGAAACCCTGAGTGGTGAGCCGCAGCCGATTGGTTCGATGCCCGGTGTGGTGCGCCACAGCCTCCAGTCTTTGCCCCAAGAGCTTGATGAACTCAAAGCTTTGGGCATTCACAGCCTATTATTGTTTGGTATTCCTGCCCACAAAGATGGCGTTGCCAGCCAGGCCTATGCGGAACAGGGCATTGTGCAGCAGGCTTTGCGTGCCATTCGCGCCCACAGTGGCGATACCTTTTGCCTGATTACCGACGTGTGTAACTGTGAATATACCGATCATGGGCACTGTGGCATTCTTAAAGGTGAAGATGTGGACAATGACCCCACCCTTGAATTATTGGTACAAACTTCCCTGTCCCATGCGCGCGCCGGAGCGGACATCATTGCCCCTTCCGATATGATGGATGGCCGCGTCGGTGCTATCCGCACCGCTTTAGACGACGCGGGTTTCAGCGAAATCCCGATTATGGCCTATTCCGCCAAATACGCGTCGGCCTATTATGGCCCCTTCCGCGAAGCCGCCGATTCAACGCCCCAATTTGGCGATCGCAAAAGTTATCAGATGGATCCGGGCAACCGCCGCGAAGCCCTGCGTGAAGTGGCGCTGGATATCAGTGAAGGCGCCGACATGGTGATGGTTAAACCGGCCTTGGCCTACATGGACATTATCTGGCAGGTGAAACAGGCGACCGATTGCCCGGTGGTGGCTTACAATGTATCGGGCGAATTTGCCATGATCAAGGCCGCAGGCGAACGGGGCTGGATTGATGAACAGAAGGTTACCTTGGAAACCCTGCTCAGTCTCAAGCGGGCGGGTTCCGATTTGATCATTACTTACCACGCGAAAGAATTGGCCTGTTGGGTGCAGGCTGGAGCGGTTCGCCTGTAAGCCTCCGTAACAGGGGCATCAGCTTGCCCCTGTTAGCGTGTTTTCTGCTCCGAATGATGCGCTTGAATGGATGGGGGATGCGTGTGTTATGATCGGCCATATAAGCCCGGAAAGGGAAAGCTCCCTGGGGAGGCGCAAATGGTCATCAAGCGACGGATGCGCGTGGTGCGGCTGTTATTGCTCGAAGGCCGCTATTATGTCTGGAAACTGTATGATCAGGGCAGCAGCGTGATCTTAAATGTCCATGCTTGTCGCCATCCCGAATGGGGGGTAACCGTAGAAATTTTGGACCCATTGCCCCCAGAACATCCTTGGCGAGGTCTGTCAGGGGTGTTTATCCAACAGGTGATTCATTATGCAGAGCACAGTGGGTGGGGCAAAGACGCTCCCCGCTTAAAATTATTGTGTGCCAAAGGGCAGCTGGTTAGGGCAATGGTTTAAATTATTTACTTATTTGTAAATATTGTATTGACTTTAAAGTTTTAATTTGGTTACACTGGGAAATATCTTCCCCCTCAAGGACCGTAACCCGATGAATATCTTCAGCCCTGTTTTACTTATCGCCTGTTCGTTATTTGTCACCGCTTGTGGAACCGCTCCTGGCGTGTCGGAGCCCTCTATCCCGAGCCCCAACCCTTCGGTTTCAGCCCCGCTTCCGGCTGTGCAACCCGCGCGTTTACAATTGCTCACGTCAGACAAAAAGCCGATTGTGGGTTTGCAGGTGCGTTACCAAATTGCTGAGCAGTACACCCCTGAGAATGTGTGGCAGTCGGCAACGACAGATGCTCAGGGGTCGTTCGCATTACCTGAGGTCACCGCGAGCAATGCTTATGGCCCCACTCGTTATCTCAAGGTTGAAGCGGAAGGTTATTGGGCGTTTAGTGATTATGTCAGCCCCTCCAGTGTGGGGATAGCGGCACAAATTGAGCTGGCGCGCAAAACCCCTGAAGAACTGACGGGTACCCCGGTATCAGCTCTGCTTTTCCGCCTCAATGCCGGAATTAGCAGCGCCAGTGATGCCACGCTGGGTTCTCAGTTTCCCGAAAATGAACACACCCGTTTTATGACTTTTGTGGCCACTGATGAAGCCGAGCTGGAAGATGTGTTAAACAAGTTCAAAAACTTTGATGCTAAACAATTCACCCATCCCACCTCAGAGCCCGTTGCGTATGAACCCTTGATGCGTCAGGCGCTTAAGGAGGGTAAGGTTTTGGTCGGTTATTCCAACGGGGACTATTTCCGTTATGGCGCGATGGTCGATAGTGTGGTCAAAAGCGAAAATGGGTATTACATTTCCACCAATCGCACCAAATTACTCAGCAGTCGGGGCATAAGCGGCCATTCTTATGATTACGAAATGCAGGTCTTTGCCTTTGAACCGAATGAGCCGATCACCTTGCACACTGCGTGGGCCAAACAAACCTTGCAGCCATTCTGTCGTTGTTTGCCGTGGGCTCCTGAAAGCCAGCATGTGCAGTATGTAAGCATTGTTGAGGCCACACCTTCTTCAACGGGCAGTGTCGAAGCAGCCCCTTCTCCCACCCCTTAACGTAGCTTCTGCCATGCCTGACCCATGCGTCCTATGGTGGTAAAGAAGCAGGCGGTGGCGAAGGTCCCGGCCAGTAGGGGAAACTGGCCGGGGAACAAGCAGGCGAGCCCAAAGAAGGCGATGGTTTCGCTTCCTTCGGTCAGCCCCCCCAAATAATACAAGCCTTTGGTATTTTTGGGGGGGGTCCAATCATGTTTGGCGGCAAAAATTGCAAAAGTCAAAAAGGTGGCAGAAGTGCCCATAAAACAAGCCAATAAAACGGCAGCAGGTAGTAAGTGATCGGGGTTTGCAAGCCCAAACCCCAGTGTAGTACTGGCATAAAAGAGCATGTCGCAGACAATGTCGAGGTAAGCCCCCCGTTCGCTTGGCCCCTGGATGCGGGCCAATGTGCCGTCAAGGCCGTCGAGGATGCGGTTCAGCAGAATGAGCCCGAGGGCCCAGAGGTACTGTTGAGATATTAATGTGGGAAGGGCTATCAGTCCGATGCTAAAGCCTAAAAGAGTCACTGTGTTGGCTGAAACCCTTGTGGCCAGAGGGCGTGCCAGTGTTTGTAGAGGACGTTCCACCCAGGGGCGTAGCCAGCGATCTAACACAGGCGATTCTCGGCCCGTTGGATCAGGGCTTGGCGATTTATTTTTAACCCCTGAGTGGCCAAGTCCTCAGGCCAGGGCAGAAAGTGATCGGGAATTTTATAACCGGGTAAAAACGCCCGCAGTTGCTCGCGCAGGCTTTCCGGTGCAGGCACCTGTTGCCAAGCACGCACAAACGCGACCGGACGCAGCCCAAACTCCGGGTGCGGGATGGGTACCATGCGCGCTTCGGCAATTTCCGGCAGGCGGCACAGGGCTTTTTCCACTTCTTCCGGCTGGATATTTTCACCCCCGGAAATAAACATCCAGTCTTTGCGGCCAATCACCTGTAAGGCCCCTTCTGGGCTCCACTGGCCCAGATCGCCTGTGGCGAACCAGCCTTTCTGTTGTGGTAAGAT
>DLGM01000482.1:0-8288 GCA_002482705.1 Cyanobacteria bacterium UBA7694
AAATAATGTCTACAATCTTTGTATTGCGATTTGGGGTCATCATAGGGATTCTGGCTGGAATTGGCTGTTCACAGCTTCCTCCAACGGCTTCAAGCGTATCCGCTTCTGCATCAAGTGATTTTTCCGTACAGGCCCTGACCGAAGGGTATTTAGTGCGCAAGGTGCGCCACTGGCTGGGCCAAAACAATGAAACGGCCCTGGTGCGCGAAATTGAGTTTGCGCGGGTCAAGCACCCGGATCTGATGGAAGATATTATGTTGGCTGACCCGGCCCTGTATGCCCATGTGGCCGCTGTGCCTGCGGTCGAGCAGCAGCGCAGCAACGCCCTCTTTGACGCGTTTATGCTGCGTTTGTCGGGTTTCCGTCCGATTCTAAGTTATGATATCGATGTTGTCGATGCCGGGGCACTCAGCTTGCCCTACGATGTGGCCATCGATTCCATCGGCAATCTCTATATTGCCGATACCAGCAATAACCGGATTCGCAAACTGACCCCCGCAGGCGTGGTCAGTAACTTGGCCACAGGCATTTCGGCGGTGGGTTTGGCGGTCGATTCACAAGATAATGTGTGGGCTGCCGAGAATACCCGGATCCGCAAAATTACACCCCAGGGAGGGGTCTCTACCATTGCCGGGACGCTGTCTTCAGATTTCGGCGGTGATGGCGGAAGCGCTCTTACGGCCACCTTTAGGGATATCCGCGATGTGGCGGTGGACAGCCTTGGGAACGTCTACATTGCTGATTCAGGGAGCCAGCGTATTCGCAAGGTAGGCACCAACGGTATTGTGACCACGATCGCTGGGAATGGCAGCGGCAGCTTTTCAGGAGACGGCGCTTTGGCTGTGAATGCCACGCTCGACAGACCCTCCCGTTTGGCCATTGATGCCCAGGACAATCTCTTTTTTACCGATCACAGCAACTACCGGATTCGTAAGATTACCCCGGCAGGCATTATTTCAACGGTGGCTGGCAGTGGCAATACCAGTAATTCCGGGGCCAACGGAAGCCTGGCTACCCAAGCTGGGTTGGGTGGCCCCTATGGTTTGGCCATCGACACTGGGGGCAATCTCTTTGTCAGCACCCTGAATACCAGCAGCCACTACATTCGACAAATCTCCCCCGATGGCAAGATTCAAACGATTGCTGGTCAGGGAACCTCCGGCAACCTTGGTGATGGTGGACCCGCACTCAGTGCTCGGATCAATACCGTGTATGGGGTGGCGGCTCACCCGGTGACACAGGAAATCTATCTGTCGAGCCTTTCTTCACCTTATGTTGTGCGCAAGCTGGTTCCCCAATATGAATAAACGGATGCTAGATATCGCGACCCTGGCCGGGAGAAGTTCGCTTTCTCTTGGCGCGGCTCGCTCTGTAAAGGAACACGTCTAATGACCCCACGCAAACGATTAAAGGCCCTGTTGTGGGGCGCTATTTTGGGCCTCTTGGGCTGTACCCAGGCTCCGCTTGTCCCGAGTAGCCTCACCCCTGAGGGTCATACCTTCCAAGTCCAGGCCCTGACCGAAGGGTATGTGGCGCGCAAGGTGCGCCACTGGTTAAACCAAGATAACGAACCGGCGCTGGTGCGCGAAATTGAGTTTGCGCGGGTCAAACATCCCGACCTGATGGAAGGGATCATGTTGGCCGACCCGGCGCTGTACGCTCAGGTGGCTGCGGTGCCCGCTGTCGACAGCCAGCGCAGCAACGCGACCTTTGATGCGTTTATGGTGCGTCTGTCGGGGTTTTTGCCTATCTTAAGTTATCAGATGAGTGCTGTTGCCACCGGTTCTCTCACTCCGCAGGACGTGGCTGTCGATTCTGCCGGTAATTTATATGTCGCTGATACAGGCAATGATCGCATTCAGAAAATCACCCCTGCCGGAGTGGTCAGTACCTTGGCCACCGGACTCTCAAGTCTGCAAGGGATTGGCACTGATGCGCAGGCAAATGTTTTTGCTGTCAGTGGTGCCCGTGTGTTTAAGATCACGCCTCAGGGTGTGGCGACGGTGGTGGCCGGTGGCGGAGGAGTTCACAATAACGGAGTGCTGGCCACCACCATTGCGCTCTCTTTCCCCAGAGACGTGGCGGTGGATAGTACTGGCAATCTGTATCTTTCTGAATTAGGTACTAATTTTATCCGTAAAGTAGATACCGAAGGCATTATCACCACTTTGGCTGGGGATGGTACTCAGAGTTTTCTGGGGGAAGGTACTCCGGCCGTGAATGCCCGCCTCAGTTTTCCAACCCAGTTGGTTGTAGATACGGCTGGGAATATCTTCTTTGTTGACTCGGGCAATCACCGGGTCCGAAAAATCACCCCGGCAGGCATTATTTCGACTGTGGCAGGCAATGGCAGCCCCTATTATTCTGGAGATGGGGGTTTGGCAATCGAGGCCGGTTTGGCCAATCCCACGGGGGTGGCCGTGGATACCGTAGGCAATGTATTTATCAGCAATTCCAACGTCAATTATTATGCCTATATTCGCCGCGTTATGCCCAATGGCACGATTGAGCACATCGCCGGGTTTAACAGCACCGGCAATACCGGTGACGGGGGGCCTTCCACCAGCGCCTATTTGCGCGGTACCCAAGGTTTGGCGGCCAACCCGCTCAACAATGAGATTTTTATTGCTGACAGGGGCAATGCCCGCATTCGCAAGCTCATTCCCCAGTACGAATAGCTGTTTCTAAGCGCGTAACACAAAGGGCCTGAAGGCATTTGCCTTCAGGCCCTTGATGTAGGGTGTACCTTAGCTACTGCACACTTCGCAGTCTTCCGGGTTACTGATCGAGCACACCAGGGCTTCCTGGGCGGTCACAGCCGGGTTGGCGGCGGCCTTCATGGTGGCGGCGCTGATATTCTGAGCGGTCGCCGTAGGCTCGACGGTGAACTTGATTGCGTCGGCAGCGGCTTTGGTGCGCAGGTAATACATGCCGGTCTTGAGGCCCTGTTTCCAGGAGTAGAAGTGCATCGAGGTCAGTTTGGCCAGGGTGGCACTTTCGACAAACAGGTTGAGCGACTGGGACTGGCAGATATAGGCCCCCCGGTCGGCGGCCATGTCGATCAGGGCGCGCTGCTTAATTTCCCAGACGGTTTTGTACAGGGCCTTGATGTCCTCGGGGATTTCGGCAATATGCTGCACCGAGCCGTTGCCCGCGATGATCTTGTCCTTGATTTTGTCGCTCCAGATACCCAGCTCAACCAAATCACGCATCAGGTGTTTGTTGACCACAATAAACTCGCCTGACAAAACGCGGCGGGTATAGAGGTTCGAGGTATAAGGCTCAAAACACTCGTTATTGCCGAGAATTTGCGACGTCGAAGCGGTGGGCATGGGGGCCACCAGCAGCGAGTTGCGAATGCCGTAACGGGCAATGTCTTCTTTCAGGCCGCTCCAGTCCCAGCGATCGGTGGGGGTGGTGCCCCACATATCGTATTGCAGGATGCCTTTGGAAGCTGGGGAGCCTTCATAGGTGCTGTAGGGGCCATCAATCCGAGCCAGATCCTTCGAGGCGGTCAGCGCACCGTAATAGATCGTTTCAAAGATCTCGCGGTTGAGCTGGCGGGCTTCATCCGAGTCAAAGGGCATGCGCAGCATAATGAACACGTCGGCCAGTCCCTGAATGCCCAGGCCAATCGGGCGGTGGCGCATGTTCGAGTTGCGCGCTTCTTCGACCGGGTAATAGTTCAGGTCGATGATTTTATTGAGGTTGCGGGTGGCCACCTGGGTCACTTCGTACAGGCGCTGGTGGTCAAATTTGCCGTCCATGACAAACTTGGGCAGGGCCAGGGAAGCCAGGTTGCACACGGCCACTTCGTCTTTGGAGGTGTACTCAATGATTTCGGTACACAAATTGCTCGACTTGATCGTGCCCAGGTTTTGCTGGTTCGATTTGCTGTTGGCGGCATCTTTGAACAGCATATAGGGGGTGCCGGTCTCAATTTGTGACTCGACCACCGCCATCCACAGATCGCGGGCCTTGACCGTTTTGCGGGCGCGGCCTTCGCGCTCATAACGGGTGTACAGCTCTTCAAAGGCTTCGCCCCAGGTTTCGTGTAGGCCGGGAGCCTCATGGGGGCAGAAGAGTGACCAGTCGCCTTCTTCTTCGACGCGTTTCATGAACAGATCCGGCGTCCAGAGGGCATAAAACAGATCGCGGGCGCGCATTTCTTCCTTGCCGTGGTTCTTGCGCAAATCGAGGAAGGCCTCGATGTCTGCATGCCAAGGCTCGATATAAATGGCAAAAGCGCCTTTGCGCTTGCCGCCGCCCTGATCGACATACCGGGCGGTGTCGTTGAACACGCGCAGCATGGGTACAATGCCGTTGCTGGTGCCGTTGGTGCCGCTGATATACGAGCCCGTGGCGCGGATATTGTGAATGCTCAGGCCAATGCCGCCGGAAGACTGGGAAATTTTGGCGCACTGCTTGAGGGTGTCGTAAATGCCTTCGATGCTGTCGTCCTGCATGGTGAGCAGGAAACAGGAGGACATTTGCGGTTTGGGCGTGCCCGCATTAAACAGGGTCGGGGTGGCGTGGGTGAACCAGCGCTCAGACAGCAGGTCGTAAGTTTCGATGGCGGCCTGAATATCGTCGTGGTGAATGCCCACGGCGACGCGCATCAGCATGTGCTGGGGGCGTTCGGCGATTTGGCCGTTGATTTTGAGCAGATACGAGCGCTCAAGGGTTTTAAAGCCAAAGAAATCGTAGCCGAAGTCGCGGTCATGGATAATCGCCGAGTCGAGTTCCTGGGCGTTGTTCATGACAATGTCGTAGATTTCGTCAGAGATTAAGGCGGCACTCAGACCGGTTTTGTTGTCGACATATTCGTACAGATCCTTGATCGTCTCGGAAAACGACTTCTTGGTGGTCTTGTGCAGATTCGAGATCGCAATCCGGGAAGCCAGCAGGGAATAGTCCGGGTGTTTGGTGGTCAGCGTCGCGGCAATTTCCGCCGCCAGATTGTCGAGTTCGGTGGTGGTGACCCCGTCGTACAATCCTTCGATCACTTTCATGGCCACCCGGGTGGCATCCACATGGTCAGGCTCGAGGCCATAACACAGCTTTTGGATGCGGGAGGTGATTTTGTCAAACTTAACGGCTTCGCGCCGTCCGTCGCGCTTGATTACGTACATATTGCAGTCCTTGTCATTCGTAGTCGGGAGCTAAGCTCACCTCCGGAGATGGTCACTCCTTGGCGACGGACCCCCCTAGTGCTTCCTGCGAAGCTGGTCGTCGGCCTGAGAGGTTGGGCAGGGGAAAAGAGGGAGGCCCCACAGCATCCCTCAACTAAAAATAGGTTTAAAAATCTTCGTCAAAGCGGATCACGTGCTCTTCACGGCCGCTGGTCACGCCCGACTTTTGATAGTCGGAGACGCGTTTTTCAAAGAAATTGGTTTTGCCTTGCAGGGAAATCATTTCCATGAAATCGAAGGGATTGGTGACATTGTAGATCTTTTGGCCACCCAATGCGACCAATAAGCGGTCGGCGACAAACTCGATATATTGGTTCATCATGTCGGCGTTCATACCAATTAATTTGACCGGCAGGGCATGGGTGACAAATTCTTGTTCAATCGTGACCGCTTCGCGGATAATGGCTTCGACCTTGTCAACGGGCAATTTGTTTTTTAACTGTGAGTAGATCAGGCAGGCAAAGTCGCCGTGCATGCCTTCATCGCGGGAGATCAGCTCGTTTGAGAACGAGAGACCGGGCATCAACCCCCGTTTCTTGAGCCAGAAGATCGAACAAAAGCTGCCCGAGAAAAAGATGCCTTCGACAGCGGCAAAGGCCACCAGACGCTCGGCAAAGCTGCCATTGTCAATCCAGCGCAGGGCCCAGTCGGCCTTTTTCTTGACGCAGGGAATGGTTTCGATGGCGTTAAACAGACGGCTTTTTTCGATCGGGTCTTTGATATACGAGTCGATCAGCAGCGAGTAGGTTTCCGAATGGATGTTTTCCATCATGACCTGAAAGCCATAAAAGCAGCGGGCTTCCGGGAACTGCACTTCTTTCAGGAAGTGGACGGCCAGATTTTCGTTGACAATCCCGTCACTGGCGGCAAAGAAAGCCAGTACGTGGCGAATAAAATAACGTTCGTCATCGCTGAGACGCTCGTTCCAGTCAACCAAGTCGGCGGAGAGATCAATTTCTTCGGTGGTCCAGAAACAGGCTTCGGCCTTTTTATACATTTCCCACATGCTCTCATGACGAATGGGAAAAAGCACAAAACGGTCACTGTTTTTTTCTAGGATGGGTTCGGCGTTCACGGATACATTCTCGTTATCGGTCATCAAGTTCAGCATTCTACCTCGGCTTATACAGGGGGGCGTTTCACTTCCTGAATGACGCAGTGTAGAAAGAGACCAAACCCTTGTCAGTACAGGTTTTATCCTTGTTTCTGCGTTTTCTGGAAGCCCCACTCCTACCCTCTATTGTACGCCGATTTGGGGGGGTGGGAAGCCCTAATTTGTGATCGTTGTCAGATTGGTTTGAAATAGTTGGTTTCGCTTCATTATTTGCATTTTGCCGTGATCCCATTGGGCAAATTTGAAGCTATGACAAGATCATAAGCACTTTGCCCAGCGCTGTTTTGAGCGCAAGGGTCGGCCCCATGGGCGATCAGCAGTTCAACCACGGCCCATCGCTCTTTAAGGGCCGCCCGTAATATGGGCGTATCCCCTTTGATGGTGCGGCTTTCCAACGGTGATTTGGCTGCGAGCAGTAGGGTCACAACTTCCTGATGGCCCTGTTCGGCGGCTCCCATCAATGGGGTATACCCCTCTTGGTCGGCCAGGGATGGGTTGGCTCCTTGGGTCAGCAGCCACGCGACCAATTCGGTACGGTCTCGCCAGGCCGCTTTGCCGAGGGCGGTATCGCCTGCTTTGTCCCGGTCATTGATGCCTAAGCCCCGTTGCTGTAGCCATTGGGCAAGTTCTAAATGGCCATCCGCAGCAGCCCACATGAGCAGGGTCTCTTGGGTATCATTGCGGGTTTGCCAGTGGGCTCCCTGACGGATCAACTGTTGGACAACCTCTAAATTGCCCTGGGCAACGGCCAAGAACAGGGGGGTATTGCCCAAGCGGTTGCGGATATTGAGATCCGATCCGGGGATCATCAGCGGCATCAGCTCCCACTGCTCGGCCTTGATCGCATGCATCAGCGGTGTATTTCCAGGGAAGGCATCTACCGCTTTTAATGAGGCTCCACGCTCAATCAAGAGCCGCGCCATTTGTGTTTGTTCTTGTCCCAGGGCCAGCATCAAGGGGGTTCGGCGCTCTAGGCCGCCAGGCAAAGCTGCCAGATTGACATCTGCCCCCTGATCGAGCAGCCAAGTGACTACCGCCAGTTGGTTGTCAATCACGGCACTGATGAGGGGGGTTACTTCGGTTTCAGGGTGGCGCTCATTGATTTGGGCCCGTGGCAATAATTGCTGCAAACGGGGGAGATCCCCCCCCTCGATGGCTTCATAGACCGCTTCTGGCAGGGGGCTGGCAGAAGCGGGGTGGCTCAACAGAGCGCCTACAAACAGGGCCCAAGCGAACCCCCAGCATCGGAATGAGCGGGCCATTAGCGCATGAGGCTACCTTGCAATTGTTGAATGGTCGCCTGAGGCACAGGATAGGTACGCCCTCCGACCGACACCTGGATATTGGCGTCTTCGATGTCGCGGGCACCCGAGGCGGCCAGACGAATGGCATCTACCTGTTCAGGCATGAGATAAACGGCAGGCCCGTTGGGAATTTGTAATTTGACGTTAAAGTCGTTGCTGCTGCTGAAATTAATGCCCAGGGTGGTGGTTTCGAGGGGGGCGCTATTGGCCTCGAAGGTGCGCGTGCGCATGGTTAAACTGTTGGTGATTGAAAGGGATGCATCAGACATAATTTAAGCCTCCATTGTCGTTTAAGGATCAGGGATTTGGAAAGAAACCTGTGAAGCTTCAAAACGTGCCTGGGCGATGCGTTGCACCATCATATCATCCTGCTGTAACGCTTCCAGCACTTGGCGCTCGCTCGTTTCGAGACGGGCGGCAACCACGGTCAGTTCGACTTTAGCGTCGCGCACGGTCTGGATAAATACAATCGGCTTGCCGCGCGCAATGCGCTCAATCTGTGCCCGCGCAGCGTCTACATCCCCTGCTTCGAGGAGATACGTAAAAACAGTGTTGTCACAGCTTGTCGCAATCGGTTTGGCTGAACCCATGGCTCATTCCCCCTGTTCTTTCTGATCATACCATGCGCCTCCCGTTCTATTGCTCATCAAAACGCATTTGGGTTTTGTCGGGGCGGAT
>DLGM01000482.1:8313-8479 GCA_002482705.1 Cyanobacteria bacterium UBA7694
TATGTCTGCATCATCTTTACAACCCGGCGATCAATTAGCGCTCACGATTGAAACCCTTGTTCACAGTGGGGAAGGTTTGGCCCGCCACGAGGGTTTGCCCGTATTTGTACCGGGTACCTTCCCCGGTGACCAGCTCCAAGCCCAAGTGATTTCACGCAAGCCCGGT
>DLGM01000482.1:8539-10345 GCA_002482705.1 Cyanobacteria bacterium UBA7694
GCTTGAGCTGCCGTCGCGGGAGCGGGTGAACCCCCCTTGTCCGGTGACCGCCACCTGCGGGGGATGCCAGTGGCAGGAATACGACTATTTGGCCCAACTGCGCGCCAAAAGTGCCCTGTTACAAGAAACCCTGATCCGCGTCGGACAACTCGACCCTGCCCACGTGGCCAGTGCTGCAGAGCCCCCGCTGGGGATGAACGACCCCTTTGGTTACCGCAACAAAGCCCAGTTTCCCCTGACCATGCGTGACGGTACCTTAGAAGGAGGCTTTTATGCCCCCCACAGCCATGTGCTGGTGCCCCGTGATCGCTGCGACATTCAGCATCCAGCCATTAATCAAGCTTATGCCCATGCCCTTGAAGGGCTGCGTGCCACGGGGCTCCTTGCGTACAACGAAGAGACCCATGAAGGGGCTTTGCGCCATCTGGTGATTCGCCATGGGGCCGGAACGGGTGAAACGCTGGTAGGTCTGGTATCAGCCCGTCCGACTCTCGCACTGCAAGCCTGGATTGAGCACATGCAGCGCTTGCCCGGTTTGGTCGGCCTGTTGTTGAACTATCAGCCCAAGCCCGGCAATACCATTCTGGGGCCAGAAACCCGCTTATTGTGGGGCCGGGACCACCTCTTCGAAAAGTTGGGGGGCCTGACCTTCAAAATTTCATTGCCCTCATTTTTTCAGGTCAACCCGACCCAGATGGAAGTTTTATACGACACAGTCAAAGCCTATGCTGCCCTTTCTGGCCAAGAAATTGTGCTCGACACCTACGCCGGAGCCGGTACGATTGGGCTGTGGTTGGCTCCTTGGGCCCAGCGCATTGACTGCCTGGAAGTGGTTCCTGCTGCCATTCGTGATGGGCAAGAAAACGCCGTACGCAATGGGTTTGCCCATCTGGTTTTCCACACCGGCAAAGTCGAACATTTATTGCCCCAGGTTTTACGCCAAGGGCAACCGGACGTGATTATCCTGGATCCGCCGCGCAAGGGATGTGAGCCCAGCGTGATTGAGGCGGTGGGCAAAGCCCAGGTGGAACGGGTCGTTTATGTGTCTTGTAACCCGGCCACTTTGGCGCGTGATGTGGGGCTGCTTGAACAACAGGGGTATATGCTCCAGCGCTATCGCCCGGTGGATATGTTTCCCCATACCCACCACCTGGAAACAGTGGCTTTGTTAACCCGCAAAACTTAGGCCTTGCATGACCCCAGAAGGTTATTTTTTTGGCAGTGAGACCACATCCAAGCGCACCTTGATCACCCCGTGTTTGGGGCTGGCAATCCTTTTGAATGCGGCGGTCGAAAGGTCGATAATACGGCTGCCGTGATAGGGGCCGCGGTCGTTAATGCGCACGATTACGGCGCGCTGGTTCCGTACATTGGTGACGCGTACATAAGCTCCCATTGGTAAAGTCCGGTGAGCGGCTGTCATGGCATGAACGTTGACCTTTTCACCGCTGGCAGTGCAGCATCGCCCATGGAACTTGGGGCTGTAATAAGATGCGGAACCCGTGCGTACGGGTAGGAGCGGGCTGGCAGCAGCGGGGAGAACCGTGAACAGCAATAGGGTAAATAAAAATAGTCGCAACATGCAAACTCCTCTCTTACCCACCTTAACACACTAGCGCACGGGCAGTTGCGCGATCGCCCGCTGTAAATCATCCCAAACCCTGATGACATCTTGGCTAGGAACGGAAGTACGTTGATTCCACCGCTCTAAACTCTCCTGCCGTTGAGTCGGATAATGTTGGGCAACCCAGCTTTCATAGGCTGCCATCCTGCCACATAACTGAACAAGCTGGGTGCGCATTTGAT
>DLGM01000311.1:0-2025 GCA_002482705.1 Cyanobacteria bacterium UBA7694
TGGGTCCGCCAAGGCAGTGATTGGGTCAATATTGGCGGCGCCCGATGGGTCTTTAACCATGTCCCGGTGGGAACACCGATCCAAATTTTCCGGGCACCCGTCAGCCCTTTTAGTTTTGAAAATTACCGCCAGTGGCTGCAAAAACAAAGCCGCTAAATCCAGAACGCTCTTCGTGCTGGCAAAACATGCTAAGATAGGCTCATAAGGGCCTATTTTAGCGTGATTTTTGTCACACTGGCCTGAGCTGTATCTTCTCATTTCTCTGGAGCCCTAGTCCTATGTCTTATCGCTTGCGCACTGCTTTTGGCTTGTTAAGCACAGCTTTAGCCTGTATTTTCCTGAGTATTAGCTGTCAAAACCAAGCTCCCATCACTCCTTCCCCAAGCGGAACCCCCGTCCCACAACCCAGCGCGACTCCAACCACCCCTGTCGCGACCCCGGATCCACAACCGACAGCCCCTCTGCCCAGTGCAACGCCATTGGCCGGTCCGGTCCAAATTTTTCCGGGCTGTTTTGACGCTCCGGTGATCTGCCCGGCCGGTACTCCCTGTGCCCTGCCTTCTTGCAGCCCGGAAGATCCACGCACCCGCCCCGAAGCGCCCCTCTTCATTGCTGAAAGCGAGTACGAAAGCCTCAATGCCCGCTTTAACCTCAGTGGGGTCGAACGACCCAACGACGACTTAGGCGGCCTCACGCCCATGCATCCCTTGGCCTTTGGCCGTCAGATTCACTGCGACAATAGCGGCATCGCCCCTCTGGGAGGGCGTCTGCGCAGTTGCAGCCAATATATCGTGGCTAAAACACCGGGCCAATACACCCTGATTGCCAACCCAGCAGATTTTATAGCCACTTTTGCCCCGGTTGAAAATAAAGCCGAGGCCCTCAGTATGGCTGTTGCCCTCACGGGTAAACAGGCTCGCTACAGCTTTGAGCTCAGCCCCGACTTCCGCTTTTACAGCCGTAGCTTTCGCCCCACCGTCGTCACTGATCTGGGAGCACAGGGGTATCAAGTCAATTTATACGACTACCAGCGCTTTGGCTGTGGCCCCCATCCCCACTTTGAAGTGACCTATACCGTCAGCCGCGCGGGGCAGGTCAACGAGACCAGCCGTCAGCGCATCTATGAAGACCCCGCCCAGGACAGCCTGTGCGTCGATTAACGTGGCGGTTTTTTTAACCCCTGACAGCATTCAGCGGGCGTTGCAAGACCTGTTAACCCAGGTTCCGCAGCGCCTCCTGCTCTTTAGCCCAGACCCCCTGCGTGAATTGCTGCTCCCGCTGATGCGCTTGGCAAAAGCTGGAAAAGAAGTGATTGTCTGCTTGCCCGGTACCCTGCGCGACAGCGAAAGCCTCCAGCTTTTGAGCGCTGCTGGGGTCAAAGTTGGTTTTGCCGAAATGCCCCGGCGTTTATCTCTGGGGCTGTGGGGGCTGACCAACGATGAAATGCTTTTCTGTGGGCACCCCTACCAAACGCGCACCCCCTATTTGGTACAGGGTCCAGCGCCCAAACTGACCGGGCAGTTGGTCGCCGCGCTGCAATTGCTGATGGCAGACTGGATCACCCCCCCAGAAGCCAACCGGGAAACCCGAGCCCTGAGCCTGTATACCCCCTACGCCCTGATCCTGCCAGAACTGGAACGCACCCTGCAAGACTGGAGCTTGCAGGTCCTCGAAATGGAACAGGCCTTCTTAGACCAGGAAATCCAGCAATTCAGCGAAAGTTGCGCCTGGGATCGGAGCAACCTATTGGCCCTCTTACGCCTCTTGGAACACTGGCATGAGCTGCGTTTTGAACAACGGGCTGAGGCTCTCTATACGCTGGATCGGCTTTTTTTTGAACCCGCTGCCCAAGGTTTTTCCCATCAAGCCAGCGGCCCCACCCCATCTCAGCCTCCCCATACCCAACTGCGCAATCTGTACCGTCAAGCGGCTGCTTTGAGCCACCCAGACCGGGTTCCTCCTGAACGCCGTGCAGAAGCAGAACAGCTCTTTGCGATTATCCGTGAAGCCTACCGCAACCAAGAT
>DLGM01000311.1:2087-3682 GCA_002482705.1 Cyanobacteria bacterium UBA7694
CTCTCTTTACAACCGGAAGTACACTTATTACAGCAGTTGCGGGCGCTGCTGCGCTGGAAACAGCAACAGTTGAGTGAACAAAGCCGTCTCGTCGCACAGCTCCAAGAGCAGGTGCAGATGATCCAAGCCTATCGTCTCGGGGCCAGCCCTGATTGGGTGCCGCAAATTTTGCGGGAAAGTCGCCAACGACTGCATACGGAGATCAGCCAACGCCTTGACTTTGTGATGCGAATGCGGGCCAAAACAGCCCGGATTACCGCCCAAAGTGCTGATCCTGGCCTGGGTGCTAGCCTTTTTGCCAAACGCTTCAACGGCGAACAGGCCCATTTACACCATCTTTTGAATCACTATCGCGACTGGTGGCCCAGATCGCTTTCCAGCCAGCTCTGAGAGTGCGATAATGAAGGGAATGAGCGAAACATACTCCATGAAGTGGTGGGAGGGCGGCACCCTCCACGACAAAACTTTAGCCGATTGGGTTGTTGCAACAGGTGAAGACCAGTTTGCCACCTGTGCGGATATGGTCATGACCCTCAAACAAGATTTCCCCAACACCATCACCTACACAAGTGGCGAAGAATTCATCCGTTATATCGTTGAACTCATGACCTGTATCAGCGTCATTACCGACGACCCCAATACCCACGCCCTGAGCGTTGCGGATGTGGCCCTCAACAGCGCCCGCCATCTGGGTTATCTTCAAGAGGACACATGACTATCGATCCCACTGCGTTTAAAGTGTATGCCTTATGCGCCGTCATTTTGTTTTTAAAAATGTTTGCCGTAGGCATTGTCCAAGGTTTAACCCGCCATCGTCACAAGGCATTTACCGTTCCAGAAGACGCCCACATGATCGTCAACGCCGAGGCTGTGAGTGCCGACCATCCCGACGTCATGCGTGCCAACAATGCCTACCGCAATGACCTCGAAAACATTCCGATTTTTTTGATCTTGGCCCTGATTTACCAACTGCTGCAATGCTGGCCGACAGGTGCTCCCGTGTATTTTGGCCTTTTCACCCTTGGACGCGTGAGCCATACGTTTTTTTATCTCAAAGCACTACAACCCTGGCGTTCTGTCGCCTATTTTCTCGGCCTCCTGGTCAACTTTGCCCTGTGTGGGCATATCGTCTACAAGGTCTTGATTGGCTAAACCCGCTTAATGCACCAGGCTGCTGCCCATCAGTTGTTCCTGGTAAAAGCGTGTGAACTGGGCCATTTGATCCTGATCCCGGACATCAATCCCGTCGTTAAAAGCAGCCATGACAAAGAGTTTCTCATGGCCCCAGTGACTGGGATTGGCGGCTTGGTCAGGAATTTGGGCGGCAATATAAGCCAATTGTTGGCGCAAAGACGCCGCTAAAGGCAACTCTTTTTGGCCTTCTAAAAAGGTAAAAAAGGGCTCAAGCACCGGGGCCACCGCCTCAAAAAAAGCTGCTTCCGCAGCCACTTTGGCAGGAAAGGTTTGTAATAAACAGGCGTGTAATGCCTGGGGCTGCCACTGGTTCGGCCTCAAGCCAAAATCGGTATACATAAATTCGGTAAAACAGAGAATGACCGATTCGGCTTCCTGGGCAATAGCCGCAGGTAAACGCT
>DLGM01000341.1:0-10633 GCA_002482705.1 Cyanobacteria bacterium UBA7694
CAGCCAATTGGCGGCGCTGGGGCTCGATGTGCGCGGCGAGGATGTGACCAACCGGGGGCGCATTGATTTGAGCCTCAAATTAAATCACCGGGTGTATTTGTTTGAATTTAAGGTGGTGGATGAAAGCGCTGAGGGCAAGGCTTTGCAGCAGTTGCTTGATAAAGGGTATGCGGAAAAGTATCGCGGGCCCGGTGTGGGCATTACCCTGATTGGGATTGAGTTCAGCCGTCAGCAGCGCAATATGGTGGGTTGGCAGACGGCGGAAGTGGGTTAGTATTAACGATTCCGTGATAGGGCAATAAGCGGATGATGGGAGTGAAACTTATTCTCAAAGGTCAAAAGCTTTTGACTTTTCGGTTTCGCTTTGCATTTTGTTAAACAGGGACTGCTCCTGATTCCAGTAGGCCTGAAGCTTATCCCAATTGTTCCAATCGCCTTTTTTCCCTGTGTAAACCACGACCAATGTATTGGATGTGGCGAGATAATCATATAATTTTCCACGGTAAACGCGAAATTCAATGGCGGGAATGGTCAATTTGCTTCGCATTGGCTGATTCCGCTCAAGATCGTAGCCCATAAAAAACCGCTGGTGGCCTTTGTGGATCATCTTTGCATTTTTATAATCAGCAGGTATGGGGCTTGAACCACCATATACGAGCTTTAAGCTTTTTTCAGTAGCCTCGTCACTACGATCTAAAAAGTTGATTTTGGTATCTTTTGTGCACTCGGGCCACACTTTGTTAAAGTCTTGTTCAGGGGCAGAACTGGATGAGGCAAAATAACCGAGGCCTCCGGAGCCAATGAGAAACATTTCATTGCAGGTGAGGCTACTGGATCCTGCGTTGGGAAACAGGGTGTTTTTAAATAGGGCGATAGATTCGTATAGGATTTGCTCACTGCCTTCAGTATACGTGTAGCCTTTAAAACTCAGTGTTCGCCCTTCGGTCAAGTCGCGTGACACATTTGTGCTTGAATACAACTCAAGGCTGTTGCTGAAGCTTTTGGCTGGGAAAAAATCATGATTCAATAACCAGTTCCGCTCTTTTTGTAATGTGTTTCCTGGGATGGCCCAAGCCGATGTACAAAAGGTACACATTAACCCCAAATTGAAGAGAAGAGTTGAACGCTTCATGTTTTCCCTGCCTTGCATGTTGTGATTAAAATGAAATTGTATCATATGGCTTTAAGATTGGTTTACAAGGTCTGATCTTCCCCCGGCCTATCTTTTGGGAGTAGCTCACAGGGGCTTCACTTTTTATACCGAGCCAAGACTCTCGATTTCGTTGAGGTGGGCGAGTTCGGCAATTTCAAAGGGCCAGAGCATTGTTCAAGACCGTGACGTTAGATAAGTACTTCAAGCCCCTTGCTAGCGACAATATTGAGGAGCTTCAGCGACAATCCACTGGGCTTTTTCTTGCCTTGCTCCCATTTTTGGATGGTGGAAACCGTGGTATTGAGGTATGCTGCAAAAACAGCTTGGCTGGCCCCATTTTTGAGACGAATTTCTTTGATCTGAGCGGGTGAGAGTTCCTTGACGGGAGGTATACATAACACATCGAATTCGCGCAGGGTTTCTAGCTTCATGACACCGCTCTTGTGTAAACCTTTGGCCGTTTCGTGAATGGCCCCCAGGATGGATTCATTCATTCTCATTCACCTCATATAATTCACAAATATCGACGGCTTTCTTAATTTGGCTTTCATTGTAGCTGAACAGTTCTGATGCCAACCGTTTTAATGCAAGCAGTTCTTTGGGGGAGACATTGCTACGTTGATTTTTGGAGAAACCATACAGGAAAAAGGCTTTGTCTTGAAACTTGATTGCGAGCAATGTGCGGTAACTGCCGCTCTTACCTTTACCAGCCTTGGCAATGCGCTTTTTATAGACATTGCCACCCAGTATGGCATCTACAAGGCCTGAGTTCATTTCCTTCACAGCCGCTACAAGTGATTGATCTGTGAGGCCTTCGTCTTTGGCCCACCGAGCAAAGAGTTTTGTCTTAAAGATTTGCATTTAGCAATGAGACCCTGATTAAGATCATAGCACTTAGTGCTATACTTTGCAAACGATGAATGCTCCTTCTGTCAGCATTGATGTGTCGTAAATATTACTAAAATCCGGGGGGCGGTGTTGGCATCGACATACACNNCCCGCCGATGGCTGGTTCAGTCATCCCATGCGTCGCGCTCGGCTCGGATGTGGGCATCGATTTCATCCACAGACTGAAACGTGAGGTGTCCAGGCGCTTGGGCAAGCAAGCTGAGCAGTGAATCAATGTGCTCGTTCAGCTCCATAACCGGCTCCTTGATAAGTTTTTGATTACTTCAATTGTTTGATTTCTTCTTCTGTGAGGCCCGTATATTTGCTAATGAGAGAGGGTGGCATTCCATCCGCAAGCATCTGTCTTGACAAGGGGGAGCATTATACGATTCGTAAGACGATGTAAGCGACTTACGAATCGGGACAGTAAAATCTTTGTGGGACATGCGGGTCAGGCCGTCGGCACCGTGCCGCCATCTATGACATATTCAGTGCCGGTAATCGAACCAGCCCGGGGCGAGACGAGAAACGCCACGAGATCTCCAACTTCCTCTGGGGTCGCTGGACGTCCGAGCGGAATACCGCCGAGTGAGTTCATGATTATCTGCTTGCCGCCTTCGATATCTGTGCCAGCCTGTTTCCCGAGCCGTTCCGCAAAGTCGAGCGTCGCTTCGGTTGAGACCCATCCCGGCGAGACTCTCACCACGCGGATGCCCTTGGGGGTCACTTCTTTGGACAGGCTTTTGCTGTAGGTCGACAGTGCAGCCTTTGCAGCCGCATAAGCGGTTGTCGCTTCTGGGAGCGGCATTTCATGCTGAATGGAAGTAACATGAATGATGACGCCGGATCTCTGTTCAAGCATCACGGGTAAAAGCGCCCGATCAATGCGCACGGCGGCCATCAGGTTCTGATTGATTTCTTTGAACCAGGCCTCGTCGTCGAGCACGGCAAAGCCGCCAGCCGGAGAACTGGAGCCACCGAGCACATTCACGATGATGTCGATGCCGCCGAGCTGTTTCAGAACCTCGCTGGTAAGCTCATGACACCCGGCCGCGGTTGTGAGATCAGCTGCGACAGTATGCAATCCAGATCGTTTTGTCTCAGGAACCGTGCGCGCACTGGCCATCACGGTCACACCCGCATCAAGCAGCGCGGTCACGACGGCTGCCCCCACGCCCTTGGTACCGCCCGTGACGAGCGCTCGACGCCCTGTCAGTTTCAGGTCAAAACTCATACCTGCACCTCCAGCGATGCGATCTTGTCGCCTTCCATGCCAAAGGTATAACGAAACTCAATTGGGCTCCCCGGGAAGTTGCCTGTCTCGCGGCTTGTCACGATGATTTTGCCGTGGCTTTCTTCAAGTCTCAAAGGCTCGCTGGTGTTGGCGTACTTTTTTACTACATCCGCCTTCCAGGCTTTGATGGCCGCTATGCCGGTGTGCGTATGGCCGTCGTCTTTGACAAAGGCATTTTCTGTGAAACAAAGCTCAAGGCCTTCAGCATCTGCCCGGTCATTTGTAAAATAGATTTCGATAGATTTAGGTAAATTCGGAATCAAGGTCTTTACTCCTTCGATAATGTGGATACTTTTAGAGTCTAGTGCTATACTCCTGAAATCACAAGAACGCACAAAAAAGTAAGGTACACACTTAAAAGTAGGCATGAAACTCCGACGCTGGCCTCAGCGGCCGCAGGTGTTGAACAGGTGCTTAAGATGCTCGAAGGACGTTGGAAACTGGTGATTCTGTTTCATTTGTTCGGCGGCAAAATCCTGCGGTTCTCAGAACTCGAACGTGCGATTCCGGCGATCACACAAAAGATGCTCATACAGCAACTGCGTCAGTTGGAAAATGATGGGATTGTGCAGAGGATCGTCCATCATCAGGTTCCGCCCAAAGTGGAATATCGACTGACGGAGTGGGGCCAGGCGCTCTGCCCGGTGCTTGATGGCTTGTTGAAGTGGGCTGCGCTCAAAGAAAACGTTGGCCATACAGACTGATTCCCTACCAGGCAGAATGTGTCGCTTGCTTGTACGATACGACAAGCATCATGACCAACTCCGATGGCCATTTACCTCGCGCGTGGGGTTTTCTGGGGTTGCTTAGCCAAGGCTCTCGATTTCTGCGATAGACAAGCCTGTGTATTTGGCAATGACCTGTACGGGCATGCCGTCGACTTTCATTTCCCGAGCAGTTTGTCTTTTGCCTTCAATCAGCCCTTCTTCTCGGCCTTCTGCTTTGCCTTCCGCATGACTTTCCATGCGGGCCGTGTCCACCACATTGATCATGTCGCGGTAGTGCTTGAGGCTTTCTTCGTAGGCGGCGCGCTCGGTTTCGGTGAGGTGGGCGAGTTCGGCAATTTCAAAGGCTTTTTCTAGGACGGTATGCTGGAAGCGGGTGGGCACGTCGGGGAAGTCCTCCAGGTGCTTGATGAGATAGACCCAATTTTCCAGTTGATTCGCCAGTTCGCTTTCGGCTTTGTGGAACTTGGGCATTTCAATGAAGTAGAGGGCGTATTTGTCGTAGAAGACCTTGTTGTACCGGTTCTTGAGCTTGACCTCGTGGAGCCAGTCGGGGTTGTTTTTGTCTTCTTCGAACACGAAGTCGAGGATGCCGATGCAGTACACGGCCTTCAATTCGAAAATCCAGGGCCTTAGCGCTGCTGTCCTCATTCGTAAGGCTCGTTAACTCGCCTACGACTGAGGCTCTCGCCTGATCCCGAATTGGGAAGGTGGTGTAAAAGAGGGTACGATCTTTGAAAAAGTTCTGCTTGGCTTTCTGCATCTCGACGATGAAGTAGTTGCCCTGGCTGTCCCGGCAGTAGATATCGTAAACGGCCTTGCGCTCGTCTATGCCTTCACCCAGTTGCTCCGCATTACGGAAGCTCAGTTCTGCAATCGGATGCTCCAGCGGCAGCAGCGCATTGAGGAAGTCGATCAGCAAAGGCTTACTGGCCTCTTCGCCGAAAAGCTTCTTGAAGCCGAAGTCTGTGAATGGGTTCAGATATCTTGCTTTCATAGCCAAATTATACACCCGATCAGCTGGGGGCTGGGTCTTTTAGCACCTGTACAGGATGAGCCCTTTTGGTGCTCAGGGCGATGTCTTATTTTAGGATAATCCGTTATGTTAAAATAACGCGCATGTTTATTTTAGTTTGACCCGTGTTCGTATGACAGGTGATTGGGAAGCCTGGCTGGACTTTTTCGCCGAGGCTGTCGTCATGACGGCAAACCAGGCTGTTACGACGGCAGAACAGCTATTGGAACTGGCCAATGAATCAAGGGATAAGATCAACACGCTCGTTAGAGCGGCTCCATCCTGCCAGTCGATTCATCGGGTATTCAATCGATAGGTCGATGTTTTTTCATAGTGGTGATCCTTTTTTAGGGCCGTGAGAAGTTTTAATGAACTGTCACTACTTCCCCTCTAACTCTTGCTTTCAGGCCTTAACCGAATTCATATGCTCATGCCAGTTTCACCATACTGATAGTTAAGCCCCTGAATAGCGCTTGTCAGAATATTGAGTTAATTATTATAATACGTATGTATACAATTTAAACTCAAAGCAAATAGAAAAATATGTCTAAAATAGATAAGTTCCTAAAAAAACAAGAACAATCCAGAAAACTTCTTTTCGAAATAATCGCCACAGTTGCCCGGAACAAATACTCATCTGTGGATATAGGGACCTTGAAAAAAATAGAGTTCTCACAAAACTCCATAACTACAGAACTTGAACTGCAGGCTATTGTGGACAACTGGGCTGAATTAAGCTCAGCTACATCGCTTGAAGAGTTTAAAATGCTGGTGAAGCAACTCTATAATAGTCTTGATTTGCCAGCCTTGCCAACTCCAGAAAAAACCAAAGTCTCTTTGAGTTGCAGTAACTCTGAAAAAATTCAAAAAATTGTTAAAAAACTAAAAGACGCAAAAGCTGATTACGAAGAATTCATTAATGAAAAAGGCTATCATGGAGTTGAGATGTTTGAAGAAGACAAAAAGAAATTGAGAATCAGATTTTAGCTTCAGAGTTTATTAAAATTCTTCTAGAAGTTAATCCCCATGCCAAACACCCTGACATTTCAAAGATGCATGACACACGACAACTACCTTGACAGACACCGAGGGTTTTGAAACATCCTGTTAACTATCAAGTAGTTTGTCTTTAAATGTATCAATTAAATCCTCTATAACTGTATAAGGCTTTGAGTAGCAATCATTAATTACATCATATAGAACGAATGATACTGGTTCCGCATAATAAGTTTCATGAGAATACGTGTGTCTTAAATCTTCATGAAGCTCAAAATGTTCATTTTTGTTTGTCTTTTGAAACAAAGCTTGTGCTTTTATAGAGCCAATAATATTGTCAAGCCTGTTTTGCGGGAGACTTAAAGATGTAGCTAGAGTTTCAGCCATTTCTTTTATGTCCGCCTCATTTAGATTTGCTAAAAGCTGGTCCACACTACTTTGTTCAATCCCGGAAATTTTTTTAATTAAATCTTCTGTTATGGATTGAAATGGCTTTTCTATGTCTAGGATTTCTTCAAATTCTTTTAAATATTTTAGAAAATAAGCTACATCTTTTTCTAATTTTGCTTTAAAGACATATTCATAGAACACAACAATTTCATAGCCAAGGCCGATTGCTTTATAGGCGTCTAATTTATAACCGTTTTTTTCAAGAATATGGGCTGACCCAATCACCTTCGATAATAGGTTGTTAAATAAATCTTGTTCTTTATCTTGTGGTAATGTAACAGGAGGGACAATGTGAGTATTATAGCCAATTGCCCAGTTATATTTGGCCATAAGAATATTAGAGTTAGCTAAAAGAATTTCATCATTATTTATTGAGAATTCAATGACTTTCTGGATCCCACTCATTAGTGTTCTCAACATACCCATAAGAAATTTGTATGCTTCAAGTTTATTAAACCTTAAGTCCAATGGGCCAGCTTTCTCTATAATTGAGGCTTTTAATTTTGTTTCACTCAAGAGATGTAAAAAATATCCTAAATATGTTTCATAGATTTGTACTAAATAAGAGTTTTTTTAATTCATCTTCAATCTTTGATTTTAAAACCTTATTTAATAGATTATTAAGTTCTTGGGAAATTGAATCTGAAAAATTATTTTGATTATACATTAGAAGGATTTTATTTCTCAAATTCCATGACGAAATATTCAACTTCAAATAGTTATTTTCAATGCTGTTAGATAATTAATGTAATTTTTTTTGTAATAAATCTAATGGTAGTCGACCAAAGCTAGCATCAACTTTTAAATCAGCAAAGTTAATATACTCGACTACCTCTTCATCGTACTTAGCAAGCCGTTGTTTGCATTTTTTAAGATACAAATCAGCTTCTATAAATAGTCCTGATTCCAAGTGGGAAATTGCAGCAACAAAAATGGATTTTTCTGATTTTATAATATCACTGTATCTTAAATGAGTCATAATATGGGATAGCAAGCCAAATTTTTGTGTTCCAAGTAAACTAATGCCATTAATATCTACCCATTTAGATAGCTTTGCAGGGTTTCTTAAATCTGGGACACCCGTATCTTCATCCTTAAGGATATTTTCAATTCCAAATTCTTCGCCAAACTCATTAATTAAGGAAATGTGATTGACAAATCTGTTTTTCATCTTGAAAAAAATATTTGCTAATTCAGTGTGGAGAAGTAAATTGCTTAAAGGTATATATATAGTAACTTCTTCTTGATTTTTCCAATTTTCACTATCTTTAAATAATGTAATACGATTTACTACTTCTTCCACATAGTCATAGTAAAAGCAATCAGTATCGCCTTCATATAGAACGATTAATCCCATACCTGGCTGCCTTCTGCATAAATAACCGAGTCTAGAAGTTGGAAAAACGTATGTTAAATATTCGTTTCCTTCAAAATTTCTGGTTTTAACCCTGTCTGTGCTTTTAATTTGCACATGAAATATATTACCGGATGCATTGTGCCCATCTGCTATCTCTACAGTTAGATCAACACCATAATCAGGCTTCTCCTCTCTTGAAATAAAGCCATTTTTCCGAGAGAACAAAAGCATGGTTTTCAGAACGGATTCTTCACTTCTAATGGAAGATAGATCTACTATTGGGAAATCTTCAAAAGCCATTAGTTAACCCTCTTTGTTTTTAAAGACATAGTTTGATCGTTTGCCGTCGCAAGCATGAGATTAAACTTTAACTACTTTTGACGAACCAAAAATAGTTAAGAAATATGATCTAAGATTCTTTCACTCCAGCCTGTACTGTGGATCAGCCGATCCTTCTGGAAATTGTTCTGAAGAATTTCTGCTTTTGTTAGCTTAGAAACTTCTTCCCATTCCAGAGTGAAAATATATGTTGCATTATCAACTTTCGTGCTTTCAAGAACAGTAATGCCTTTGTCTTTGAAGATATAAGCCACATAAGATCTAAAGCCACCCTGGCCTACATAAACTTCATCAGGCTTATATGTTTCAATTAATAATTGTCGAGCTAAAATTGGTTTGGCTGTTCTAGGAGCTTTATTTACTAGTAAGTCGTCCATATGCTCACGCACTTTAGACCACGGATACTTTCCAGGAGGTAAAATTGTCCAATTGACTTTCTTTTTTGTCGGGAGAGTTATAGCTTGGAGATCGGTATGCCTTATATCACATTCACCAAACTTTTCAAGGAGCAAGTTAATGGTATGTTTAACGCGTTCTTTGCTGTCTTCATTGTTTGTAAATTCTTCAGACACAATTAAATCTTCAGAATTGTTCTTAAAAAACGTCAGTTCAACTGCAGGAGGTGGGATAAACTCTCTTTGATAGCACATTCGACAGATGTCCTTATAGCCACTTTGCTCGACAAGTTTATCACCGTGTTTTTCATTCCAGGTCCATTCAAGTGTATAAATATATCTGTTTTCTTTCGGTAAATCTTTTAGTGGCTTATACCGGCCTTCAGCGTTAAATCGGCTGACAGGTCCCTTTACACTTGGCAAAATTGTAGCTCCCGAAACGAAGGGCTTATTAAAGCCAAGCAAAGACATTTCAGCATCTAAGTTACTGAGCAATTTCGATACTTTAAACTTTGTGCCTGGTTTAAGTTGATTAAGCCAATAATCTGGGGATAATATCCTTCGCTGATTAATATGCATAACGTTACCTCAATGTTAGTAGGTGAGCACTATAATATTTAATTGAAAATAATTAAAGTATACTTTCGTATGTTGGAGGCATACCACATATGTGACAAAAATTCCACGTCTTATGATTTAAGGTTAAGAGAGGCTGAACGCGCAAGATAACTTGCACCGTCAAGTTGATTTGCTTGTTTTTGGCCTTCAGTGCCTGAAAACATAGTAGATCAACAGATCCGCATAACATTCAGTACCCCACCCTCCAGTCGCCAAATTGAAGATACAAAAGCCTCGCTTTTGAACCCTTAGCCAAGATTGTATCATCTAAAAAGAACATTATCTAGACTCAGGCAAGATATCAATATGCATATTCTATGACGATGCGCAGCATGGAATCAGACTTGTTCTACTGAACCATATAATCCCGNNCCCGCCGCTGGTTACAGGGCTAAACTGCGGGCGTTTGGTGTGCCCGAATGGTTTCAAATTCTGCACACAGCCGCTCCACCCGCTGCCCGTCACAGTCCAGGCACAACCACGCCTGCCCCTTACCCGTGGGCATCACCAGCCGATGCTGCTGACAGCGCTTGCACCGCATCCAGTTGACCGGCTCACTCAAGGGGTTAAACAGCTCACAGGTGATGTCCGGCCGCTGCCCCGCCAAGGTGGCCACTTCCGCCAGGGCAAATTGGTTGGCCAAGTCCAGCTGGCGCAAGGCCTTGAGCCCTTGCAAAGGGGCCAAGGATCCATCCGCTACACGAATCGCCGCCAAACACAGATACTCCAACTGCTGCAAGGCCCCCAGCGGCGAGAGCGTCTGTATCTTCAAAGGCTTTGGCCCGTGGGTGTCCCCGGTCAAGGTCAGCGCCCGCAACTGCGGTAAAGCCGCTAAAAAGCCCAGGTCACTGGCGGCGCGAATATTTTGCAGGGTCACATCGACCAAAGCCGGGAGCTCCCCCAACACCTCCAGCGGTGCCGCCGACGGCGAACTCCCCAAGTACAAATGCCGCAAGGCCTGCAACTGCCCCAGCGGCTGCAAGTCGCTAATGCCGCTCCACTTGATATACAACCCCTCCAGCTGCGGCATGCGGCAGGCCGCTTCAAACAAAGCCTGCGGCACCCGCGAATAAAACCACAGCACCCGCACGTCGTGCAAAGTGGGCAACAGGGCGCACCAGTCCGCCACCAACTGCTTTTGCGCCTTGGCGGGCAAATCGGTTTGCGTGCAGGCAATCGCCAGGTGCGGGCCCCCGGTGTAGGCCTCCGGGAAACGCAGAGTCGCAGGCGGAAACCCCGGGCGCGCAGCCCACACGCGGGTCATGGGTTATTTCCGCTTGGCGCGCGGACGGCTCGGCGGCCACATATCGTCGTATCTGACGGTGTTGGCACCTTCCACCTTGTTCAGGTTGTCGATATAGGCCTTTAATTTGGGGCGATCATAACCGGGCAAATCGGCGGGG
>DLGM01000341.1:10644-13214 GCA_002482705.1 Cyanobacteria bacterium UBA7694
ATCCGGGCGCAAAAACAGCGTGCGCTCACCCAAACGGCGCGACACCAGCCCATTCAGGCGCTGACCTTTACTAAAAATGTGGCGCGCAAAACCATCCGAGGCTTTTTTCAGGCGTTCTTCCGGGGTCCCCGTGGTGCTGTTTAAAGCCGTGACCACCGGCGAATATTTAAAGCCCAGCTTGCGCCCCTTGCGGTCAATGCCGCCGGGGCCAATGTTAAAGGCCAGCGAGGCCAGCGCCGTGAGCTGGTTGCGGTTCATGCCCTTGAGCACTTCCGGGCGCAAATGTTCAATCAGCGGCTCGGCGTGTTCGGTCAGGTCTTTGACAAACAGTTGCTCAATTTCCTGCGGGGTTAAGGTCGCGGTCATGAGGTTCTTGCCGTTGAGCTTTTCACCGGGCTTGATCAGGTGGCCCACGCCAATGGTCGGGTAACCCTTGCCCTTGGCCCCGCCATCCCAGTACATTTTGGCTTCGGTGTGCTCGTAGTTTTTCACCAGCTCAAACACGTCCTTGCCCATAAAGCGCATCAGCCCTTGCAGGGTGGGCGGGTCTTCGGTGTACAGCTCGGCGCCGCGATCGATGGGGTGCTCACAGGGCACCTCCGCGTCCGGGTGGGTCAGGCAGTCAGCGGCGGCAGCGGCCTCCGCCCCTTCCACGGCGGCCTTCGGGGGCTTGGACGAAATCGTGGTTAAAAAGGTGTCATCCACCAGATACAGGGTTTTGCCCTGGGGAATTTTATTGGGGTCGGCAAAACCGTTAAAGTTGGCCAGGCGCTGGGCATTTTTGAGCACGTCGCCCTCGCTGCCGCCGTACACCAACCGGGCAATATTGACCAAATTGTCGTTGGGCTGAATCAGGTGCACCCCGCCAATCAGGTCGCGTTGGTTGGTATTGACATAACCGTCATTGGGCTCGGGGCCAACCACGTTCAGCACCATGCTGGTGGTAATGCTGCCATTGGCGGCGGCGGGGTTGGTTTTGCTGGCAAAGTCGATGTACTGGAAGTCTTTGCGCAACTGGCCTTTGTTGTCGACGCACACGCTCTTGAGCTGTTCGGCGAGGGTGCGCAGCACTTTGGCATCCGGGGTGGCCAGATAGGTGCTGCCAATTTTGATCGCCTTGACCTGGCTCAAATCTTGCTGCGTGAGTTCAGCCGCCAGTTGGCTGGCATCGGACAGATCGAGCACCTGATCAGTGGTGGTGCCAGCGACGGTGGGGTCAATCCCCAGCTCGGTAGGCTGGATCTGGGGCTGGCTGCCTTGATAGGTCAAACTCAGTTTGTAGCTGCTGATATCGGTCATGGGGCAATCTCCTGGGCAACAGATTCGAGGGTGTCCCACAGGCCGTGCAGCTGTGGGTCGAAGGGATCAATCGCCTGGGCCTTGAGTAGAAATGGCCGGGCTGTTTCTGGTTGCTGGTGGAGCAAACTCAGATAACCCAGGGCCAAATAGGGCTCGATCCGCTCGGGATCATAGGCCATGGCTTGCTGGTAACATTCAATGGCATCTTCCATCCAACTGCCCTCTCCGGTGGCTTCTGCCTGCTGCAACAGGGCCGCAGCCATTAGGCACAGGTCTTGGGCATAGTCTTGAGGATGCATGCTCTTATTATCCCCTGTGGCGGGAGCATCTGACGCACTTGGCGTTATGAACAGGCTAAAAAAGGCTTAATTCTTGTTCAGTTTATGTGGCTTTGGGGGGCAACAATCCGCTAAGCGTGTGTGTTACCGCAGGGACCTTGGTCTGATCGCAAAGGATGGAGCCATTTTATGGGTTTGCCGTGAGGCTCATGAGTTGGCCTGTTTGTGATAGTCGGCCTGTACAGCTAAATCTTCTTCCCCTTCCGGGGTGACATTGTACATGCGCATTTGCAGCGCTGTATCAGCGGGGGTGAGCACAATGCGCCAACCCCAGTCGGGATGGTTTTCTACTGAGTAGCTGCCACCCATATCGAGGTTGCCTTGAAGGGTGATGGTACCTGTGAGGGCCATGGGTTTTTCATTTGCGTGCCAAGAATCAATCCAGGAAGCGTGGACAATGTCTTTGCTGGCTTCATAACCCACTAAAATCAGGCCTTCCTGAGGCTGCTCTTCATGGCTCCAGGTATAACTTAGGGCCAGGAATTTGCCGCCTACGGTTGGGGTTATGTGCAGCGTACCGGCGGACGGGTATTCCTGTGGGGTCATCCAACGGAGATACAGGTTGTTGGTGCCTTTCCAACTACCAAGCAAACGGTTTTTGATTGCGTTGAGATTCATAGGGGTTATTCCTCTGTCCGCAGGCCAGTGCCTACAAGATATTGTGGCTGGTGGGTTCGCGGCGCACGGCTTTGTTATGGCTGTGGCGGAACTCGGATACCGCTTCATACACGCTTTTGCGGGCGCGGTTGGCGGCACCTAGGGGTTTGTGCTCCGGCAGGGAGTGCCAGGGCGTGTACGACATGTTTTCGCAGAAGCTCATTTGCTCAGGGCTGTCGAAGCGCTGGGTCGGGATCGTAATCCGCCCAACGGGAATCCAGGGGGCTTTGGTTTCGTCCCAGGCCTGGGTCGAGTCTTCGATGGGCATTTCCCGTG
>DLGM01000231.1 GCA_002482705.1 Cyanobacteria bacterium UBA7694
GTAATGCCAGTGGAGAAGCACAACAAGGGCGCGGCGGCGGTTTGTGGGCCTCTGGTTTTACCAATATCTCGCTCACCAATTTGGTTTTTCGCGCCAATTCCGCCGCTTACCATGGCGGTGGGGTCTACAGCCTCAACAACCTGATCGATTTTGAAAACTGCCGGTTTGAACTGAATCGTTCCCACCGCCTTGGGGGCGGTTTGGCTCTGTATGGTGGCAATAATGTCACGCGTCAGTTACAGGTGAACAATGCCGTGTTTGAAAACAACCAGTCGGGAAGCAGTGCCGATTATGGCAATTCTGGTGGCGGGCTTTATCTCAGTGCCAATACGCGGGTCGAAAATAGTCGTTTTGAGGGCAACATCTCTTATTATGCGGGGGGAGCTTTGGTGTATGCCACGTCCTCAGCCTTTTACAATAGCCAGTTCATCAATAACCAGGCGATCAATGGGGGCGGTTTATTGGTTGAGGCGTCACAGGCCACGCTCGAAAACATATTGTTTGACAAGAATCAGGCGCTTGAGCCAAACGGCAATATGAACGATATGAATCGGGGCACTGGGGGCGGTTTGCTGATTTTGTCCAACCCGATCGAAAACCTGGCCTCGCAGGTGACCGCCAACCGGGTCATTTTTAACCAGAACACGGCGACCAGTTATGGGGGCGCTTTGTCTTTGAGTTATGACAACGGCACTTTGAGCAATGCTCTCAATCTGACCAATGGTGTTTTTGTCGGCAATCAGGTGACAGCGAGTGCGGACGTGAGCAACGGCTACCGGGGGCAAGGAGGGGCCATGGCCCTGAGCACCGGGGGCACACAGCCGATCCGGGTGCGTTATTCTACTTTCTCGAACAATACTACGCCCAATAGTACAGATGTGAATATCTATGACTCTACTGGGGGGAGCCCCAACCCGGTTGACTTGGGTGGCTCTATTTTCCATGCCACGGATCTGCCTGGAGATATTTCACTGTTTGACTCTACCCAGACCGGGGTCGATATTGATTCCAGCAATTTTGTCGATGTCACAATGCCTTTTGGCGTGACGGGAATGGCTTTCTGGGACTTGGCCCAGGCAGGCTTGCGTCTGAGTAACGGCAGCGGTATGCGTCTTTTGGCTGGTTTGACTCCGGTGCCTGGCACGGATGTGTTGGGCAATGCCCGTGGCTTAAGTACTGACTGGGGAGCATATCAGGGAGACAATACCCTCCCGCCGTCTTGATTCTCAGCAGCCACACCCTGTGTGGCTGCTGGCTTTACAAGTCAGGGTGTTTGGGCTATGTTGAGACCGAACACTTGTCAGGAGCGTGACAATGAAGCCTTTAGCCTTTTGGAGCCTGTTAGCAGCCAGTCTGTTATGCTTGGGGGCCTGTCAAAAACAGGTGCCAGACCCTGATTTTAACCCCGATCCCGCTCACAATAGCGCCAACTCGCTCGACTGGGCCGGGGTTTACAAAGGGGTTTTACCCTGTGCCGACTGTATGGGTATTGAAACCCAGCTTGAACTCAAATCCGATTTGACGTATGTCTTGCAAACTCGTTATTTGGGGCGCAGCGAAGAACCTTTGACCGAGCAGGGCCACTTTATTTGGAATGAGGCAGGCAGTAAAATTCGTTTGCAGCACGCCTCAGACGGAGTCAGCCATTACCGCGTTGGTGAAAATATTTTAGAGCAGTTGGACATCGACGGCAAAACCATTGGTGATGCGCCCATGCCCCTGCAATTGCTCAAAATCCAGGACCTCGACAGTTTGCCCCTGGTTGAAACCCGCTGGCAGTTGCAGGCCTTGATGGGAAATCCGGTGAGTGTTACAAAAGGGGCTCAGACGCCTTATTTGGCGTTCCAAGCCTCTGGGTTGAGTTTATCTGGCTTTGGCGGCTGTAATCAGTTGATGGGCAATTATGAAGTGCAGCCCCATCAGCGCCTGCGTTTTACTCAGATAGCAGCCACCGAAAAATTTTGTCTGACGGGTATGGAAACGGAAGATGCTCTGCTGAAGGTCTTGGGCCAAGTGGACAGTTTTCAACGGGTGGGCAATCGCCTGCAACTGTTGCGGGCACGCATGGCTCCCTTGGCTGAGTTGGAAGCGGTGGGACCTGTGCGCCCATAAAAAAAGGGGCCATTCCGGCCCCTTTTACGCTGCAGTTTAGCCCCGGAAATCTTGAGGCTGTTCTGGTTTGTTTTGCAGAATGCCTTCCAGGCTGGCCATGACGTCGGGGGTCAGTTTGGCGACGGCATCGAGGGCCTTCATGTTTTGGGTGACCTGTTCGGGTTTGGAAGCCCCGGTGATGACGGTGCTGACATGGGGGTTTTTGAGACACCAAGCCAAAGCCATCTCCGCCATGCTGATCCCCAGCTCTTGGGCAATGCTCGTCATTTCGCGCACTTTGGCCAGACGCTCACGTCCTTTTTCAGTTTCCATCATTTTGCGCAGCCATTCGTAGCCGTCTACAGTCATGCGGCTGCCTTCGGGAATTCCATTGTTGTATTTACCGGTCAGAATCCCGCTGTGCAGGGGGCTCCAAATGGTGGTGCCAAGACCGATGGATGAATACAGGGGCAGGTATTCCTTTTCGATTTTTTCACGGTTGAACATATTGTATTCGGGCTGCTCCATGGTCGG
>DLGM01000193.1:0-17305 GCA_002482705.1 Cyanobacteria bacterium UBA7694
AGGCCGGGGATCCTTAAGAAAAATAGGTAAAAGTTGGTGCAGAGTGGCCTCGGGCTCACCAATGAGGCCGATCTCAATCTGCTCAGGCAGTGTTTGGGGCAGCGCTGAGATATGAGGGCCAGCCAAAATTTGGGGGCAGCCGATATTGATGCGAAAAATTTCTGCAGCGCTTTTGGCTTTGTTGAAGCAGAGCGAGTTGCTCCAAAGCAAAATCAGGTCTGGTCGCTGGCGAATCGCTTTGGGTAATTCTAATTCCATGACGACATGGAGGGTGGGAAAGTGATGCTGAATATAGGCTTTCAGAGCAAGCAGACTGTAGGCACTGTAATAATCAGTTCCTACAGCCATAGATTGGGCCGCTGCCGCCGTCTCGTGGTTAAGCAGAGGGTAAAGAAGAAGTTTCATGAGGAGGCTGGAATCATATCACAGATTGAGCAGAGGAAGCTTAACCAGAGACTCTTTTTGAACCGGTACACTTATCTCTGCTTCTGCAATCAGCAGTGGGAGTGTATTCCTTTGCAGGCGTAATAAAAGGCTGAATGCATCTGCACTTTGTTTCATGTTTTCGAGGGGTAAAGCCCCTTCTAATAAGGGCGCAATTTGTTCGTAAAAAGGCTCAAAGTCCCCATGCTCGATTTTGAGATGCTCAATTTCGCGGGTGCGAAATCCGTGCTGGGTCAGTAATTTCTGTAACTTGGGTGGCGTAAAATAATGGAGGTGGTCCTTTTGGTGTATGCCAAAATATTGGGGACGCCAATTGCCATAGAGCAGCGTGGTTAAAAATGAGGCGTGCCAAGCATTGTAACTGAGAACCAACAACTCTCCCCCGGCGCTCAAAAGGGGCGTCAGTTGCGCCAAGAGTTGTTCGGGGTGCTGGATTTTTTCAAGGGCATGGGTCAAAATAATGCGATCAAAGGGGCCTTGAAGGTCAGTGAGTTCGACATTTCCTTGGCTGATACAGCGGCGTTCAAGGAGCCCGGCTGGAAGCGTTTGTAAGGCCTCAATCACGCGTAAACCCTCACCACTGATTTCAAGAACCCGTTGGCATTGCTCCAATTCGGGGGCAAGACGCTCATACACACTCTCAAGATAACTGAGCTTAAAGCGGGTTTCGAAAAACTGGCTCTTGGAGCGATCCATGCCAGGATTAAAACTGGTGGTAAATTGTTCAAAAATAGGTGCAAACTCATCAACACTGACGTGTTGATTCATGTAGATGGATTCGCCTTTGACAAAACCCAAATCAAGTACATTCCAGTGTGCAAAGTCATCACCAATCAGTTGGCGATCTCTCGCTTCCCACCAGAACTCAGTGCCCGGAAAGGGTGTTGAGAAACAAATTGAAGGACGCCAAATCCGGTCGCGGTTGCGTTGGATGAACCAGTAAGTGCGGGCCATGTCTTCGGGCTCTTCATGGGTAGAGCCAACCATAAAGTTGCCAACAACGGTGAATCCATATTTCTCGCACAAATCGAGGGCTCGCTGGTTTTCTGAGGCGGATGTTTTACCTTTGAGCTGTTTGAGAATGCGATCAGAGGCTGACTCAAACCCAAAACAGACAATTTGGGCATTCATGCGGGCAACCATTTCGGCAATCTCGTCATCAAAAACGCTGGCGCGGGCATTGAGGGTGAACCCAACTTTTTTGTGTAAGCCGCGGGCGCGGATTGCTTCTACCATTTGGGCCATACGCTTTTTATTCAGTGGGAAAAGATCATCATTGATGCCAATTAAGGGTTGTTTGGGGAAATGTTCAACAATGAATTCCAATTCATCTACAACCCGTTGAACGGAGTGATAACGGGTTTTCTGCCAGAATTTGGTCGAGGCACAAAAGGTACATTTGTAAGGACAACCTCGGGCGGTAAAGATGGCCTGTTGCCAAATCTCATCGTCACGATGTAATAAGAAACGGTCCGGCATCGGGATGGAATCCAGATCCATAATCCAGTTGCGAGCCGGAGTAACTACACGTTCACCTTTATGCCAGAAGACAATTCCTTTGATTTCGGCGAGGTTTTCAGGGGTCATTTGGTTGTTGAGGTAAAGACGGATAATGTCGGTGAAGGTTTCTTCTCCCTCACCACAAACGCCGATATCAACTGTTTCCGGCAAGCTTTCCGGTAGCGCTGAGATATGTTCCCCACCAACAATGATCGGAATTTCTGGAGCAACACGTTTCAGGTGCCGGGTCACCTTAATGACATCTTCAAAGGTTTCCGTAAAAGAAGATACCCCAATAATATCTGGGCCATGACGCAAGAGTTTATCTGGGTTGTCGACTTCCAACACAATGTCTTCATCAGAAAAGTTGAGGGCGTGTTTGAGGTACCCGGACAGGTAACCTAATCCCAGTGGTCCCAGGGCTTTTGTCTGCTCATAGTCCTTGCCACGCATGTGCAAAAATCCAACTCGTATGGCTTTGTCCTCCTATGATCAGAGCTTGTCTAATCACTGTATAGCAGCTGAACTACCTTGATATGACGCAGCCCAATCAACTCTTTACAGAATCTTAAAGAATGACAGACCTAGCAGATTTTCTGTTTATAGATCTTTGACTGCTGTGATTTGGATTTCAGGGTAAGAAGCGAGAAATCCAAAACTTGTACGCGCACTGAGCGTGCTATACATCATGACCTTACGGCCACTGGCTGGCCCTACTACCATGACTTCAAATCCCCTTGGAAAGGAGAAGTCAGCGGCTGTAGTAGCCTGTGGTGTTGGTAATGCGCTGGGACAGGGTGGGCTGGGTTGAGCTCTAAAAAATTGTGGTACTTCTGGACGAATAGGGAAATTGCCTGCTCCGTTGGTTGTACGCCGGTTATAAGCAATACTATAAACCATTTCTCCATCGCTTTTCATACGCATGACGTTGAAATGTCTACCATATCGCAAACGGTGGCCACTATCTCCTGTGACACTGCCAGCAATTTGATAAAAAGGGAATGGAGCTGCGGTTGCCACTAAGTTGTTAACTGAAGTATCCCAAGCAAATTTGGCCCCATTAGGGCTATTGCGGATAGCAGACAGAATGGCTGTTCTATCTGCTGCACTGTTGTCTGGATCTGCTAAGTAATTTTGCAATTGTTGGTAATCCGCATACGTAACACTTTGCCATTCTATTAGCTCTTGTGCCGGTAATCGATTGTTTGAGCTTACGTGGATATAGTTTTTTTCCCCACTAGAGAGGTTAGCATAGTCAGTGATATAAACATAGTTAAAACGATAAATGTCAATACTGCGCCGGTTTGTGACCGGAAAATCTGAGAAAGAGCCTACCATTTGTGCATAGGCAAGTGTATTTCCAACTGCAGATGGCCAAAAGTAGTTGGTTGGCGAATTATTACAGTTCCGTTCGGGAGCCAAAGAGCCCAATAACTGTGTATAGGGAAGTCGCACGCCTGGTATCGGTGGAGGTGCTTTCCCTATTTCCCATTTGTTTGTTGCAGGGTTTGCGGCGTTATAAGCAAATAAGGATACTCCTGTGCCCGCACGATCAAAAATACGCTTGGTTTGCGCAAGATTTGATGATAAACGAGTCAAACCTTGTTGGCTCATGATTTTCATCTCATTTTGAGCTCGCATGATTAATTGTTGCTTACGGTTATCAGAGAGGTATTGTAAGACAATGCCTACAATGAGTGTAAGTATCCCAATTGAAATGATGAGTTCAACAATACTGAAACCACGCTCATTAAGCCGTATGTTCATTACAGGTTACCCATAGTCACGCGGACCTCATGGTAGCTGTAACCTTGGTTTTCGTAACCTGCACGGAAGCATTCTAAACGGATGAGGACGGGCGTTTTTTCTTGAACTTGTGTCCAAGCGGAAACATTCCAAGCGGGTCCTCCTCGTTCTTGTTCTGCTACCAATAACGGTGTTTGTGTACCCCATTCATGTTGCGGGTAAAATATCCCATTTGAGAGTCGGTCGTAACGAGTTGCGTTTCCATCACCTACAAAATACCAAGTACGACCGTCATCTAAAGAGTACTTGAGCTGTAGGCGTAAATTCATTGACTCATGCCAATCATCATTATAAGAGTTGGTGTATTTTTGTCCATCCCAACGCCGCCAAGCGAGTTTCGCCGTTACATTAAGAGCGGGGGTATCTGCTTTTAGAGATGCGCCTGCTTTAGGGTATGAGATCTCCAGTCTAGGCAGCTGTACAATACGTCCTGATGCACTAGCAGTTGTTTTGCTACCGGTAAAGTCACCGCCTGCAAGAAATGCTTGCATCATGGAGCCTTGGGCTAAACGTGCCAAAATCGCTGGTCCATCATCACGCGAAGGGCTCAATCCATTAATCAGAACATACCCCGTTAGATCTGTGTTGCTAGGACGGGTTAACTTCAAGATTCCACTCGCTGTTTCGGAGTTGTCAGCTTGTTGTCTATAATAAACGTTCTCTGAGCTTGCGGAGCCTGATGTTTGGCCTGTTTTTACGTTTAAATGGTGTATCCGGTTACGTTTATTAGAAATTTCTGCATCCCCATAACCATTTCCAGAGAATGTTCCCGCATCTACTTTAAATGGACGAGCTGCTGCTAATAAACCAGGCATTGACAAATTAAACGAGTCAATCAAATATCGACCAGCATCATTTGTACCGAATGTGAGTTGTGCCAGATCGGTATTACCACGTGATATATGATTGAGGCGGTTAGAGCCTGAGCCTAGGCTGTTCCCATTCATAAAAGCAGCTGATCCATCATTAGCAGTTGCTTTTCTACGGGTAGCCAGGGGCCTAGCACCAGCTCCTGTGTTGGAGTAGTCGTTGCTTCCAAAATAAGCCGCATTGTCGTTATAGCTTATTCTATAAAAGCGAGTGTTTAAACTACTTGGCCAAGTGGAGTCTGTTGCCGCATGGGTGGCGGCATAATCTTGGGTGGGTAAATTCCCATTTTCTAACCAAAAGCGATCTGCTTCATCAGGGAATAATTCACCCATCCAAGCATTAGCAAACCAACGGAAAGAACCACTTGTGCTTTGGATATAGCGGTCATTGCCGCTGTTAAAGACGTTAACGTTTGTATTATCAGTACTGTCAAAAGTGCTGGTGCTTGAACTTGTTTGGAATGGTGTACGACGGATTGGAAATGTGGTGTTATTGCTGTCAGTCCCAATTTCACCGCCAATTCCGTAATAATAACTGCTATATCCAGAAATGCTATTGTAAATAGACTTGGATTTCATGATTCCGTCTGTATAAAGTGCAAACAAACGGTTCATGTCACCCTCAACACTTGACCAACCTAAATTCTTTTTACGGTTGTAATGGGAGTAACCCCCACCAGCTTCATCTCCGTTTCCTGGGGCACTACAATCGTTGGCAAAACTGTCTTTGTTTGAGTCACATTTGTTGCTGTAAGCAAACCAGTTGTAGCCATGAATTGCCTTAATATCGGCATATGGCATAAGACGAGGATCCCCAAGGAATTGGTTAAATTCTGTTGTAGGTACACCCACCCCACCTATGTGTACATAGGTCCGTGAGACGTTATGAGGGAATGGACGTGGAATTGTATCATGCTCTACACCTGTAGGTGAGTTGGGACGGTAAATATCACCATCTCCATTAAGTCCTTCTTCCAAGCTTGCTTCAAGTACTTGTGGACGCATAGACACATCTGCGTTGGCATTATAAGTAAAACCTGGAGGTAAATTTCCTCCAATTGCACGAACATCGTAAATCCGAGGACCAATACGAGTCTCGACTGTCATCACACGATTCTGAAGTTCGTTACGACTACCAGCATTTAAAAGAATACGCCAACGAGCTGTATTTTTAGCATTAGCATTTGACGAAGTTGTACTCGTTAGATCTTCTTTTCCAAACTCAAAAGTGTAGTTTGAGCCTTCATTAGGGTTTCTGACAGGGGCAGGGATGTATTCCATTCCATATAAACGACGGTTTGTGTGAAGCCCACCACCGCTGGTGCCGTTCGCCTGATGGCGTGTGGGGGTATTGAACAGTGTAATCAATATTCCATTACGTGTTGTGCCATAAACAGTAGGATTGTGCGTAACATGATAATCACGATGCCGTGTCATGAGATAACCTACATTTTCGGGGATAGCACGGTTAAATGCATTGGCTGTATTCTCACCAGGGTAAAGTCTTATCCGCCAACGGTTTGGACTCGTCAGTGCTGGACTATCAATGGAACGGACACGGACAATACGACGATGAGCATATTCAGAGTTGCGTCCGCCAATAATAAAGCGTTCGTTACAAATCTGTTCACATAGCGTACTAATGCTCCCAGTGCTCGAAAATGCTTTTGACACGCCATCAATGGCATTGTCGTCACGTATTATGTCAATATAAGGATCGGTTCCAGTTCCATTTACACTATGAATTTGACCTAATAGCTGAACTGCGCTGTTATCCTGACCAGGCACAATAATATCGCTATTAGTGATCTTCATGAAATTTGAACCACTGGCCCTCCGCCACTTGTATGGAACTGCATTAGGCGTGTTCCCTCCGCTGGGGTTACCAATCACACGATTGAACTCTAACCCAATGTTGTTATGTGGGTCTGAAATATTAGGGTTACTCAAAAATCCAGGCTCGTCGGGATTATAGGGGCTTCTACCTGGCCCATCGGTGGGAACAAACAGTGTAATTGTGTCGAGTGTATCTTGAGTTGGGTTTTCTGTGAAATCAACACTTGTAGGTAATGTATTTGTTCCGGGGGGGATTACTTCAAATGGATGAACACGAAGCTGAATATTAGCTCGTTGATCATTTTCATAATGTATCCGTTCGGGATGAGTGACTACTCGTTTGTGGCGGTAATAATTGATTTCATTGTTACTAACGGTGCCATCATCAGCAAAACCAACTTTTTTAGCTGGGTCTGAGTAGTTACGAATGGGGGGGACGGGTACCAGCTCGGCATGCAAGTTGACAATCATTGCGTTTAGATATTTGTCTGGGTTCGAGTTCATTTCTTCCAGTAGCATACGCAAGCTGGGTTCACTGGCTAAACGCTTTTTCTCAAGTAAAATATTCTTGCTTTGCAAGTCGGACGTTGCTGCAATCTGACGATCGAGTTCAGCCAACAGACGTGTTTGCATAGCGACTTCTTCGTGGTATCTGACCGCATAATTAAATGAGTCTGCAATTGCATAGTCACGATGCTTATTTATGTGTCCATTGGTTGGCGTATAAATAGCATTGGTGCCAATACGTTGACTATTGGGTTTATAAGGAGAATAAATAGAGCCTCCATCTTGGGTTGTTGATGGACCATCAGTCCGCTTTCTACCTAAGATGTTTTGCTCGACATAATATTCATTGGCCTTTGTTGTGGTATTGAACTGGATTTTGCCAGGATAAAGGTAAATCCAGGGTAGAGCCTGTGCACCCACTTCCCCAGCTGTGTTGATATAGGGCATATAAAAAGGGTCGCGCCCATAACTCATACGGCTGATCACGTGTTTGCGAAATTCGAGACCCGGGTTGCGGTTGCCCATGTCTATCATGGTGTTTTCATAAATAGGGCGAATGGTTGAAATATCGGCCCACCAAGCTGGTACACTTTCTAAAGCAATGACATACATGTCATAAACTTGGGTGGGGGGGCTCTTACCTATATTGGTTTTAAGAATACCGGATGTGGTTGCTAAGGGTTTATTTCCATGTATTGCATTGACATCATTGGGGTCGCCATAAAAGATAGAAACGGTAACACTCTTTGCATTAGCATCATTGGGAATATCAGTTACAGTGATTTTGCGTACATACTTCCAAGTGTTATTGGCTTGGCTAAGGACTACGTTCTTACTGAGCGGATCTGCTGGATTTGTGATTCGTTCAGCGGTGAGAATTGGACTATAAGTAACATCATTATAACTTTGTAAACTGTTGAGGGCATCTTCTTGGTTTGCTTGAACAAAAGCACGTAGCTCCTCGAAGATTTGAACTGCTTTTTGAGCTGCAAATACGCGATCACCAGTATTTTGGGTTGTACGGATTACAATTTGCTGAAATGATGTTGCTCCTAGAACAACTACTCCCAAAACGGCTGCGGCAAACATGACTTCAATTAGGGTTAGACCTTTTTGTATCCACTTTGTGGGCATTCTTTTCATTCTTTGCTCCTCAACCTATCCCTTAATTAAGCACTTTATAAGTCATATTATTCTCACGGTATAAACCCAAAGTACGTCGCATGAGGTTCAGTACACTTGAACTATACTCAATATAGGCACGTCCCCCTGATGGGTTACATACGACTCTGTTCGCTACAATAGCTCCAGCAATACTTGTTCCTGCTCCTAGTGTTAGCGTTCCCTTGACATAAACCAGACCCGTATAAGAAAAGGGAATGCCATCCTGGATGGATAAATCACCATTCACATACAAGACACCTGAGCCCGTAAAGGAAGTTGTATTTGTTGTGGTAAAGTTGATGCCACTATTAATGACTGCGATAGAAAGAGGGATTTTACGATTATTGGTGATGCCTTCACGCTCAATTTCATTAATACTTGCATAAGTTTTATCCGACATGGCAAACAACTCTGTTTCTGAAACAGCAAAAATATCTTCAGGAGTTAAACCTTGGTTGCTGGCTAAGGCAAATTTGTCCTGAGGAATGATGGGAGAAATACGAGGAGTACCTGTCGGGTTAGCACTTTTGTAGGCGCGAGCATATTGACTATTTAAGTCACCTAATAAGTCACAAGTTCCACCTAAATTTGATGCCGTGCCACTGCCCCAAACCATAACTGGAGCTTGTACAGGGGTTGTGATGGAAACACGATTAATTTCAATTCCTACACGTGAACGATCAAGAATGCGGTTAGGTGCTTCGTCAGGTTCTTTATCTGGGTCGTTACGCTGGTAAATTACACCTTCGCTTTCGATATACCATGAAATCCCTTCGCCTCGATAACTGCTGTCATTTGCATCAGAGGTGTTTTTTCCTCTACTCACTGTAATATCACGTACTGCCTGAGGGTTGCTATCGGAACAGGATTGACGTTTACGGACAATATAGCGACCAAATAGATTACCACCTGTTCCACCAATAAAAGAATCACGGACTATTCCTATGTTAGGATCATCGGTATCACTTTTAGCTGCATCATCGGGATCATACTTAGGATTGAAAGCAAGGTCGGGACAGGCATAAGGTGGGTCATGAGGGTTTCTTTGGCTCACTGGCTGGAGATCTTGACGTTTAAACCAGCCGATAGTGTCTTGGATACCTGCTTTAGCGACGTTAACTGCTTGTACATTGCGACGAAACGTCTTAACGGTGTCTTGTTGAGCATTGATGGCTGATGTAGTACTTAAGACACCAAACATAAGAATAAGTACTGCCATCATCGCTACAAGCACCAATGCAGAACCCTTTTGGCGAGACCTTGACATACCTCGATACCTCAACCCTTAGGTGTATGGTTAATCAGTTTGGATACACACCCACTGATACAAATTATAGGTGCTTAATGTAAAGAAGTGTAAATAAATGTTGCAAATATTTAAGCATAAATTGCCTATTTGTCAATAAAAATTAGCCTTCCTATAATACGAAAAGGTCGCCCTTTAAGGCGACCTTTTAACAAGGTTAAGACTAGGTTTTAGCTCAGCTCACACAGTCCACCAAGATGGTTTTGTAAGAAGCGTTCAACGGCTGCATAAAACTGCATGCGATTTTCAGGTTTGGCCAAACCATGACCTTCATCAAGGAACAACATATACTCATGAGCAATCCCTTTTTCTTTCAGCGCGCCCACAATTTGCTCCGCTTCGATCACTGTAACCCGGGGATCATTGGCTCCTTGGGCAATGAGTAAAGGGACTTGAATCTGATCAACGTGGAACAGCGGGGAGCGCGACTTTAAGAACTCGGATTCCGTGTCGGGGTCACCGACCCGCCGCTTAAAATTGTCGAGCATGGCGGCCCAATAAGGCGGGAAGGACTGAATGAGTGTAATCAGGCTGCTTGGGCCCACCATGTCAATCGCGCAGCGGAAGACGTCGGGCGTAAAGGTGGCTCCTACCAAAGCTGCGTAACCCCCATAAGAACCGCCATAAATACCAATCCGATCCCGGTCAACCCAACCTTGGTTGATCATATATTCAATGGCGTCAATCAGATCGAGGTGCATTTTGCCCCCCCATTCCCGGTCACCCGCATTGAGGAAGTCTTTGCCATAACCTGTAGAACCGCGATAATTGAGTTGTAAACACACATAACCCCGGTTGGCCAACCATTGGGCCTCCGGGTGATATCCCCAGGTATCTCGCCACCAAGGGCCCCCATGTACATTGACAACCATCGGCAGATTTTCCCGTTCAAGGCCTCGGGGAAAAGTGGCATAACCATGTAAGGTGATACCATCCCGTGCGGTAACCGTGATCGGTTCCATGGGGGCGAGCTGATAATCCAGCAGGGCCGGTTGATGGACAAACAGGGCTTTTCCTGTTTGGGTGGGGCGGTGGTAGACATAATAATGAACAGGCCCATTGTCTTGGTCGTATTGTACCAACCAGTTTTGATCCGCATCATCGCGGCTGATGGGGGTAAAATCACCGGGGCAGAGGCTGGCCAAAGCCTGCATATCTGCAACAATGCTGGAGTCTAAGACCTGCCATTCTTCGCGGGCTCTGACAAAAGTCAAGGCTTGAATTTCATAAGTGTCAGGGTGAATCATCAGATGCCCGGCGTCGAAGTGTGGGTCTTCTGCCAATACTTGTTCCTGTCCGGTTTCGACATTCAGAGCAATCAGGCGGGAGGTGTTGGCCCCTTGTGAATCGAGCAGGTACAAGGTATTACCATCGCGTGAAAAATGGGATGGGCTGCTATTCAGACTGTCTGCCATGCCCCAACTGCGTAGGGTTTTCCAATCGTCAGTGGGGGTTTTGCGATATAAGAGACTCATCGATCCATCGGGCTGGGCGGCAACTGCAGCTCGGATATTGAGTTGGGCATCGGGTACCCAGCCGAGAATGTTGCCAGGGTTATTGGCAATTTTAGTGAGGGTGGCGGTTGGCAGATGTAATTGATATACATCATGAGCTTGGGGATTATCGAGATTAAGGGCGATAATCAGCTCATCGGGAAAATGTTTGTCTTGGTGGAGAATCTGGACCTGTACATTTTCAAAGGGGGTGTAATCGGATACTTTTTGGGTCGTAATATCAACACCATACAGACGCCAGTTCTCGTTGCCCCCGCGATCTTGAAGGTACAAGAGCTGTTTGCCGTCACGGGACCAGAAATAGTTGCGAATGCCCCGATCTCGGTCTTGGGTAATCACCTGCGCTTCTATATCTTCCAAACTGCGTATCCAGAGATTGAGCACGCCCTCATCGGGTGCCACTAAAGCGAGCTTGTTGCCGTCCGGGGATAGACGTGGGGATAAGTTTTGCGGATTGCCAAACAGCACCCGGCGAGGGATGAGCATTTCAGACATGTTTATTCTCCTGAAGCGTAAATGATCAAATCAATGCGGCGGTTGAAGTTGCCGCGAGGGGCGGTATCAGCTCGACCAATAGCGCGCAGATTCGTGGCCGTGATGCCCACGCGAATCAGTTCTCGGGCCAATTGGCTGGCTTGTGCAGAGGAAAGTTCCCAGTTGGTAGGGTAGGGGCCAAAGGCTAAGGGTTTGCCATCGGTGTGCCCTTCGATATCAATCTTCCAAGGGTTTTCCTGTAGGCTCCGTCCCAAGGTGCGCAATAATGCGCGGGCGCGGGGNNCGGGGCTGAAATAAAGCTGAGCCATTGTCAAAAAACAATCCAGCTTGTAAGTGCAAACGAACTTGACTTTGGGAAAAACTGATTTCAGCTTGACCTTTGGTGAGTTCTGAAGCTAAATTTTCTTGGAGATTGGTTACCAAGGGACGCAAAGTTGCAACAGGTGGGGGAGTCGCTGTTGCACTTATCGTTGGGGGGGAGGGTTGCGTTTGCACAGGGAGGGAAGAGGGATTTTGTAGGTAAAAGGAGCTGCCCAGTAACAACAAGACGGGGGCTAACCAAAAGCCCCAGGAGGCGCTGGCTTGATTCACCGGTTCTGGGGGATGTTCAGAAAAACGCATACATCATTGTACCTTAAGTTCTTGGGGCTGACGGGCCAGGGCACAGGCCATATAACGGACCTGTGGTGGCGTGAGTATTTCTAAACGTTGATCCAGTTGGGCTAGCCAATGACGTTGTTGTTCGTTGCGTCCTAACAAAGCAGTGATGCCGTGGGCTTCTAAGGCAATAATTTCCAGGGGTTTGAGCAGATCTGGGAGGTTGTCCCAGGTGAGATACTCCCAATAATGGCCCCAGGCTTGAAAGCGCTGTCTGAGAAAAAGGTGGGCTTGGCTTCCGGCTAAATTTTCGGCCAGGAGTAGGTATCCGCCCGGTTTGAGCACACGCTGTATCTCACGGAGCGCCATTTGTTTAAGATCTGCTTGATTATTGCGTTTTAGGCCTCCTAACACTGATTTACAGGCGATTAGATCCAGACTTTGGTCGGGAAACGGGAGAGCCAAAGCATTCACTGCTTGGTAGCTGACATGAGACTCGACTTGGTAGCGCTGATGGAGTGGGCTAGCCGCTGCTTCAGGACTGTGAAGATCGCTGCAGATCATGTGAGCGCCTTTTATGGCTAGATAAAGGCTGAGCCCCCCGCGCCGAGCGCCTATTTCTAAACCCTTTAGGCCCTTTAGATTATGGGGTAGATGGTTTTCCCACAAGTATAAGGCGTGGCTCCAGGTCTGCACATCCCACTCTAAGATTGCCCGTTGTAGACTGGGGGATAGGTGTAAGTTCGACATCATGCGGGTTCGCGGAGCACAATATACCACCCCTCTTCCCCGAGCTGAAAGTGATCTTTAATACGCAATGTTTCAATTTTTCCGGTTGTGTTGCGTAATGCGATTTGATAAGTCAGGGTAGCGTCTGAAAAACTACGGCGTGCCTCTAGAATTTCTAGGCTATTATTCTGAATTTTTGATTGTTTAAGAGGATAGGGGATGAGCGCTTCAGGGGTCGTGGCTGGCAGTCTATGAGGGAATGTAGCGGGGGTGTTTTGCCATTGGATAAAGGCTTTCCAATAACTGTTGAGGCTGACTACGGGTGTTGCGATTGCCGGAGAAAGTTTTGGGCTCACGGGTTCTTGAGCCAGTCGGGTGATCGCTTGGACATTGGTTTCCCTGCGCAGGGTTGAGTTGCCCATCACATCTGCGAGGGTTACGATGCGCTTGAGCAAAGTGTAACTTTCATAGCGATCTCCAACCGTATATGATTCATACCGGCGCAGGGCTTTATCTGTAAAGAGGGCTGCTCCCCTTTGATACCAAGTGAGGGCAAAGGCATTGTCTTTGTGAATAAATTGATAATAGTCTCCGACACGTGTATAGTCTGATGGATGCCGTACTGGATTTAAAAGCACAGCCTGTTCTAAAAGTTTCAGAGCGCCTTGGCGATCGCCACTGAGGTGCAGGGCTTGACTCGCAATATGCAGTGATTCGTTGTTATAACGGTCCAAAGGTACTGCTTTAAGAGCTGCACTGAGGCAAGCCTGTGCTTGTTTCTGGGCACACTCGATTTCGGCCAATGTGCGGTAATGGCGGGCTGATGGCCATGGGGCTAAGCGCATGGCTTGTTGTAACGGGGTTCGGGCTGCCAGATAGTCTTTGTTTTCGACCAAGATAGCTGCATCTTGATAAGCCCGTGAGGAAAATAAGTTGAGAGCAGGGAGAATTAATAAGGTCAGGCCCATTCCCAGTCTGACCAGTTTCCAAAGATGGGTCTGTTGGGGGGACAATTCTTGTATGGCAGAGGACCGGGGGCTTAAACCAATACCTGCCAAAGTGAAAAATAAAATGGGGATAGCGCTGACACCCCATTCAATGTCAAAAGCGATATGGAGTAAGCATGCACTTAAGCTGGCCAGTATGCCGGCTTTCAGGGGCTGCTCTTGATGGGAGATGCCGCTTAATATTTGGTAAATCAGCCATAAAAATCCAAATAAACCAAAAATGCCCACTTCGGATAACAAGAGCAGATAAAAATTATGGGGATCAATGGAGTAATAGCCTGGTGTTGTTTGTACGCTGCGGATAGCTGAACCAAAGGTATTGGGACCACTACCCGTAAAGGGATATTGAATAAAGATTTTCCAGGCGCTTTCCAATAGGGCCCCGCGCCAAGCAGTTGCATTTTCCTGGGTAATGCTGAAGAGGGTCATGAGACGTGGGAATACTTTGGGGGCAAAGAGCAGAAGCCCTAAACTGCTCCCTATGGCCAATAAACTCAGCATCCAGCGCCACAGGCTGGGGGTAAGCACTTTGCGATTCAGCCAGACCAAGACCCCTAAAGACACGGCTGCACTCGCCCAACTGCTGCGTGAGTTGGTGGCAATCAAAGAAGCTAAAAATAACAAGCTGCTAAGGGTTCCTAATGTCCGGAGCCACCCTTGGCTGGTGAGCGTGACTTGTAAACCAAAGGGCAATAAGAGGAGTAGGTACCCGGCTAAGTCATTGGTGCGATGAAAGCTAGATACAACTAAACCTGCTTCTGCTGTTAACCAGCCGAGAGAACAGATTGCCGTTCCAATAAGTAGAATTGCGGTGGTCAACCAAGTGCGTTGGCGTGGTGATTGGGAATAGGTATAAGCGCTCCAAAAAATTCCAGCATACATCAACCAGCGCCAGATGGCTTCAAGGCTTGCTAAACGATTACCCGAAAAGGCAAAACTTAATACAAGTATCAATCCCCAACCGCCCCATGTCTTGAGCAATGGGGGAAAGGGAGTCAAAAGTGGGCGGCTCAAGCTAAGAAGTAATACCCCGCCGATCAATGCTTGGGCAAATGCTTGCACATGTAAATAACGACCCCCATAATCAAACGCTGACCAAGCTAAAAGCAGAATAAGAGTCAGCCCTAACCGCAAATGTAGTGGTGAGGTGATGCGAAGCTGGGGTGAAAAAAAGTGCATATGTTCAGGTTAACACAGGTAATAAACTCGATCATAAAAAAACTGGGGGTATAACCCCCCAGTTAATCTATACAGCAGTGTTATTAGCTGTTGGTAAGAACGAAGTTCTTACCTTTATCTTGAATGGGGTTACCCTTTTTGTCGCCACCGTAGATGAAATAACGAGTGGCGTCTGCTGTGGTGCTATTGTAAGCCACAACACCAGCGTCAGTAGTTGCTGCGGGGATATTATTCATAATAACAGTGCCTAAACCAGAAGCTGCGTCGAGGGTACCACCACCAGCTGCATTAGCAACAGTGGTAGCAGCACTGGTAAATGGATTGGTAATATTTTTCCAGTAGGGGTTTTTATCAGAATCGCTGGCTTCAGCTGCAATTACAACGATATCAGCATCGTACACGCCACCCCAATCAACGGCATAGGTTTCGACCATGGTTTGAATGGTATGCATGTTGGCTTTGACGCTGGACAGTTTAGCGCGGTCTTGAGCGCCGATGAAGTTGGGCAGAGCGATGGCAACCAGGATACCGATAATAACGATTACAACCATCAGCTCGATCAGGGTGAAGCCGGACTGCTTCTTTTTGAGGGACTTGATCATGGTAATTATTTACCTCATCACATTGATTTTATTTTGAGAAACACGGGGACAGGTACTTCAGTTTGGATACTTAGGAACCGCGCCTTGCACCTCCCGTTGGTTTTACAAGATCCACTTGCTTCTTCTGGTTCATTCCCAGGTCTGCGATCTTTTAAACCTGCTTGAGTAAAAATTTTTTGAAAGAATGAGTAAACGGGCTTTGGTGCTTGTATATCTGCTCGCTCATCTTGTAAAAACTTTGTACTTTTGCTGGATCTCAGCTTACATGCAAATGGTGAAGGGTGCAAATACATCGGTCACAGAAGGGGGGCAAAAACGCAAGAAACCCGGCTGTAAAGCCGGGTAAGCTTGATGAAAAAACCTTAACGCTTGGAGAACTGGAAGCGCTTGCGGGCTTTTTTCTGACCGTACTTCTTGCGCTCTTTCATACGTGGGTCGCGGGTGAGGTGACCAGCAGTCTTGAGGGCATTGCGGTAGGTGGGGTCTACTTCTAAGAGGGCACGGGCCACACCGTGGCGGATGGCGCCGACTTGACCATGGATGCCGCCACCGTTGACGTTGACCAGAATGTCGTATTTGCTTTCGAGGTTGAGAATGCGCAGGGGAGCATTCACATCCGAACGGAGGCGGGGGCTGCCCCCAATATACTCGAGGCCATCTTTACCGTTGATAATGATTTTGCCTTCGCCAGCGGGGCGCAGACGCACACGGGCGACAGCGGTCTTACGGCGGCCAGTTCCCCAATAGTATTGCGTGCTCATGAGGATCTCCTTTTATTTTCCAGTTTCGCTGAGTTTGGTGTGCGCCTTGGGCTGTTGAGCCGCATGGGGGTGGTTAGGCCCGGCGTAAACCTTCAATTTTTTGTAGACCTGGCGACCCAGGCGGTTGTGGGGCAACATGCCTTTAACAGCCTTTTCGATGATGCGCTCAGGGTGCTTGGCTTGCAGATCTTTAAAAACGATCGAGCGGAAGCCACCGGGATAACCGGTGTGGTGGTTGTAGCGCTTTTGTTCGCGCTTTTTGCCGCTGACGGCAATTTTTTCGGCATTGGTGATGACAACAAAGTCGCCGGCATCCACGTGGGGGGTGTAGGTGGGCTTGTGTTTGCCACGGAGGATGTTGGCCACCTCGACGGCCAACTTGCCAAGCGTCACGTCGGTGGCGTCAATGACGTACCACTCGCGGTCGGCCTCGTGTTTTTTCGCACTAAACGTGTCCATTACGGTAATCCATCCAGTCGGTTTGATTTCTTTAACGGTGTTAAAGACAACTTTAGATTCAAGTTAAATTGGGGTGCATATGTTATTGTACACCATTTTCACCACCACAAGGGTGAGGCCATAGGACAATAACCCCCAAGCCTAACTGCTGTGCAGGTTAGACTTGCTTTGCTGGAGGCCAGACGCGCGCCAATTTCCGGGGCAGGAGAGGCTCTGGATGATTTCATACCAGCTGAATAGAGAATTTTACGCGAGTTAGGTAGGATCTGGCAAGATAAAAGCCATCCGGTAGAAGCCTAACGACAATGGACAAATTTCTGTTGCTTTGTCGAAAAGCTCTCCCAGTCTGCCAAGTAGGCTTCAAGGCGGAAGGAACCTACATATAATAAGGCAGGAGGACAAAAATGCTCGATCTCAGCAAACTCAGTGCACAGGTGCGTCACGCGGCGTTTGAGTGGGAACATGCCTCTGCGGCTCTTCAAGCACGGCGCCAAGAGGTCTTAACGACTTGGCTCCAAGCTGCTGACCAT
>DLGM01000193.1:17327-18191 GCA_002482705.1 Cyanobacteria bacterium UBA7694
GAATTGGTAGACAAGTTGTTGCGTGCACCTCAAGATTTTCCCTGGACACTGGCCCGTCCGTTAGAGCCTTTGTCTACGCGGGGAGAGCGCCCGGAGTGCCCTTCGCAGTGGGCTGTGATTGCCACTGACGGATCACAAATTGCACCCAGCCGCCACGAAGTGAGCCAATGTTATCTGATCAATGTGGGCAAAATTTGGTATACCTATGGCACGGGTGATCTTCCATTACAGGAAAGTGAGCCCTTTCTTTACTACCGTGAGCAAGACCTCTATACCCAAGTTAAACGTCAGCAGATCGGTGTCTCTGAACAACAAATCGGGATAGAGCGTGGCCTTAAAGAGATTGAGGAGTTAGCAACGCTGGCTGAGTCGGCCCAGCTTAAAAAATTGCCCATCTTGGCGATGATCGATGGCGCTCTTCTTTCATTACAAGGCGAGCTTCACCAGCTATCTGGCGGCATTCAAGACCAAATTTACCAGCGCACCGCGGCTGCCTTTGAGCGTATTCGCCGATCCGGAGTCCCCGTATGCGCATATATTAGCCAGTCGCGCCGTTCTGAAGTGATTCATTTTTTACGTCTTGAACGGTGTCCTTATCCGGATGCACATTGTGACCTGACCTGTAGCGAAGAGGGACAAGAACCCTGTGGGGGGATGCATCCTTTTCCCGATCGGGCTCTTTGGGCTGTTCTATTACAGCCAGGCGAACGCTCCCCGCTCTTTGCTACTACTCAGCGTTTACCAGAAATATTGCAACCTCACCAAACCTGCTTTTTTTATCTGCATGTGGGGGGGGAGGTGGCCCGGGTTGAAATCCCCCGTTGGGTGGCTGACCATCCCGAGTGGACGGACTGGGTGCATACT
>DLGM01000249.1:0-277 GCA_002482705.1 Cyanobacteria bacterium UBA7694
CTCCGTCACCCAACTTCTTGATCAAACCCCTTTGAATACACCGCGTTTGCCAGCTCCTTCTCTTCAGGATGTGCAGCAAGGTTCTTTGCTGCATGCAGGGCAAGCCGGAGCCTCCGTGCGCGAACTGCGCGAACTGCTGATGAACCTCAATTACCCTGTCTTACCTGGGGAAACTTATGATCCCTATTTGGCGCAACAGGTGGGTCGTTTCCAACAGGCCTATCACTTGGCGGCACCGGGCGACCTGCACTGGGGGGCCGTGGGCCCTAGCACCTTG
>DLGM01000249.1:312-23319 GCA_002482705.1 Cyanobacteria bacterium UBA7694
GTTGTATAAACAACAACTCTGGAGCCAGTACAACGCCTCTTTAGGGCAGCGTTTAGCCAGCCACGCCCGCAGCCGCATCAGCGGCGGTCGCTCTCACTGTTATGATTATGTGGCCCGGGCCATTCATGCCCACTTTGAGCCTTTTTTAAATGGCATGCACGCCTATATGGCTGCTGATTATCTGGCCAAAACGCCCCAGTTTATCGAAGTGACCGTGCCCGTGGCCGAACTTGAGAAACTACCCGCCGGGGCTGTTGTGGTCTGGGGTAAAGGTACCTCTCGCTCGGGGCATATCTCGATTGCTGATGGACAGGGCAATGAAATTTCTGATCATGTAGGTCGGCAAATGTTGTCCCATTACGGAGGGGCTTCCCATCGGGTCTTTCTGCCTGTAGCCCGTTTGCAGGTCGATCCCTCTTTCCGTACAGCTCGGCGTTAACCGCACTGCACGGCCTGCCCGAACGCTATTTTAATCTGCAACCACAGGCCCTGAACATCTTTCAGGGCCTGTGGTCATAGGCTGAGGTGAAAGCCAGGAGTTGGGTCAATTACCGCGAGGGATTTCTAGGCGGAAGATTGAACCTTGGCCCGGTGTGCTGGTGACGCTCAAATCATAACCCAAATGCTCACTGAGGGTGCGTGAGATGGTCAGGCCGAGGCCTGTCCCGCGTAAGTGTTTGGTTTGGGCTTCATGTACTTGGGTGAAGCGTTCAAAAATGGCTTCTTGTTTGTCTGGGGGAATCCCTATCCCGGTATCTTGTACTGTGATTGCCGTGGGGCGCTCATTGTCGGCTTCTAAACCGAGGGTAATGGTGCCACCACTGGGGGTGAATTTGAGGGCGTTACCCATTAAATTGATAATAATTTGTCGCAGTTTGGCGGCATCGCTGGTTAAATAACAGGGTATATTTGGCACTTTTAATACCAATTGGAGTTGTTGTTCGCGGGCGTTGCCTTCAAACTGGGCTAGGACCTGTTCTAAAAACGGGATGAGGGCAATGGTTTCGAGATTGAGCTGTATTTCGCCTGCTTCAATCCGTGACAAATCGAGCACGTCATTGATCAGGCCGAGCAGATGCTGAGCATTGTCATCCACGCGTTCTAGGTATAACTTGACCTTAGGGGGCAATTCATGGGCATAGCGCTCTAAAATGAGGTGTGTAAACCCAAGAATGGCATTCATCGGAGTTCGGATCTCATGGCTCATATTGGCTAAAAACTGACTTTTGATTTGATTGGCCATTTGTGCTTCTTGCTGAGCTTGCTCACGGCTTAAAACTTCGCGCTGGAGGGTGTCGAGCAGATCACGAACGTCAATTTGTACATAATTTAAGAGATCGACGGCTCCCCGATAAGCTTCACCCTTGTGGTTGGGGGGCTCAATAAACTCTGGGCGGAAGTCAGGATCGAGAATGAGATGGGTAAAAGAGCGAGAAAATAGCTCTAAGATATCAAATTGTTCTTGTTTTAACTGCTCAATTTCTCGGTGCTGTTGTAAGATGAGTGCCCGCATTTGGGTCCGTGAAAAGGGCATGGAAAAACTGTGAGCGGTTTGTTTTGCCGAGATCATGTGCAGGGCTTCGGCAATCGAATCGACGGGCCGCAATTTGTTCCGCATGGCCGGGATTAACTGGGTGAGGGTACGTAAAACGCCCCGCATAGGGACCGGGACAATCACATAAGAAAAACGATATGGCGAAGGATGTTTACGCAAAAACTCCCGCACGGCGCCTAAGGCTGTGCGGGACCTGGCGTCATGGCGTGTAACTTGGCTGACGTCAACAATAATGGGCGCATCTGGGTTATTGGGTAAGACCTGTTGGGTGGCTATTTCTTGCTGGGCATGTAACATGTGCAGAATATTTTCGGCGCGAATAGCGCCAAACATTTGCAGCAGCAGTATCTGCTGATTGAGTAGGTAGAAGTGGTGGGTGTTGCCCTCTTCATCGCGATAGTCGTAATCAGGGAGGGCTTGAGCCCGATAGCCTAGGGGCAGTTCGCTACCTGTGTCTAAGCCTTTAGCCTGGAGCTGTTTACGGGCAAAGAGGAGGGCTTCGGTACCCGAATTGTAAATGCGGTAGTTGGTCACCCGTTTCAGACGGAATAAAAGGCGGAAAAAATTATTCAGCAGCAGTGAGCGGCTGGAGAGTTCGATGCCGAGACAGGCGGGATTATAGCTCCATTGCAGTTCGCGGAGTAATTCGCTTGAAGCTGCTAAGCTCATACCTGTGAGCTGATCGGCGTCTACAACCATATAAAATGTGCCCGCCACTGCTCGCAATTGTTGCTGAAGACGGTGTGTGAATTGTAATAACTCAGTGGCTGCCGATGGGTGAACAAAACCGTGGATTTGAAAATAGAGAATGCCAGGTTCTAAAAGGCTAATCTTGGCAGATAAATCGGGTTGTCTAAGCTCTTGCTCTGGATATATTTTGATCAAAAATGAAGAGAGTAAATCAGGCATGATGTGTGGGTGACACAAAAAGATAGGGTTTCATGAGCAGTTGTCCTCGCCTGATTAATGATACTTCTTTACCTGCTTAATGTCTGCACGCTTTTTATTCGATGTTGAGTGTCCAAATATTGCTGAAGTTAAAGGTAAACGAACCGTTGGTAGGGGCCTCACTGAAACCAATGCGCAGTTGTGTTGTGCCTTTGCCGCTCAGACGCAGTTCGAGGCGGAAGTTGGGATTTTGGCTGAGATTTTGAGGCTCTGTCAACAGGGTTCGATCCTGAAAGATCCCGATGAAGCCTTGGTTACTCAGAGCTTTACCTGCAATCACGACTGTATCCCCCGCTTTAATTTTGGTTGGGAGGGGATCGAGCTCCACCCGACGTCCTGCAAAGAATTGTGTGATATACAAAAATCCGTCACTGCCGTTGACCACGCCAAAACCCACATGGGTATGTTTTGGGTCAATAATAATGCGCCGATGCCCTGGGCTGCTCATCAGCTCACGCTGGGAGTTGGCCAAACTGCGGCTGATGGCGATGTTTTGGCCCACCAATTCAGTGACTCCGGTGGCGGCTGCTTGTTGTTGAGGGGTGCCACGGGTGGGGGAGTTGTGGCCGATAAATCCATTGCTGACCATGTCCTGGCTGTGGTTTTGAGCTGCCTGATTGAGCTTGGGGTCGAGTTGGAGCTGAGATAAACCCTGTTCGGCCCGGTCACGATTGACGAGGGTCAGGAGCTCTTGCTGAGCCGTGGCTACATTGCTGACAGGGGGGGCAGATGTATTGGGGGTTGGTTCACTGGCCAATGGCGCTACTCCGACCGGAATGACAAAGTTGGTGGCGGGTTGGGGCCCGAAGGCACTTTCGACATTGATTTCAAAGCTGTAATAACCGGTTTGGCTGAAATTGGCATCCAGTTCAAAGTTCTGACCATTGATGCGAATGGGGGCTGTGACTACATTTCCATCCGGTTGGGTGATCAAGGCTGAGGGCTGTTGATACCCCGCAGCAACAATTTGGCCTTTGATGGTACGGGCACCTGGTTGGGTGTTGCGTAGGTCGATTCCTTCAAGTTGGACAATTTCGGTGGCCAAAATGGTGGATACAAACCATGTTCCTCCGCGTTGTACAACGCCTAAACCATAGTGTGTGAAAGGGGTGACGCCAAGGGATGCGCGTAACTGCTGCTCAAAACGGGTAAATATTTGCTCCTGGCGGTTGTCGGATAAATAAGCCGAGGCCAGATTGTCCGAAGGAAAAAAGTTGCTGTTGAGAATGCGAGTAACCAGCGGGGTGGGGGGTAAGGGGTTGTAACTTTGGGCTTTGAACTCTAAGTCTTTGGGGTTGTTGGCCAACTGTTGTGCATGCTCTTGGGCCAGGGTGGAGAGAGCGGGGTGGTTTTGGAGCTTTGTTTGAGCTTGGATCTGAGTCGCTAAGGCTTGTTGTAAATCAGGGTCGATGCGGATATCGGCACTGGTATTTAAACCGATCGCACTTGGGGTTGGGCTTGGGGCTNNGGGCTGAGCTAGAGGGAGAGGCTGTTGCCACAGAATGAGGGCTTGTTTGCAGGCTGGGGCCGGAGGGTTGAGGGCCGCAGGCAACGAGGGTGGTGAGTAATACCAATGGGGTCATCCGATTCATGGCATCTATCTTTCTAAAAAGCGGGGTTGCTTTTTATTCAACCATATCCTGTTCAGAGTGAGTGCGTCTGAGAACACACTCACCCTGTGATTGTTTAATAAAGCGAAACCACGCCTTTTTCTTTGAGTGCCCAGAAGCAGCGCACCATAGCTTGCACGTCGACCAAGGCATTGTGTGCCCCGTCAAAGCCTTCGTTAAAAAGTTTGCGGTGAAGTTCTTCGAGTTTGGGGAATTTAAAGCGATTGCCAGAGGGAATCGCGCAAAAATCAACGCTGCTCTCCATGGTGCAAATTTTGTTCAGATCAATCAGGCGGTTGCGGCGTTCAGCGCGCAAAAATTCGGCACCTATAATTTTTTCATCAAAAGAAATATTATGGGCGACCAAAACGGTGGTGCTATCGAGCACTTGCTCAAAAATATCGAGCACTTCGCTGAGCGGTCTTCCCTCTTTAAGGGCTTTTTCGTTGGTAATACCGTGAATGCTGTCGAAAATATAATAACCTTCCGGGTAGATCAAATAATCGCCCCGAGACAGCTCTTTGGCTTCTGAGTCAGTTTGGATCCAGGCCAATTGGATCATGCGTGGCCAGTTATCAACCTCGGACAAAGGGGCCTTAAAATCGGCTGGCAGTCCATTGGTTTCGGTATCAAAAAAGAGGAAAACCTCGTCTTTGACAAACTCGTCCGTGTCAAATAGTGAAAATTGTCCCATGGTGCTATCTTTCTAGGGGAAATAAGGAAGTGAGGGCCATGGCAGGGATGCATTGCAACAACCCACCATGGCCCCGATGCCGTTTATTTGGCGTACAGTACGGTGGTCAGGTAATCCTTGGCATTGGCACGGAAGGTGTTGTCCATCATTTCTTTGTAAGAATAATAGAAACGCTCGTGTTCTTGCTCAGGGAAGTCGCTGAACTTCATGAAGATTTGCATGAGCTCAGCAAAGTGCGTGTCATAGAACTCAATCATGCGCGCATCAATGTCTTTGAAGTTTTTGTCGCAGAAGTCTTGGAAGGCTTCTTTTTCAAAGTACTTCACGGACTCTTTCATACAGAACTCGTATTTCTGTTCTTGGCTCTTCTTCGGATCATTGAGTACCTTGAGGTACTTGATCTGTTCGAGGTCGATGCCCATATCTTTGCCGGTGACTGCACAGAAGGTGAACCATTTCACCAGTGCACAGATCAACCAGGGGAAGTGTACGTGCAGGGAGGTGAAATTGCTGTCCGGGCAGGCATTGGCAAAGTCAATCGGGTGGATACAGCCGTCTTTGACCAGGGTCTCGAAGGAGTTGTAGGTCCAGCGGTGGTAAGAGTTGATAAAGTTCACGTAGCTCTCTAAGCGGGTGAACATGGCTTTGTCAACGCGCAGCTTTTCTGGGCTGTAGTGCTCATGCAGCGGGGCTTCAGGCACAAAGCGCATGGGCATGACTTGGGGGCCAATTGCCATACAGCGGATAAAGGTGTCATAGTCGAGCACGGCTTCTTGTAAATGGAAGGCTCGGCCGCCGGTTTCATCAAACTTTTGGTACAGCTCGTCCATATTGTCGATTTTGAATACGTCGGCTCCGCCGCCGCCATCGACCTTTTTCAGGAAGAGCGGGAATTTGTTGCCGAAGTGTTTTTCGACGGTCTCTTGCAGGTAGTTGCCTTTGACATAAAACTGGTCGCGCAATAAGCGAGCCTTTTCAATGTGTTTAGCAGAGCGCTTGAGGGTGCTTTCGACTTTGTCCCAATCGGTGGTGCGGTAGTCTTCGCTCCAGCCGTGTTTGGTGTTTTCGATGATCACCTCTTGCTCGTATTTCCACCACTCGTCGCGGCGCTGGGCTTCCGTATAGGGAGAGAACTGGGGCAGCAGTACGGTGGTCGGGAAGCGATCTTTGGGGTGCATGGCACGGGCCATCAGATCATAGGTGCTGTGTTTGTCATACCCGTTAAAGGTATAACTGTGGTTGGCAAACGGAATTTGGTTGTTCATGGCCGTGGCGGCCCAACTGCGGTAATAGTCGTTCCAGTGGACGGTGCGATCAACAACAAAGTCGCTCTTGTCGCGCACGTCTTGGCCGCATACGAGGGGTTCAGCGATCACGCGACCCAGCTCGATTTTATATTCTTTGCCTTTGTACTTAATGGTGGGATCCAGGAAGTCCATAAAAGACTTCATGGCATAACGCATGCTCCAATCATAGGAGGCCATGATGTTAATCTTCTTGACTTCAGCCATGGTGTAGAATCTCCTTCAATGTCTCTGAGGACAAATGTTCCCTGTCAGCATACCGCATTGAACCGGTGATCGGCAGCTTAGGGGCGGGTTCTAGGAACACCGCGTCATGATTGGGTTTAACCGAAAATTAACGTCAGATTAATTCGTTCTTGGGCTATAATAATTTTAATTCAACCCCAGGAGGTCGACCTGTGCAAGTCAACGGATACAATCCCTACAATACGGTTTCTGCCACTGGCTCCGTTGCCCCTGCTCCTGCGGTTGCTCCCGTACGCCCAACGGCTGCTGCCCCTGCCAGCCCTTATGGCCAAGACCAGTTCCTGCCTACCAATCATGCTTATGTTAGCAACAACACCATCTCTGGTGTAGGCAAAGATATTGGCATTCGTCTGCTGGGTCGCCAATTAGCCCTCAAATCGGACTATATTGAAGCCACCTTTATCGACAAAACCCCCCACAATCCCCTCGACATTGAAAACGCCGATTTTAACCTGCACATTAAAGCGGGTGAAGCGCATATCTCGGATGTGGACGCTACGCTGACCGTTGAACATCTATTGCGCAAAAGCGCTGCTTTAAAAGGCAAAGAGAGCCCGGTCACCGACCTGCGCGTGGCTTTTGATGCCAATAACCAAATCCGTGTTCAGGGTAAAGTCAAAACGCTTGGTATGCGCATGCCCTTTGAAGTCAGTGGCACCGTTTCCGCCCGTGCCAGTGGCGAATTACAATACGACTTGGGCAAAGCCAAAGTAGCGGGTATCAATGTGTCCGGCCTCATGAATGGCCTTGGCTTAACCGTTGATAAGCTCCTGAAATTGCGTGATCCCAGTCAAGGTTATTACACCGAAGGCAATTCCCTGGTGTTTGACCTCAGCCGCTTTATGGCCACCACCCCTGAAGATCCCCAAATCCAAGCCCATATCCGCGGTGTCAGCACCCACTTGGGCAATCTCTCCCTGCTAGTGGGGGATACGGAGCAAGATGTTCAGCGCGTGCTGCGCGAACGGGAAATTAAAGAACCCGCTTATATCAAGGCCCAAGATGGCCACGCCTATGTGGATGGTTTTTTCCTGAAAGATGGAGCCGTTAATCTCTATGATCGCACCCCTGGTGATGGCCGTTTGCACATCAACAACCAGGGCGAATTAAACATCCAGCTTAAAAAGGGCATGGTCGGTATTACCGAGCCCCGTTTCACCGAATTACTCAAAGACGAAATTGGTGAGGGCGGCGATTTCTCGAACATTAAAGGCACCCTGAAAAACGGGACCTCCCAACTGAGTGGCACCATGTACGGCTTTATCCCCGTTAAGTTGAATCTGACCTTTGGTAGCACCACCACCGGGCAACTGTATTTCACCCCCGAGAAGCCCAAAGCGTTTGGCATTGTGCCCCTGCCTGAAAAATGGGTGGCTGGCAAAGTCCAAAAGATGGTGAAGAACGGAACTCCCTACGGAGAAACCGGCATTGCCCTTGGCGGCATGCAGAACATCAACCTCGGACATGTGAAACAGGTTGTACACCAAAATGGTTATGTGGTGATTGAAACCGGCCAAGCTCCTCAGTAGGTGTTCACAATAAAAAGGAGACGATTTATTCGTCCCCTTTTTGTTTTTTTGCCCTATCCCAAGAGTTCGACCGCTGACCGCAATTTGCCCGGTTCGGTTTGGGCATAAATGAGGGTGGTATCGAGGCGGGAGTGTCCGAGTAACTTGGAGATCTGCTCTAAGGGGGCGCCCCGGTCGAGCAACTGGGTGGCAAAGGTGTGACGCAGTTTGTGGGGGCTATAATCACCCAAGCCCGCTTGTTTGAGCATGTCTTTGACAATGTGCCGGGTTGCCCCATACGAAATACGTCGACCCTTATGATTTTTGCCCATACTGACAAACAGTGCCGGTGAGCGCAGATAGGGCAAGGTCGCGCGAATCGAGACCCACTCTTCGAGGGCATAAGCCAGGGTTTGGTTTATCGGGATCAGGCGTTCTTTGTCACCTTTACCGCGTACCAAGAGCTGTTTATTGTCCCACAAAATGTGTTCCTCATTGAGCTGTTGCACTTCGCCAATACGCATGCCGGTGTAATAGAGCATTTTGAGCATGGTCATATTGCGAATCGACTCAGCATCAACGGTTTGGACTGAGCCCAGCAGATTTTTGACCTGTTGTTCAGAAAGGTATTTGGGCAGGCGGCGGGGGAGGCCGGGAGCAGCTAAGTTCCCGGCTGGGTCTTCTTTGATATACCCATGGCGCTCGGCATAATCAAAAAAGCGCTTGATGGCAATCAGGCGACGACGTACTGTCGTGGCTTTTAATTCTTCGAGCGTATTCATGTATTTAAACAGTTCGCGTTCTTTGGCTTCAATCAACGGTTTCTTGATATAGGCTTCGACCAGACGCAGGTCGGACTCGTAGGCGATCAGGGTGTGCTGGCTCAGGCGGCGCTGGCGCAGCAACACAATAAAATCTTCAACCCCAAATTTTCCATCATCGTTTAACATGTCTCTATTATAAGGGTTTTATATGCAATAATTTTGTTATTGGAGTCACGAGAAGCAAGAATGCTTAAAGCGTCACCCACGGTTTTTCCCGTGTCTTTTGCTGATCTATGTGGGGTAGAGTGTGCTAATGCAGTTGCTTGCGGGTAAAGTCTGGGAAACGGTATAACATGGCCCCATTGTCGCTAACTTCCATGACGGCGATGCCTTTATCTACCAATTCTGTGAGTAAGATTTGGCTACGGTCTACGGGTAATTTACAGGTCATGGCCACTTCTGAGATGGTAAGGCAGCCCCGCTCTGATTGGGCCAATTGTAAAATGGACTGAATGTCAGCATCGTTTGGGTGTGGAGCTGAGGGGTTAATGGGGCTGCCTAGGTCACGCCAAGCTCGGTGAGCGGAAAGCAGCGTAGTGAGTGTGAATATGACCAGCATCCCGAATAAAACGCCTACATCGGTGCGTTCTGCTGGGGGGGTAGAGGCCTGACCTGTCATGAGATCACTGGCGCAAGCAATCATTAAGAACAGCGAAAGTAGGCAAAATAAGAGGCTGATATAACCCCGCAGTTTGCGAAACACCAAAGCCAGATCCATAGGCGTGCCTCGGAGGAAAGATATCCTTATTCTACGCGACAAAAGGAGCTTGGGTCAAAGTTGATGGGCCTAAGAACGGGGAGCGCGGGAGCGCGGCAATTTAAAGTCGAGCCCTTGTAAAAGCTCAATTTCCCCTTGGCGCAACATGTCTGCCACCTGAGCCAGAACCAGTACTGCTTCCGGGCTCAGGGGCCGCAACCCTTTACGGGTAATTTGCCAGACATCAATGGGTTCATCAATGCCATAGGCCCCGACCTGAATAGCTTCATCGATCACTTTATAGGCCAGCAAGCTCGCTTGTGCCATTGTTAAGGAAAGGGTTTGGTATTTTTGCAGCAGTGCATAGGCAAAATGAGCCCCGTTGCCGCTGGCAAAGAGGCCCTCGATCCACTCGGGGGTGCCATTGGCGGCCACATGTAACAAACGGGGGATGGCGTGTGTAAACTCAGCAAAAATAAAATCACCTGGGTGTAAGGCCAGTAGAGAAGCGGGATCTCCCTGTACAAATTCGGTCAGGACATCCACCTGTAATAAGGCTTTGACGGACTGTTGGATAATGGTGGCCAAGCTGTCGCGCAGTTCGGTGAGCCCATGTTGAGTTGGGATCCCCTCAAGTTGTTCGTGGACGCGTTGAATAAGCGCCAGCTCTCCGGCTCCCGCCCAGGCGCAGTGGTCGTTCAACGCGTAAATTTTACGCCCTTTGGAGCGCACCTCACCACTGGTGTACTGGGTGTCTGAGGCCAGCACCAGACCTTCAGCGGTGGGTATAGCAACAATGAGTGTCATGGTGCCATTGTAACCCATTTGATGGACGGTGAGAAAAGGGCCGAGGCATCTCTGTGTGGCTACGGTCTCCGGAGTTGCATGCCCACTGGAGGCTGCGTTGCCGAGGACATATGGGACGCAGAGTTGCAATCAGGACTCTCGGAGCTTTTGTCTGAGCCTAGTTTTAGGGTGTGCAGTCAAATGAGCTGGGCAATGTTATGCTGTTTCCATGTTTGTTGGGAGGCTTCATATGCGCATTGTTGCTCTGATCGGAACCCTGTTGCTGGCAGCCCCAGCTCATGCCTTGGAACCAATCCAATTCATGAATTTTAGTGATATGCACCTGTCATTGCTGGGTAAAAAANNGCATGAAAATGGGGGCTGATAGCGAAACGATTGTCAAAACCTGTGTGCAGTTGGCCAATCAGACCCCGGGCCTCGATTTTGTGATCCTGACCGGCGATTTATTGCAGGACGGTGAGCCCTATAACCTGGATATGATTCGCCACTATCTCGATCAGCTCAAGATGCCCTATTATGCGGTGTTGGGCAACCACGACATGTCGCCGGTGCACGCCCATGATGTCAAAGGCCCAATCTTTCCCGGCATTAGCAAGAGCGTATTTACCTGGGCCTTTCAGGGGCACGGCTTCCAAGGCCCCGACTATCACTGGAGTCAAACGGTGGCTCCGGGCCTGAAGCTTGTCGGGCTCGATACCACCGTGCCCGGCACTTGGGGCGGCACCGTTCCGGCTAAAACCCTGGCTTGGCTGGAGCGTGAATTGGCGGCCAGCAAAGGGCAGTTGGTGATTCCGATTGCCCACCACAACTTGATTGAGTTTACCCCAGATGATCACCAGCACACCCGCAACTTTTTAGTGGACAATGCCCCCCAGGTGCGGGCGGTGCTCGAAAAATACCGCCCTACGGTACAGGTTGCCATTTCTGGGCATCACCATCTGTCTGGGCGTCGGGATCACCAGGGCATTACCTATCTGACCAATCCCAGCACCACCACCTGGCCGATGGAGTACACGACCTATCAATTGCGCTCAGATAAGCTCACCTACCAAGTGAAAGCCTTACCTTTGCCGCCAGCGATGGTAGACGAGGCACGGCGCAATTTATTGGCTGAGAGCTGGTGGCATCCCAGGGGGGCACCTACCACTGAACCAGCCAAAACCGAGGCAATTTTGAGTCAGTACCGGGGGCAGCCCAGCGACCGCAGCGGTACGATTGGGCTGCAACCTCGCTAAGCCAAGGAGGTTAGACTGGCCAAAGTCTCGGCACACCATGCCAACCGGTGTTGTTCATGGGAAATCCCGGCCCGCAGGGTGAAATAGAGCATTCGCTCGGAAAGGGGTAAGCGTTTGGGATCGCTAAAATAGTGCTGTTCAAGGGTACGGTATTCGTCTAACTTGGCTTGATGCAGGTGCTGGTGGCGCAATAATTCTTGGCGCAGGACTTCCGGGTGTTCGGCACCAGCATACAGCTTAAGCAGCAGGGTATCTTTGACTGGGCTGGGATCCATAGGTTGATGCAGCCAATCATGCAGGGTTTGTAGGCCTGCGGGTGTAACTTGGTAAACCTTGCGTGCTGGTTTCCCGGCCTGAGGGAGCAAGGTGTGGCTGAGCCAGCCTTCATTTTCCATACGGCTTAGTTCGCGGTAGATTTGCTGATGGCTGGCGTGCCAAAAATGGGCAATGGCGCTGTCAAAGCGTTTGGTCAGATCGTAACCGCTGCCCGCTTCCCGGTGAAGCATGGCCAGTAGGGCGTGGGTGAGGGCCATAAAATTCTCCTTGTACCCTTTTAATATACAACAAGTTGCATATTGGTGAAGGATATTCTATTATGCAATAAGTGGCATATGCAACAAGGAGAAATTATATGTGGACTTCAGCACTGGTGGCTTCACTGCACTATATTGGCTTGGGCATTGGCCTGGGGGCCATTTATGGGCGGGCACAGGCTTTTCAGCAATTGGCTCAGGGCCATGACCGGATGAAGCTGGTTTTGCAGGCTGATAACTGGTGGGGTATTTCGGCCTTGTTGTTAATGGTTAGCGGTTTTTTACGGGCGTTCGGGGGCCTTGAAAAAGGAGCTGCTTTTTATCTGGCTTCCCCTTTGTTTCATGGCAAAATGCTCTTATTTTTAATGGTCGGGTTGTTGGAGATAATGCCCATGATCAGGCTGATACGGTGGCGGATGGGCCGTTTGAAGGCACCGTTTCCAGCTCATTTGGCTGTGCGGTATGCGCGTTTCAGTTATGCAGAGCTGGGCTTGTTGTTGATGCTGATTGTCTGTGCCACGCTGATGGCTCGCGGGGGCTAACTTTATTCTCCGAGCCTGGCCACGCTGATTTTTTGGGGCGCCGCACTGAATTTGATAGTGTGCTCTTTAAATGTGCCACTGTTTTTGTCAAAGATACGCAGATCTTGACTGCCCCGGTGAGCGACCCAAATCGATGTGTGGTCGGGGCTTTCAAGAATGCCAATAATATCGTGGCCGCCGGTGGCAATAGGCTCCATACTCAATTGTTGGTTATTGGGTTGAAAGCGTGCCAAACGGCTGCCAAAAGCAATATACACTTCACCCGCTGTATCTAAGGCAATAGCGGTAATGCTGTCTGCCATGGGATACCGTTGCACGTCTCCCGCTCCATCTACGCGTGTTAAATTGCCACTGTTTGCCGCATAGAGAGCCTGACTTTGGGCATCAAAAATAATTTGATTGCCCCAGAAATCATCAATGTCACGGGATTCTATCAGCATGGTGCCATCGGCACTATAGCGATCCAAGCCATTGGTGCGCATGATCAAGAGTTGACCCGTATTGGATGTGACAATATTGAGGGGCGTACTGCTGGGGGCAATTTCTTGTTCTAACAATTGATCCGTGTTCGTATTAATCATGCTGATGGTGCGCAAACTACCATTGAGCACAAAGAGGCGTTGGCCATCCGGGGAAAGCGCCAACTGAGTGGGCCCTGAACCGGGCTTGAGGGCAATCTTTGTTTCGAGCCGCTGACGGATAAAATCAACCACGGCAATTTCATGTTTGTCCGTGAGGGCAACATAAATTTTATGGCTGCCCGGTAGGCCAATAGCTGCTTGGGCATCACCACTGACGCCGATTTGGGCAAAACGTTTAAATGACGGGATTTGTAATATTTCGATCTGATTTCCTTGGAGCGGTGCAATGAGATATTCGCCCCCAAAAGATGCACTTTGGCGCAGGGCTTCCAAGCGGATTTGTAAGCGTTTATTTTCACCTGCCTTGAGGGTTTCGGTCACGGTAAAGGGTTGATAACCAGGATGTTTAATGCGGACTGTATGCGTACCTGCTTTGACCTGGAAACGAAAGGTGCCGGTAGTCGCCAGAGATGCTTGTTGCTCTGAGCCTACAGTGACAATCACTGTTCCCAATGGCGTATTGCTACCCCCATCAAGGACAACGCCAAATAGGGTGGCCTGACGCTGAGACCAAAAATAGAGTCCGGTGACGAGGAGTATGATCAAGATTCCCCCCAATAACCAGGGGGTGTGTTTGCTGCGATCGTCGGCCATGGCAATATTTCCTTTAAACATGGGAGAGCATGCCCGAATGAGGCACCCTCTCAAGCGTTAAAATAGCTAGTTTTCTTTCCAACTGATGACCCGAGGGTAAAATTCGCTCAGAGGCAGCTTTTCAAAGTCTGGTTTGGCAAACTGGGAGAGCGATTTCATATCTGAGTCACGTTTGATGCCGCCAGCAGAACCTTGGCCAAACACTTTGCCACGGGAGATCATGGCTCCAAAGAAGTCTTGGGTACCTGAAAAGGTCGCGGACTTTGTTGGATCATTCACCACAAAGACAGCGCCATTTTCGCCGTTGGTACCAGGATTCCCAGCAATTTTTACATCTCCGGCCAGAGTCATAAATAAGATTTCTTTGGTATTGCCCTGGCTGTTGGTGGTGCCCCCGAGATCAATGTCATCTTTGACAATCACCCGTACAGGGGGGGCATTGGGATCGGCTGGGTTCGGCCCAGCGCTAATGGTACCATTCCCTTTTTGTTTGATCGCCCCATTGATATACACATTGCCTTCAAAACGGACATTGGTTCCCCCTGTTAGGCTGAGATCACCATTAATGAAGCAGTTTTTGTAGACACTTGCATGGGCCGGGCATTCTGGAAAATTGGCGCTTTCCTGAATGTCGTAAGTGGGGGGGGTGGTGCTGCGGTCTTCAACCACCAGATCCTCGTATAAAAACTCAGGGATTTCGATCGGATCCACTTTGCTGCGGGTGCCCTCTTTATTGGTGACATTGGTGGTGGTAAAACGGGGATCAAGGGGGTCACCTGCGTATGTAGTATCTGGCACATTGCCACCACTGGACAGGGTGATCCATCCAGCTGACGTTGCTTTGCCCTGAACTTTACCATTGGGGCCAAAGGTAATGTTTTGATTGGAGTGCACATCCCCGGCCTGGACATCGTCGATCAGATTGGCAGCCAAGCCTGAGGAAGTGGTTTTATTTTGCATTTCCACGGTCCCATCCGCAAGAATGGCGTGTTCAAAGTCAAAAGCTTTGGAGGGAATAAGAGGGTTGCGTACCGGGCGACGAATCAGCAGGTCAACGGATCGTGTCCGGCGGGCATTGGCGATATTGGGAACATAGGCCGTGGCACGAATTTTGAACACGTCAGCGTGGGGCACAATTTCAGTCCCATCGTTTCCCCCTTGGTGTAAACTCTCGTCAGCGGCGTCGCTGATGCTGTGGCTCAGAGGGATTACGCTGACCACAAAGTCGGCTTCGTGACGTCCTTGTTGGAGGTGATAAACGCTATAGTTGGCGGCGTGCAGCGTATCTAAGGTGGTTGCCGAAATGCCGACTGCTGAACCAATATCCTGTGAATTACCGCCCTCTTTGAAGTGATTCCAGAAGTTGAGCGTATGCGTATTGTTAGTCTCAATTGAATTAAAAAAAGCGTGGCCGCTGTTTGCGGCTTGGGTGCTGTAGTTTTGTGGCAGGTTGGTCGGGCGGGTGATTTTGAGTTTGCTGGTACTTTGATGGGCAACGCCGAGCCAATCTTTATTGGGGCCGTGAAACTCGTTGATCATGGCTTTGGCGGTCAGCGTGGGGGCTTCAAAGGTTTTGCGCGCAATGCTGTCCATCACGTGATTGATCGCTGATTCGGTAAAGCTGAGGGATGTATCTTCCTGCTCGCGGGCACTCACTTGTTGCGTTCCCATGCTCATACGGGTTAATACGGCACCGGTAATTGTCAGGCTTACAACCGCAAACAGCATACTGCTCACCAGCGCATACCCTTTTTGTTGCATGCGTCGGTGGACCTGGCGGGCAGGCTGCCCGGAACGCGGTTTAAGTATCTGACTCATATCAGTTCCTCCCTATAAATCGGTTTTCATGTCGTGTTGGAAGTTGCGCAAGCGCACTTCCGTTTCTTTCCGGGTCGTAATAGTTTTTTGCCCGGTTTCCTCTTCAGCCCACAAGACAACACGTACCAGGGCAGCATTGGTGGCGTAGCTGGCAGGGTCGGTTTCTTCAATGCCACTGATGGTGAAATATCGGAATATGCCTGTGCTTTCGCTGCTATTCACGCTGGATGGGAAAATATAGTTCCCGTTGTTATCCGCAGGCATGAGGTTGCGGGCAATGATTTGGCTGCTGATGTTTTTGCGTGTCCCACCGCTATAAGCTTCAAGGGTTAAGCGCAAACATTCCGGTTGGGGTTTGCCTGTCCGACGAGCCAAGGGTTCTACCCCTGTATCCGTTTCTTTCGACAGGATTAATAAATCGGGGCGGGCATTGCCATCGACATGGGTGATCATGCCTTCTCCGTTAAATGCTGGGATTTGTAGAATCAAGCGATTTTTATTCGTGACTAGGGTAGCGTCATCTGGGTGGGCTTCCAGAATGCGTGCTCCTGGCAACACTTCTTGTTCAATGCGTTTAAGGTTAAGGCGCAACTGTTCCTCCAGCGACTGCCGGACCTGTGTTTCAGAAGCTGTGCGGTTAAAACTAAACAGTTGGTTGGTCAGCATGGCGATGGTGGCCATCAGGATGGTGCTGCTGATCAAAACCTCCATCAGGGTAAAACCTTGCTGATGCTTTTTTTTATTCATTACCCTGTGCCTCTGCTAAGGTCACAGGCTTACGAAAAATTGAGGAGGGTGCACGCGTCAAATCACTTTCACCCACAACGGATGCCAGAGAGGTTTCCCGACGATTTTCACCTGTCGCCCCCCATTTAATTCGGACGATGGCATTGACCTTTTTGACCAGGGTGTCATTGTCGGCTCCCGAGTCAAAGGTATAAGAACCATCTTCATTGGGAGCGGGGCTGATTTCAACGGTGAGTGTGGCCTTGGGCAAACGCCCCAACTCTTCGCTGAGAGAGTCCAACTGATAACTGCTGAGATGATTGACGTTATTGACGCCGTCATAGAGCGTATGGATGTAAGGGGTGGTGACATAGTTAGCCGCTTGGGTATCAAAACCTGTCGGATAGATATTCGTAAATGCGGTAGAGCGCAGCCAGCGGGATTGCACATTGCGCACGATATCTTGGGCGAGACTGCGCTGATTTTGAAGGTTTCCCAACTGCATGCTTGAGGTCAGCGCCATAAACATGCCCGACATGACAAATACCAAGGTGACGAAGGCGACGAGTACTTCCACCAAGGTAAACCCTTGTTGGGTACGTTGACGGGCTGGCTCAGACCTGCGATTCATAGGCAGCACTTCCTCGATTAAGTTGAAGCATTCTATTTTCAATCTTAATCTCTTTATTTACATTTAGTCAATAATCCGGCTGTTGCCGTCTTTTAAGTTTGCTTTCAGATTGTGTGAACGTGGTTAATCCTCCTCATCATCAGCGGCAGTATCTTGATCCTGACCTTTTGACGCTTCACGGGCTAACTGTTCCTCAAGTGAAATGGGCTTTACCAACAGCGTGGTTGGCGCACGTCCCAGATCTCCCATCCCAATCACCTGGGCTTGGGTAACTTCTGAACCGCGATTTTTACCCCACTGTAGGCGTATTAAGGCATTGGCTTTGTGTAACGACAGGCTGCCGTCTTCTAAAGCCACAGGCGTAATCTCTACTTCCAGTTTGGCTGTAGGTAAGCGGGACAGTTCAGGTTGGAGATCCTGAAGGCGATAAGTGGCCAATGAGTTGGATACATTTCCGGTTTCGGCACTATAAAGCTGATGGACCAAAGGGGTGACATCTGCCATCGAAGGGCTGACAATCTCGCTTTCGTCTTCATCGGTGCTGACACGCATGGTTTCTGGAACGATGGTGGCATAGTCCCCTGACTTAAGCCAACGATTATTGACATTACGGACAATATCCTGGGCCAGGCTGCGCTGATTTTGATAAACCCCTAGGCGCATACTGGCGGTGAGGGCCATGCTCATGCCGGACATCACAACCACCAATAGGGTAAAGGCCAATAAAACTTCAACCAGGGTAAACCCTTTTTGGCGCAGAGCTACGCCTGAAACGTCTATTTTCATGTTTCCCCAACTATTTGAACAAATTTGAAATGCACAAAGAGACAACTATTTGATGAGGTGTATGAAACACCCATGTTAATATTAGTTAACAATAATTTTGTCTATTGGTCAATTTAAATGTATTTCAAAAAAGCGCAGGTTTCTTGTAAAAATCTTGTCTTTTCTCTGGTATGCCCAGCGAAATAAAGCATCTCGCGGATTTTGGCTGTTGGCACAATTCAACAGCACCTCTGAACAGCGCATACAGCGAAGGAGGTTCTATTTTGAAATATTATTTTAAGCCCCTCTCAACAAGTGGCCAGGGAGAGGGCTAAATCCAAGGTGTTTGACTGGTTTTGATACGTGCTTTGAGACGGATATGTTTTGAAGAGTTAATAAGCAGTCAATAGACTTAGCAATTGCTCCGCTTGGGTTTGCCAGCGGAATTTCTTTGCTTGTACCTGTCCTTGGATCACTAATGTTTGGCGGTAGGTGGCATCTGTCAAAACCCGCTCCAGGGCAGCGGCAAAAGTGGGGGCATCTTCGGGGTTGACCAAGGCGGCTGCTTCTCCCACCACTTCGGGCAGCGATGCCCGATCAGAACAGACGACCGGTGCCCCATAAGCCATGGCTTCTAAGGGCGGGAGGCCAAAACCTTCATACAGTGATGGAAAAGCAAAGACGGCACAGGATGAATAGAGACTGGGCAAAACGGCATTTGCAACCGGGCCGGGCAAATGCACCTGTGCCTGCAATCCGGCTGCGACAATTTGTTGTTGCAGGACAGGGGTATAACGGGCGTCATGGGGCCCGGCCAAAACCAGTGGGTGCGCTTGACGCAGGGGGGCGGGTAAAAGTGCATAGGCCCTGATCAGGCCCGCTAAGTTTTTATACGGGTCTGGGCGGCTGATACACATAATACTGGCTGTGGGGATCGAGGCTGGCAGAGGCTCTAGAGGTGTTTCAGGGTGTACGCCATTATGCACGACTTCGATACGATTGGGGGCTAGTCCTAAGCGTCCAATCAGGTCGCGGCGTGTATTTTCTGAGACCGTGACAATGGTGTCAAGGCGATTGAGCAGCAGACGTTGAGGCTCAGGCCGGGTTAATAACAAGCGAAAAGGGGTACTGGCTTGGGTGAAGTGTTCAGGGAACAGCAGCGGAATCAAATCGTGGACCATGGCAACCCGTTTCCAAGGGCCTGGCAAGGGGCTAAAGGCAAAATGGGGGCTAAACAAAACATCCGGTTGCCACTGATAAGGCAAGCGCAGCAGTTTGATCAAGCCGGTCGGTGTATTGTTATGGGGAGCCAAGAGGGTTATGAAGTCGGCTTGTAAACGACGTGCGTCATAACGCTGGATCCAATCATGGCCAAAACGGCGCAGGGGTTCGGAGGCAAACAGGAGCGCAAAACGGTTCCCATGAGGGGCGCGCAGCCATTCAGCAACATAACTGAGGGCCACGCGCCCAATGCCATCTAGGGTGGTACTGCGCAGGGGGCGCAGATCGACGAGGATCTTCACAATTCGGCAATCATGCCGTCAAAGGCTGTTTCGAGTTCCAATTGATTTCGCTGCGCCAACATGTCTGGGCCCAAGTGGGTGAGCACCAGGCGCTTGGTTTTAAAACGCTCCCGGTGAGCGAGGATGTCGCTGTAGGCCAGGTGTTTAATGCCTGTATCTGTGATGGTTTCCAGATGGCTGCATTCGCAGACAAATAGATCTGTATCACGGGCCAACTGGAGCAATTTTTCATTCCAGGTGGTGTCACCGCTGTAGGCCAAAATTTTGTGTTCGGCCAAATGTACTTGATAACCCAAACACAGGCGGCTATTTTGGTGCTCCATGGTGAAAGGATAAACGGTAATCCCTGTGCCCGGTACGTTCATGGGGTCGTTTTCAATGGGGAGATAATAAATGGGAAAGGTCAACTTTTCAAAAAGGCCGGGGTAACACATGTCATTAAACTGTTTCAGGTGTTCGAGCAGATGAGCTGGCCCCAAAATCCAGAAGGGACGCTTGCGGTGGTGAACCTGCAACTGTTCGAGCAATAAAAACGGGATACCGGCAAAGTGATCCCCATGGGCGTGGGTGAGCATGGCTCCATCGAGTTCATCGGTGGGAAGCCCTAATTTTTTCAGGGCGACCAAGGCACTGGGGCCACAGTCGATTAAGAAGGTGGCATCTTGGCTCTGCACGTGTAGACAGGTGGAGTTGCGCCCACCAGAGCTGAGGGCATCACCGGAGCCGACAAAGGTTAGCAGAGGCCCTTCTTCAATGTCGATATCTTCACTGACCCACTCGACACCGGCGGGCAAACGGCGGGGAGGGCCGTAGTGTTTTTCAATGGCGGTGGTGATGTCTGAAGCCCGGAAAGGCACGGCATACACTTGCATGCCAGTGACAATTTCGAGTTGGGTGCGCAGAGCTTGGTTCCCCATTTCCGGGGTGGCAATCACAAGCCGGTCAGCTACCTGTAACAGCGGCAGCAGGCGATGTTGGTAGGCCACACGGGCTGGGATCGCGTGCAGCGTATCAACGGGGATTGCCATATCGGCCAAACGGGTGGAAGAGCTAAAGACCTTTTGCAAAGCGAGGACGGCGTCACGGATGGCGGCAGTAATGGCCTCTTGCTGAATCAGAATTTCCCCTAGGTAACGCTTGTCAGTGGCTTGGGTGGCCAGGGCGGTGTCCAATTGTTGGGGGGGGATCAGGGCCAGCTCTTGCAGCCATTCACCAATGCGCTTATGTCGATTGCTCATAACGGTCTTACCTTATCAGGGGGGAATGCTTCAGGATACACCGAAGGAGGTTAAAATGCATGGCGCACGAGGTGTTCCTGTCCCCTCATGATAACACGCCGTGTCAAAAAAAACGGGCAAAAAAGCCGTGGCGGACTCTGGCTTTTTTCTAGGTCCGGGCGTATGATAGGTGGGCGTGTATATGTGACAGTTCACACACTGATTTTCGCTGATTACGCCGCTTCATCACCCTCATTGATACAATTTTCGTGTTGCTGTCTATACACCGAATCATCTCAGGAGGGTATTGATATGCAATACGCCCGTCCCAACCAGTCTGGTGCCAAAGTCCACTTTAAGAGCCGTTATGATAACTTCATTGGCAATGAATGGGTGAAGCCCGTTAAGGGCATGTACTTTGAAAACCCCACGCCCATTACTGGGCAGCCATTTACTGAAATTGCCCGTTCGACCGCAGACGACATTGAGTTGGCTTTAAATGCGGCCCATGGGGCCAAACACGCCTGGGGACGTACTTCGGTGGCTGAACGTGCGGCAATTCTGAATAAAATTGCCGATCGCATTGAGCAAAACCTGGAAATGCTGGCTGTGGCCGAAACCTGGGAAAATGGCAAACCGATCCGTGAAACCTTGGCGGCTGACCTGCCTTTGGCTGTGGATCACTTCCGCTATTTTGCCGGCGCCATTCGCGCCCAAGAGGGGGCCCTCTCTCAGGTCGATGAAGACACGGTGGCCTATCACTTCCATGAACCTCTGGGTGTGGTCGGGCAAATCATTCCCTGGAACTTCCCCTTGCTGATGGCCACTTGGAAATTGGCTCCAGCTTTGGCGGCCGGTAACTGTGTGGTGTTAAAGCCCGCAGAGCAAACGCCTACCAACATTTTATTATTGGCCGAGCTCATTGCCGATCTGTTGCCCCCTGGCGTCCTCAATATCGTGAACGGCTTTGGCGTGGAGGCGGGTAAACCTCTGGCCAGCAGCAATCGCATTAGCAAAATTGCCTTTACCGGTGAAACCACCACGGGTCGTTTGATCATGCAGTATGCTTCGGAGAATCTTATTCCCGTCACTCTCGAATTGGGGGGCAAGTCGCCCAACGTGTTCTTTGAAGATGTGATGGCCCAGAAAGATGCTTTCTTTGACAAGGCCCTCGAAGGGTTTGCCATGTTTGCTCTCAACCAGGGTGAGGTCTGTACCTGCCCTTCCAGGGCCCTGATTCAAGAGTCGATTTATGATGAGTTCATTCAGCACGCCATTGATCGGGTCAAAAAGATCAAGCAGGGGGACCCGTTTGATACAGACACCATGATTGGAGCACAGTGCTCCAATGATCAGCTCGAAAAAATCCTGTCCTACCTCGAAATTGGCCGCCAAGAAGGGGCCGAGGTCTTGACCGGGGGCGAGCGTGCTGTGCTGGAAGGCGATCTGCGCGAGGGTTATTATGTCAAGCCGACAATTCTCAAAGGGCACAACAAAATGCGGGTCTTCCAAGAGGAGATCTTTGGCCCGGTGGTGGCTGTGACCACCTTCAAAGATGAAGCTGAGGCCCTCGAAATTGCCAACGATACCCTCTATGGTTTGGGCGCTGGGGTTTGGAGCCGGGATGGTTCTCGTGCTTATCGCATGGGCCGAGGCATTCAGGCCGGTCGTGTCTGGACCAACTGTTACCATGCTTACCCGGCACATGCTGCCTTTGGCGGTTATAAACAGTCGGGTATTGGCCGCGAGAATCACAAAATGATGCTCGATCACTATCAGCAGACCAAAAACCTGTTAGTGAGCTACAGCCCGAACGCTTTGGGCTTCTTCTAAATTGCCAAAGAGAGGGAAGATTTCTTCCCCCTCTTTGTTCTGGAGGTACAGATGAACTTGAATCGTGTCATGGTCACCCCTGAAGCCGAGGCAATGCTGCGCAAATTGCAGCAAATTCACGGCGATTTGATGTTTCACCAGTCTGGTGGCTGTTGTGATGGCAGCTCGCCCATGTGTTACCCACGCCAGGAGTTTAAAGTGGGTCAGCAAGATGTGTATCTGGGCAGTATTGCCGATACCCCTTTTTATATCTCTGGGCCCCAATACGAATATTGGAAGCACACCCGTCTGCTGATCGATTTGGTCAAGGGGCGGGGCAGCGGTTTTTCGGTGGAATCCCCAGAAGGTTATCGCTTTTTAACCCGTTCTGAAGTGTTTAGTGATGAAGAGTGGCGAGCATTAGAAGCCCAGGGGGAGCCCCTGCGCGGCCCCCAAATGTAATCCTCATTGCTCAATTGACTCTGCTTCACCTGTGGGGCGTATTTTTAAGCGCGTATATACCAGCGCCATGCCCAGCAACCCCACCCCTAGCCCCACCAGCGAAAGAATACGGTACACCATAGCCAGAGACTGCAAATCAAAAATAAAGATGCGGGTGCTGGCCAATGTCAGGATGCTGATGCCCTGGATGCGCCAGAGGTAATGCTGTCGCCATAACCCAACGCCCAATAGTAAACATCCGCTGGCGACCCATGCCAGGGAGATCCAGTGAGCGGAAAGGTGGGCCTGAATGCCAATCAGCAAGGTGAGGGCGCT
>DLGM01000384.1 GCA_002482705.1 Cyanobacteria bacterium UBA7694
ACTGACCTTGCCCCAAAAAAGTGGACACCTGAGAAGAGAGGTTTACACTTAACACAGAGGGTCAAGAACACATGGGTAAGAAATACAGCAAAGAATTCAAACTGGAAGCCTTGGCTTTGGCCGAGCAAGTGGGCGGCGCTCAAGCTGCAAGAAGCTTAGGAATTCAACCCAACCTACTGTACCGTTGGCGGCAAGAGCGAAAAGAAGCCGGAGATGAAGCTTTCAGAGGTCATGGGAACATGACAGTTCAAGAAGCCGAATTGGCCCGGTTGCGTCGGGAAGTGGCTAATCTCAAGGAGGATAGGGAGATTCTAAAAAAAGCCTTAGAGATCTTCTCCCAGAAGAATCACAAGTACGTATGAAGTGGATTTCAGCCCATGCCAAACAGTTTAAGGTGCAGCGTATGACCGAGTTGCTGAATGTCAGCCGCAGCGGCTATTACAGCCATGTAAAGCGAGTGCCCAGTAAGCGCGCTCAAGAGAACTTGTTTTTGCTGGCCTTGGTCAAAGAAATCTACGTTCAAGGACGCAAATGTTATGGCAGTCCACGTGTTACTGCCAGTTTGAGGCAACAGGGTTACCTCGTGGGCCGAAACCGTGTCGCACGGCTCATGCAAGAGAATCATCTCAAAGCAAAAATGAAGCGGAAACGTGTCAACACAACCGACTCAAGGCATACACACCCGATTGCTGAAAATATCTTGAACCGCCAATTTCAGGTGTCTGACACGAACCGGGTATGGGCTGGGGACATCACCTACATACCCACCCGCGAAGGCTGGTTATACCTCGCTATTGTGCTAGATTTGCACTCTCGAAAGGTGGTTGGGTGGAGCATGTCTCCCAGCATGGAAACAGAGCTGGTTACCAATGCCATGCAAATGGCTGTGCAAAGGAGATGCACCCAGCCTGGCTTGTTATTTCATTCAGATCCGTGGCTCACAGTATGCGTCACAGGCTTTCCAAGCCTATTTACGTGATACCAAGATGATTCCGAGCATGAGCCGTAAGGGTAATTGCTATGACAATGCCTGTTCCGAGTCGTTTTTCGGAACCCTAAAGCTGGAATGCTGTGATAGAGTGTTCATATCTCGCAAAGAAGCGTCCAGCGCCATTTTCGAATACATTGAGGTCTTCTACAATCGCCAAAGACTTCATTCAAGTTTGGGCTACCTCAGCCCCGAACAGTTTGAGCAACGCAATGTCGCTTAACTGTCTGTCCACTCAATCGGGGGAAGCTCACCATTGGGATCTGGGCCATACTGGATAAAGTTTCTCAATATGAATGTAGATGAAGAACTCGATGTATATATCTCAAACAATGAGTTGGGGGATATTCAATGGCAAAATGGCTACTTCCCTATGCGAGGCACTTTTTTACAAAGTGGTGAGATATCAAAAAAGCTGCCTTTCCAAACACCAGAAACCGATCCTATTTGTAATAATTGCTGGCGTTACCATAGCTTATGGTTTGATTTCAGAAATCCGGTGGGCCCTTACAATGTCGGTATTGAGATCTATAAGGGTATTAACCTCATTTATCGTAATATTCAAGGCCAATCCAACTATTGGGGGGCAAAAGACAATGAGGTCACGGATATAGTGAATATTCCAGGGTTTGATTTATTGGAGTATGCTTCCCAGTGAGACACTGTCAGCCTTATATGCTGAGCTGATTGATTCAGCATCTTGCTTAAAGTTAAGCTATCGAACGGAAAGGATTAACCACTTCTCGTTCGATAGTTTAACTTCACTCTACATGTGTACAAATGGTGCTGCAATACGGAAACCGAGTACAAGATACAGGGCCTCATTTGTGGGTGAATAGCTTTCCTGATCGATTCATTTGCGCTCCAGACCTCTGTTATAATGGCTGCATGAGGATCACCCCCCCTTCTAAGCAACCCACTGACTTACGCATCGCTTCGCCTGATCTTTCTGAGCATGATATTGCCCGTTTAGAGCAACGTCTCGGTGGGCTGTTGCGCCGTGCTTCACGCCAGCGCTTTAGTTATATGGTCTTACAGTCTTTGGCTCTGGCTTTAATCGCGGTTGTTTTGTTTATCAACGCCCGTTATTACAGCAGTATGAGCCTGTGGGCGATGGGCGTCTGCCTGCTGGTTTTCTGCTTAGTGGATCTTCTCGAACTCGACTACCTGCGCAGTGGTTATAGTTTTCTGGATGTCTTTGCGCAGCGTTCTCACAAGGATGAAACCGATGGCGAAAGTTGAAGTTTACAGTACTGATTATTGCCCCTATTGCCGGGCTGCTGAGCGCATGCTCAGTGCCAAAGGGGTGCCTTTTGACCTGATTGATGTCAGCCATGACCAAGATAAGCGTCACTGGCTGGTCGAAACAACGGGGCGTTCTACGGTCCCACAGATTTTTATTGACGGTCACCCGATTGGGGGCTTTACCGATATGCAGGCCCTGGATCGCAGTGGCAAACTCAAAGAAATGCTGGGTTTGGCTTAAAATAAGGCCTTACCCCAAGACTCGCCCCGGCTGCTCACTGGCAGCCGGGGCGTTTTTCTGGGCGTGCTGAAGCCTTAAGGGCGATAGCGCTGGAGGGTGTTCACGCTCCACTGGCTTTCGGGATCGAGGTTCATGATATTGCCATCACGGAAGGCATCATCGGTCCAGTCGATCAGGGTGTCGATGGTGGGGCGATCCAGGCGTTCACGCAGGAGCGGGAGTTTACGATCCGTTTCCAGTTGTTTGAGCATGGCGTGGACAATGTCGTCGGATTGAATGCTGGTGCTTTTCCAACGGCCCATCATTTGGTTCAGGGCTCCTTTGGCGTCGCCGTCGTAGCGCTCTAAAATCGTCGCCATCAAACGGCCCTGCTCACCCCGATTTTCGAGTTCGTCGGCCAGACGTTGGGGGCCACTGAGGGAGCCGGTACCTACTTGATTGACCAGACGGGTGAATTCGGCCCGGTCGGTGGTATTGCGCAGCACGTCGTGGATCAGGGTTTCGGCGGTGCCAGGGGTCCAATAATCCATTAAATCGCGCACAATTGCGGCTTTGGCGTTGGTGTCACCCAACTGAGCCAATTCACGAATGTGTTTGGCATTCTCGTTGAAGTCGCCCATCAGGCGGGTCCAGCCGGTGGCGCTGCCCACTTTGGCTGAGAAATTGTTGAGCGACCCGGTCATGTGCTGGATGGTATCGAGGGACAACCGCCCTTTGAGGGCGGCCCCGTGTTTATCCATGATTTCGGTGACAATGCGCCCTTTACCAGGGCCAAAACCCTGATTGATGGTGGCAAAGGCTGTTTCGACCTGGTTTTTGGTGCCATTGGCCAAAATCCAGCTCATGGCTTCGGGCACTTCACCTTCGGCTTTGAGGCGGTTGAGATTGCTGGCCAAGTGGTCGTACATGCGGCCTTTGGCGGCGGGGCTCAGTTCGCCTCCGCGCAACAGGTCGCGGGTATCGGCAAAATTGCGGGTTTCCAGAGCGCGTTTAAAGAACACTTCGCGCGCCCCTTCGGAGAATTCGGTGTGGTTGCGCTGTTGCAGTTGGGTGCGCAGCTTGTCGAGGGCCTGGGGGTTGGGCACCTGTTCGAGCAATTGGCGGACCGAGGATTCGACCCCGGCGCGCGCGCCGGGGCTGGCACTGCGGGCATAGGTTTCAAGGCCTTGTACAATTTCAGCAAAAGCGGCTGGATCACGAGATAGGACGCTGCTGAGCTGGCGTTTGTCCATGTCGGCGACCACTGCCGCCCGATCTTCCGGGCTCGAACGGCGCAGAATATCCATTGCATTGCGCAGATTGCCCTGGCGCAGCAGGCCCTGAACCTGGGCATTACTGGGGCGGGTACCAGCGGCTGCGGAGAGCTGGGTTAAAAATTCTTGATCTTCGCGGGTGACCCAGCCGGTATTGAGGTTGTCGGTCAACTTGCGCACCAGATCGGGGCTGAGACGGTCTTTGAGCACTTCGAGGCCCTGTTCCCCGGCTTTGCCCGTTTGATGCTGTACTTCCCGCAGGAAGGCGCGGGTGACATTATCATCTTTGACCAAAAATGAGGAGGCCCGTTGCAGCCCCGTGGCCATTTGGTGTTCCAGGGGGCCTTCAGCGGGGGCGGTGGCCATCCAGGCCAGGGCTTTGCCCGCATCTTCGGGGGACAGATTTTCGGCAATCAGACGAGCCTGATCACTGCCATTGACCTGGAGATGGCGCATGACGTCGGGGAATTTACCTGCTTCATGGGCTTTGCGCAAGACGCTAAAGGCCTGAGCCGGGTCGGTTTTATTTTGCAGTAAGGCAGCTGCCAAGCGCCCTTGGCCTTCGGCATCGAGGTTGCCTTCTGCGCCCAAACGACGCAGGGTTTCTTTGGCTGCTTCGGCGCTGGGGACGGGCAGTTCGTCATGGGTGCCATCCGGTTTGGTAAAGCGGCCATCGGCACAGGCATCGAGCTGCTGAATCAGCTTGTTTTTATCCTCGCCATTGAGGTTTTCGAGCAGGGCATCGAGGTTGCGATCACTTTGGAAGCGGCGCATGCGCTCTAAAAATACCTGGGTTGAAAAATCAAAGGGAGGAGGGGGTGGCGATTCCTCGGTGACCGGAGGGGTTGTGGGTTCTTCAACGGTGGGGGGCGGCGTTTCGACCACAGGGGCAGGGGGGGTGGGGGTAACCGG
>DLGM01000273.1 GCA_002482705.1 Cyanobacteria bacterium UBA7694
TGGAACCGACGTCATTTATTCTGGCACCGTATCTGCAGCCGTAGAAGGCGCCATTCGGGGGTTACCGGCTGTGGCCGTTTCCCTGGCTAGCTTTGACGATTTACATTACCACACTGCGGCCCAGTACATTCAAACTTTTCTTGAGCAGATTCGCTGGGAGCAGTTCCCCAAATATACGGTCATGAACGTCAACGTTCCGGCAGTTGAACCCTCTGAACTTGCCGGGGTGCGCGTGACCCGGCTGGGCCTGCACCGCTTCCGCGACGTCTTTGAGCGCCGCAGTGATCTGCGGGGTCACGACTATTATTGGCAAACGGGCATTATTGAAGACTATGAGCAGGACCCGGACACGGATGTTATGGCCGTGCGGGAAAACTATGTTTCTGTGACGCCCATTCACTTTGACATGACCCGTTATGGCTTTATGGATGCTCTCGAAAGCTGGGATCTGCATCTCTAAAAAAGCGGATAACGCTTTTTCAAATTCTCAAACGCTCTGGGATCGGATACCATGTTAAAAGATCCCAGAGCGCTTATCGTTTCTACTTCACAGCGCTTCAATTTTTGATTGCAGGTTGCCCTTTTTGCAGCCAGGAGGAATTACATGAAAATCGGTGTACCCAAAGAGATTAAAGACAACGAGAACCGGGTAGCAATGACCCCCACGGGCGTGACCGCCTTAGTGGGCCAAGGTCACCAGGTCTTTGTTCAAAAAGATGCAGGCCTCGGCAGTTCTTTCACCAACGAAGACTATCAAGCCGCAGGTGCCCACTTGCTTGCCACCGCAGATGAAGTCTTTGGTGAAGCAGACATGATTCTCAAGGTTAAAGACCCCATGCCCGAAGAGTTCGGCCGTATCCGGGAAGGCCAATTGGTGTTCACCTATCTCCACCTGGCTGCTTCTCGTGAACTCACAGAGGCTCTGCTCAAAAGTGGCTGTATCGGGATTGCCTATGAAACCATTCAGATGCCCAACCGCTCGCTTCCGCTGCTGACTCCGATGTCAGAAATTGCCGGACGCATGTCTGTGCAAATTGGGGCGCAATATCTCGAAAAACGCAATGGTGGGCGTGGTGTGTTGCTTGGCGGGGTCTCTGGTGTACCTTCCGCCAATGTGGTGATTGTGGGCGCGGGTGTGTCTGGCACCCAAGCTGCCAAAGTGGCGCTGGGTATGGGCGCGTTTGTCACGATTCTCGATAAAAACATTGACCGCCTCCGTTACCTTGATGACATTCTCGAGGGCCGTTTTGAAACCGTGGCTTCGGATCCTGTTTCGGTGGCGCGCAGCGTCTCGTTTGCCGACTTATTGATTGGGGCTGTACTGGTGCCTGGTGCCAAAGCGCCGCGTCTGGTGACCGAAGAGATGGTCAAGAATATGAAAGAGGGCAGCGTGATCGTTGATATCTCAATTGATCAGGGTGGCTGCGTTGAGACGATTGCTCCCACCTCCCACAGCAATCCCACCTATGTGAAACATGGGGTCATTCATTATGGGGTGACCAACATGCCCGGTGCTGTACCGCGCACTTCCACCTATGCCTTGACCAACGTGACCTTGCCTTATGTCATGGAGCTGGCGGCTAAAGGTTATCCCCAAGCGATTGAAAACAACGAACCATTGCGCTTGGGTGTCAACGTCGAGCGCGGCAAGCTGGTGCATCCGGAAGTGGCTGCTGTATTCCCCGATTTGGTCTAAGCACCATCAGTTATATATAATAAAGCCCTGGGGTCAAGGCTCCGGGGCTTTTATCATAGGGAGATCGGGATGTGGCGAATCATTTTAGGATTGTGTTTATTTCTGGGTGGGATGGCCTGTGCTCCTCAGCGTCAGCCCGATCCGCAAAGGGTGACGCCCTCACCCATGGCTGAACTCCCCCTCAAGGCCGAAGAATTTCGCCAGTTGCGCACCCTCAAAGGCCATTTTACCGGGGGCACCTGGAATGCGGATACCGATGCCTTTAATGGAAAACGCCACCAAGTGATGTTGGCTCTTGAGCAGTTGCTGCAAGATCAAACGTTATCTCGGGCTGAACTTGTGGCGCTGTTGGGAGAGCCGGATGCGGTGCGCCCGGCGCCGGAAGGGTCTGCTGGTGAGCAACTGATCTATTTTTGGCGGGGCTGGCATGACTATCTCTTTTTTACCTTGATTGAGGGACAACCTCTGCGGGCAGAGTGGTATTTTGCCTATGAATAAGCAGTTTTCCCCGAGGGACGTGGCAGTTTACGAAAAATTTTTAGCATATTTTTGGTAATTAGGGCTATAATACACCATTGACTATTTCCAGGGGTACGCCCATGCAACATTTAACTCGTATTGTTTCGACCCTGTGTGCAGCTTTGACGCTTGCTGCTTGCGCCCAATCTGTCCCCATGAACTATGGACAGATGGCTCCCAATGGCCAACTGGGTGCCATGAATGCAGGCCTTCGTGCAGCATCAGTTCCGACCGCAACGACCAATCTGCCTTTTCTGGCCATGTTTAACAATGCTTACAAAGGCCTGTTGGCTGAAAATGAAGCCATCGGCAAAGCTGATCCGCGCAATGTCGACAAATATTTCTTTGGCCTGATTGATTCGGCACGCAAAACTTTAGATGGGGCTTTTTACGACATTCATGATGAAGCCACTGTGGCTGCACTGATCCGGGCTAAACAGCGCGGTGTCGTGGTGCGAATCGTGACCGAGTATGACAGCCTCAATGAAAAAAACAATCCTACGGTTCCGCGTCAATCGATTGCCCAACTGCGGGCTGCGGGCATCGAAGTGCGCCATGATCCCCCCACTAACCGGGGCCTGATGCACAATAAATTCATGATTGTGGACAATGCCACCATTTGGACGGGCTCCTTGAACCTGACCACTTCTTCGATTTATCACCACAATAACAACAGCGTGATGATCCGTTCGCCCCAACTGGCTGCCAACTTTAATGCCGAGTTCAAACGCATGTTTGAACAGGGTATCTATGGCCCCAACCCCCACGAAATTCCTTATCCTGAAGTCAATGTCAGCGGTATTTCGGTGCGCACCTTCTTCTCACCGGGTGGCAATGCCGTCTCGTCGATCTTAGAAGAACTGAACAAATCCAAAAAGAATATCAAGTTCATGGCTTTCTCAATGACCGACAAAAACATCTTGGCGGTTATGCAGGCTAAAAAGCAGGCGGGTTTACAGGTTGAAGGCGTTTTTGATACCTGCTTGATTCCCCAATACTCGATCTACTGGGATCTCAAAAAGAGCGGGATTATGGCTCTCAGCGATGGTAACCAGGCGTTGATGCACCACAAAGTCATGATCATTGATGATGAGACTGTGGTCACGGGTTCATTTAACTTCTCCAAGAACGCCCAAAACAACAATGGCGAAAATGCCCTGATTATCAAGTCTCCCGCCATTGCCAAGCAGTTTAATGACGAGTACTATCGCATTCGCCGTGCTGCTTTTGACAATAAAAACCTGCCGCCTTATGATCACCCTGCCTGTAACAAGCGCAGTACGACTCCGGCTGCTCCGGCTCCGGGGGCTGTCAGTGCTCAGTCCGCAGGCCCGGTGCTCTCACCTGCGGCCCTTGAAGGTTATGAATAAACCCAGCTAAGCCAAAACCCCCTGTGTGACACACAGGAGGTTTTGTTTTGTGTCTAGATGTCAGCGATAGGAAACATCAGGCTCAGAACCAAGAAAATCACGCCGATCACAATCCGGTAATACCCAAAATACTTAAAGCTCAATTTTTCTAACAAACCAATAAAGAGCTTAACTGCCAATAGGGCATACACAAAAGCTGCCACCATCCCTACTGCCAGGGCCGTTATTTCATCGCCATTAAAAGCATGGGCTGTTTTTAGCAGATCATAACCCGTGGCTGCCAGCATGGTCGGAATGGCCAATAAAAAAGAAAACTCAGTAGCTTGGCGCTTATTCAGGCCTTGAGACAGGCCGCCGATGATGGTAGCCGCAGCGCGAGAGACCCCCGGAATCATGGATACACATTGGATCAGGCCAATCAGCAGGGCATTGCGTACCGGTAAGGTTTCCGGCTCATAATGGGAGGGTTGTTCTTCAATCCAACGATCCATAACAATCAGAATGATCCGCCCCACAATCAGGCCAATGCTCACAGTCAGGGGGCTAAAGAGGAACTTCTTAATCACCTTATAAGCTAAAAAGCCAATCGTGGCTGTGGGCAGAAAAGCCAAAATCAGGCGCTGGTAAATGGCCCAGCCCTGCACCAAGCGTTTGGCATAAATCAGCAGAATGGCCAGAATGGCTCCCAACTGAATGGCGACTTCAAAAGACTTTAAAAACTCAGTGTTTTGCAGCTTGAGTAAAAAAGAGGTGAGAATCAGGTGTCCGGTTGACGAAACCGGTAAAAATTCGGTCATACCCTCGACCATGCCAAGAATGATTACATCTAGCAGGGAGGGGACAGTTGTTACTTCCACAAGGGTCATTTTTCCTAGATATTCTTTAGAGCCAAGGCTCTTGTCTTTAAGGATGCCTGAAAGGCCATGCTTTTGTCAGTGATAAGTGCCATGGCTAATAGACCAGGAAGAATGTGCCCAATACCAAAGGGGCCATGGGAATGGGTACAAGCAAGGAACTCATTTGCAGCAGTAACAGTATTTCAAATACCGCAGGAACTTCTGACATCAACAATACCCCCTTAGATACAGTGCAAGCCTGTTTTTAAAGATGCCTGATCCCAGATGCCTTTGTCAGTGACCAACGCGGTCACCAGACTGACCGGTGTGATATCAAAAGATGGGTTATAAACAGGGGCTTGTTCTGGAGCCCAGATCACGTTGCCAAAACTGCCGCTGGCCCCGCGAACTTCTTGGGGTGGGCGTTCTTCAATCGGAATCTGGGCACCCGTGGCACAGGTGGGGTCAATGGTGGAGTAAGGAGCCACTGGATAAAAAGGAAGATGATGATAGTGGGCGTTTACCGCTACGCTGTAGGTGCCAATTTTATTGGCGAAGTCACCGTTGGCGGCGACGCGATCAGCGCCTAAAAACACCTTGTTGATTTTGCCCTGAGCCATGAGCATGGCTGCCATATTGTCGCTGATCAAGGTATAGGGAATGCCCAATCGGGCCAATTCCCAGGCTGTTAAACGGGCACCCTGTAACAGCGGGCGTGTTTCGTCGACATACACATGCAGACGTTTCCCCTGTTCCCAGGCGGTGCGAATGACCCCTAGTGCCGTACCAATGCCTGCTGTTGCCAACCCGCCACTATTACAGTGGGTCAAGATCCGGTCTCCGTCATCAATTAACGTTGCGCCATAGGTGCCCATGGCTTGGCAGAGGGCGATATCTTCTTCAAAAATCAGCAGGGCTTCGCTGAGCATTGTCTGTGGAGCACAGGCCCATAAGCGATCAATGGCCCACATCAAATTGACGGCGGTAGGGCGTGCTGCGCGTAAGGCTTGGGCAACCCGTTGCAATTCTTCACCTTTGTGGTCCTGGGCATACAGCCCTAAACACAGGGCTGCTGCAACCCCAATTAAAGGGGCACCTCTGACTTTGAGCTGTTGAATGGCGTGAATCATCACTTCTGGCTCAGTGGCATCTAACCAGTGTTGCTCAGCGGGTAAAGCCTGTTGGTCTAAGAGATGAATACGTGCGTTGGCGAGACGAATTCCCAGGGCATTTAAAGTAGGCATGGGGTCAAGGGTCCTTGTATGAGATCGGGCATGTGTCTGTCATTCAGTATACGTTTGATAAGGCTTAGATAATCCGGTTTCCGATTTGGGTACGTAGCGCTTTTAACGCCAGGATTTCGGATTCGGGGAGGGGATGAGCACCGCCCAAAAGTTCGGCCTGTTTGAGAATGGTGGCCAGTTGTTCTAAGCGCTCAATGCCGTTGCCCGCTTCTGCTAAATCCTCACCCCAGCAAAGTGCCCCGTGACGGGCTAAAATCATGAGGCGGCATTCGGGCAGAAAAGGAGTGAGTACATCTCCCATAGCTTGGGAGCCTGGTCGGGCATAAGGGGCAATGGGGATCCGGCCTGCTGCGATAATCACTTCCGGTAGGGCGTCAATCGGCAACTCTGACCAGTGCGGGCGTGCCAGGCTCCAGGCAATGGCGGTCGGGAGATGGGCATGGACAATGGCCCGCGCCAGGGGAGCCCGACGGTAGACTTCCAGATGCATCAGTCGTTCACTCGAGGGCTCCCCGTGTTCGATCTGATTGTCCAGGGTGATCACGGCCAACTCTTCAGGCCTGATGTGTGCTTTATTCACCCCTTTGGGGGTAATGAGGATGCGCTTATCATTCAGCCGATAGCTGATGTTGCCATCCGCTGCAGCCAGTAGCTGTCGGGTATGTAAATGGCGACATAGTGCGACAATCGCTTCACGAACTTGGGTTTCAGACATAGGTTTCCTCCCAGTTGTAGTGTACTAAAGATGCCCTTGTAAAAAAATCAAGTTTCCATATGCTTTATATTCTGCTTTTTAGGGTTTTATTAGGTTAGAAAAAGAATTTCAAGTGTCTCTTTTACCTTTTTTTGGATTCAGGGATGTGATTGTTTATGAAATCAAGGAATTTTAATTTTTGGTCAGAAAAAGTGAATCTAGTTTGTTGACACTCACATTTGGGGTGCGTTACTATGAAGTCACGTTCGACGAACGGTCGGCGCGGTAAACGAGACGAGCTAAGGTAAAGGTTCAACTAAGCCAAAGTGAAGTTTCGGCAAAGCCCCCGACGCAAGACGAGCGCGATAGAGATCCTTGAAAACTGAATAGTTAAATGTGCGATAAGCCATAAGTAAGCGTCAATTTTTAATTCGATTGAACTCAATCGCTCGTAAGAGTGAGAGATAATTTTTATATGAGAGTTTGATCCTGGCTCAGAACGAACGCTGGCGGCGCGCCTAACACATGCAAGTCGAGCGGTTAAGACTCCTTCGGGAGTGAATAAAGCGGCGGACGGGTGAGTAAAGCATAGATAATTTGCCTCTAAGTGGGGGACAACCGGCCGAAAGGCTGGCTAATACCGCATAAGCTTATACGACGCAGGTTGTATAAGTAAAGATTCATTGCTTAGAGATAAGTCTATGTCCGATTAGCTAGTTGGTGGGGTAACGGCCCACCAAGGCGACGATCGGTAGCTGGTCTGAGAGGATGATCAGCCACA
>DLGM01000109.1 GCA_002482705.1 Cyanobacteria bacterium UBA7694
GCCCTCAGCGTTGGGGCGGTGGCCTCATTGTTCTGTCCGGCACTTCGCATACACAAGACCGCTTGTTGGGCGCGTTCAGCAGAAGTCACCGCCCCTACGCTGAGGGCTGGGGCTGCACTGGCTGGAGGGGGACTGAGCGTGGATGAAGGACTGGGGGATGGGGATGGATTTGCGGTGAGCGTACCTTGAGCTGTGCAACTGGTCAGGAATAACAAGGCAATGAGTACGCGCATAGCTTGACCTCGCAGGAGATATAACAACAAACCCATAAGACGTAAACTATCACCCTAAGGTTCCCTGGCTGGGATGGAGAGTATGATCCCTATTTCACGCTCAGGAGGATCATAAAAACACCTGATGCTTTTAAGTTGTCGAGAGCGGCTGCCGATACAGAGATTATCTCTCTGATGGAGGCCTCTCCCCTATGATGCGCGGTCTGTATACGGCAGCTTCAGGCATGATTGCTGAGCTAGAGCGCCAAGACACCGTGGCCAATAACCTGGCCAACGTCAATACCAGTGGTTATAAGCGCCATGCGACCCTGCACCAGGATTTTGAGCGTCTGATGATCAGCCGCATCAATGCCACGGCACCTCGGATTGATTCGGTGCGCGACTTGGTGCACCCCAACAATGAATTTGCTGTACTGGCTCCCACTCCGCTGGGCATGTTGGGTACCGGATCGCATGTGGTTGATTCCTGGGTTGATCATGCCCAAGGGGCCTTGCGTGAGACCGGTAACAGTTTTGATCTGGCCTTAGAGGGTTCAGGTTATTTTGTGCTTGAGACGCCCCAAGGTTTGGCTTATACCCGCAATGGTGCGTTTACCCGCAATGCCCAAGGGGAATTGGTGACCCATGCGGGGTACCGGGTAATGGGGGAAAATGGCCCCTTGACGCTCAATGGCCCGGATATCAATATCAGCCGTGAAGGGCTGGTACGCAGCGGCAACCAAGCGGTTGGCCGTCTGCAAATTGTCGATTTTGCTGAACCACAGGCCCTGCGCAAAGCCGGGGACAGCCTCTACCTCGAAACTGACGGTACCTTTGTGATCCCCTCCCAGGCCCAGGTGCGCCAGGGCTTGCTCGAAGCCGCCAATGTCGAGGTCGCCCAAGAAATGATTCAGATGATCAGTGCCCTGCGCGCTTACCAAATCAACCAAAAAGCCCTCCAGTCTCAGGATGACCTGATGGGGCGGGCCGTCAACGACGTGGGCCGTCCGGCCGCCTGATAAGAAAGGAATACACTGATGATTCGTGCTATGTATACCGCTGCTTCTGGGATGAAAGCCCAGCAGCTCAACCTCGATGTCACTTCCAACAATTTGGCCAACGTCAACACCGCCGGGTTTAAAACCTTTCGCACCGAATTCCAAGACTTACACTACCAATTGCTGAAACAGCCCGGAGCGCAAATTGGCAACAATGCCTTTTCCCCGGTGGGCACCGAGATTGGCATGGGGGTTCAAGCGGTTGGGACACCCCGTTTTTTTGGCCAGGGCGATTTTCAGCACACGGAAAACCCCTTTGATATTGCGATTCAAGGACAAGGTTTTTATCGCATTACCATGCCTGATGGTTCGCTGGCTTATACCCGTGATGGGGCCTTTAAAATTGATGCCAATGGCAGCATGGTCACCGCGGATGGTTACTTTTTAGATCCGAGTATTACCGTCGATCAAAATGCCTCCAATGTTACGATTGGTTCAGATGGCACTGTCTCACAGACGATCAATGGGGTCACCACCACCGTGGGCCAAATCCTGTTGGTGCGCTTTATTAACCCCGTGGGCCTTGAAACCATTGGCCGCAATTTATACCGGGCGACCCCTGCCTCTGGGCAAGAAATCACCGGTATTNNGGTATTGCCGGAACCGATCCCGGTTTTGGGATTATTAGTCAAGGCATGTTAGAGATGTCAAATGTCCGGGTCGCTGATGAAATGATTCGCATGATTGTGTCGATGCGCGCTTATGAGGCTAATTCCAAGGCCATTCAAACCGCGGATGAAATGTTGCAAATTGCCAATAACTCCAAGCGTTAGCGCGCCTTGCTATTTGGGGGCCAATCGGCAATAATACGAGTGGAAACCCGCACACCTATGGATATTGAATCAATCACTGTTGCATCTGCTCTGCCTGCCACCTCTCCTGTTCGGTCGCAGGGCTTTGGTGCTGTCTTTGAGGGGCAATTGCGTAAGGCCGCACCGGTGGCCAACGAAGAAATCCGTCAAGCCACCGAGGATTTGGAAGCCTTTATGCTGACCCAAATGCTGGCGCAAATGCGCAAGACATTGCCCGGTGACAGCCTGTTTGGCAACTCCCAGACCCAGGCGCTGTATGAAAGTATGCTCGATGAATCCTTGGGGCGTCAGTTGGCCCAGGGGCGCGGTATGGGGCTGGCTACGATGTTATATCAGCAGATGCAGCCACAGGTTGCGAACACCCTCACCGAGATTGAAGGTTAGCGGCTGTGGCCAAGAGCGGTGAAGTGCTTTCTCAGGACCAAATTGATGTCCTGTTAACGGCCATTGACGGCCCGCCTACGCCGCATCATCAGGTGACGGTCAACCATCTCAAAGAAAAAAATGCCGATGTGCGTGTCTACGACTTTAAACATCCGGCCAAATTTTCTCGCGATCATATCCAAACGCTGTATGCCATTCACGAGGGGTTTGCCCGGCTGTTTAGTACCCAACTGACCACACAAATGCGTTTGGCGGTACAAATTGATGTGGCCTCGGTCGATCAGCTGACCTATGAAGAGTTTATGCGCTCAATTACCAACCCCACCGTGGTGGCGATCTTTGAGCTATTGCCCCTTGAGGGCAATATCCTGTTTGAGTTTACGCCCAATACCGCGATTTCCATGATCGATCGCCTGTTGGGGGGGCCGGGCCGCGCCATGGGCAAGGCCCGCGAATTGACCGATATCGAACAGACCCTGATGAACTCGGTGATCAAGCGCGGGATTCCCTGTCTGCGGGAAACCTGGAAAAACATTGTCCCGGATCTCAACCCGCTGCTGCAAACCATTGAAACCAACCCGCGTTTTGTGCAAATTGTCGCTCCCAGTGACAGCGTGGTGGTCGTCTCCTTTGAAATCCGCATTGGTGAAAACCAAGGTTCCATGCGTTTGTGCCTGCCTTATCCAACCATTGAACCCGTCATTTCGCGCATGAGTAGCCAATTTTTTATTGCCAATGCCACCCGCCGGGGGGAAACCCCCAAAGTCGAGGAAGAGTTGCGCCGCTCGATGGAGCATGTGGAAGTGCGCATGGCGCTGTTGTTGGGTTATGCCGATATTACCGTGCGCGATCTGGTGCAATTGCAGCAGGGGGATGTGGTGGTGCTCAATACCACCATTCATCACGACTTACCGATCATGGTCGAACAAAACTGTAAATATCTCGGGCGGCCCGGCACCCTGAACCGCCGTATGGCGGCCCAAATTACTGAAATTGTAGAAGAGGATAACTGACGTGGCCCTATCACAGGAACAGATCAATGCCCTGCTTGAGGGCACCGGCACCTTTGATCCTCCCGCGGCTCCGGCGGGGGCCGGGAGCGCAATTCCCGCAGCAGAAGAGTCTTTTTTTCGGCAACTGGCCACTGTGGCTATGGAGGCCGGAGCGGTCGCTATTTCCCAGGCTTTGGGTAAAAATGTGCACATTCACCAGCCCCAGGTTTCGACCCCGGTTTTGGCACAGTTACAGCAAGAGCTCAATACCTCGCAGGTGCTGATCCGCACGGGTTATGTGCTGGGGGGCCAAGAACTGGAATCGATTTTGCTGGTCAAAGACTATGATGTGGCCGTGATCTTTGACATTTTAATGGGCAAAGATGGGCGCAATCCCGATTTAGAAATCAGCGATTTGCAAATCAGTGCGATTGGCGAAGTCATGAACCAGTTAATGGGGGCGGCAGCAACGGCACTTTCCAAAGAATACAATACCAAAGTGGCGATGAAACCTCCTGCCAGTGAGCTGCTAGAGGCGGCCAATACCAGTGCATTCCCGCGCGAGTTTCAGGGTAAACCCCTGATGGCCCTCAAATTTAACCTCATGATTGAGGGGATCTTGGACAGTGAACTCTACGAGTTGCGAGCCTTGGATACGGCTCACAGTTTAATGGGTTTATTAACGGGCAAGGTTGCGGTGGCTCCCCCGGCTCCGGTGGCTCCGCCCGCGCCAGTGGCTGCGGCCAGTGCGGCGAGTGCATCCCGTCCGGTGGTGGGCGGCAGCACTGCGGCTGCGGGGCCGTCGGGAGTGAGTGTGCGTCCGGCTGAATTCAGCCCCCTCAGCATTGGCTCTGCTGCGCCCAGTGATGCCAGTCTCGATATGATTATGGATATTCCCCTGCGGGTCACGGTCGAATTGGGGAGTTCGCGCCTCAAAATCAAGGATGTGCTCGATTTGACCAAGGGCTCGGTGGTTGAACTCAACAAGTTGGCCGGGGAACCTGTCGACCTGCTGGTTAACGGTAAACTGATGGCCAAAGGAGAGGTCGTGGTGATTAGCGAAAACTTTGGTTTGCGCATTACCGAAATTCTGGGACAGTCAGACCGGATCAATAATTTAAGGCTCTGAATTGCTTAAGGCTAGTCTCTCTGTTAGAATACCTAGTGAGATTGGGCCTCAGTCTCCGGGATATTCCCGCATATCCCCGCTGCTGACACACTTTTAAGCGGGAGAGTTACCTCTAGAGAAAGGTTATGGCCGACCCCGAAAGGATCAAGCCTGAGACACAACTATGGCAGCAAGAATTCTCGTCGTCGATGATGCCGCCTTTATGCGGATGATGATTCGTGACATTCTCGTCAAAAATGGCTACGAAGTAGCTGGGGAAGCCGCCAACGGCAACGAAGCCGTGGTCAAGTACCAAGAACTGCGCCCGGACGTTACCACCATGGATATCACCATGCCTGAAATGGACGGCATTACCGCTGTACGCGAAATCCGCAAAATTGACCCCAATGCCCGCATTATTATGTGCAGCGCCATGGGGCAACAGGCAATGGTCCTCGATGCGATCCAGGCCGGTGCCCGCGATTTTATTGTCAAACCCTTCCAAGAAGACCGGGTCATTGACGCGATTAAAAAGGTTCTTCGCTAAGGCGAGCACCTTTGCCGGTGTCGCTGTCAGAGCAAGCACTTCAGGGGACTCTGTCCACCACTGCCCTCCTTGAGCTTTTGTTAAAGTTGGGGGTTGTGGTGGGGTTGGTTTATCTCTCTGCTTGGGCTTGGCGCCGTTGGGGCGGCAAATCCCCGGTTTTAGCCTGGAATTCGCCTTTGGCCCAAACGCCTTTACGGGTTGTGCAAGTGCAGCGTTTGACCGCTCAGCATACGGTGCACCTGCTCGAACTGGAAGGACGGCGTCTGCTGGTGGCCACCAGCCCCCAAGGGACACAGCTTTTATCCGAATGGCCCAGTAGTTCAGGAGACACGCCCGATGTCTGAAGAAATCGCCACAACTTGGGTGTTTCGCCTCTTGATGGGGGCGGTGTGCGCCTGTATTCTGATGGCTTGGGGCGCAGGGGCTTTGCCCCAGGAGTTGGTGGCACGGGTCTGTCTGTGCACCACCCTATTGTTATTGGTGGCCCTCCTTTGGCAGCGATTATTGCCGTTGTGGCAGATGCCGGTGCGTGAAGTGCCGCCCGTCGAAAAGGTGGAGGTGGCTCTCGATCCTCCGGTCCAAGGGCTCACCCCTCATCCGGGGACAACTTCTTTGCCAACCCACCCTGGGGTATAATGCCCCCGTATGCACAGGGAAAAAGCAAGTTCGGCACAGCTGGGTGCTTGGTGGGATGCCTGGCAGCTCCAGGGTGATCGCTCCGCCCGTGAACAGTTGTTGCTGCACTACCTCTATTTGGTCAAGTATGCAGTGGGACGTATGCTGGTCACGTTACCGCCCCATCTGGATGGTGATGATCTGATTGGTTATGGCCTCATGGGTCTGATTCAATCCCTTGAAAAATACGATCGCGATCGCAAGGTTAAATTTGAAACCTTTGCCATGACCCGCATTCGTGGGGCCATTCTCGATGAACTACGGGCCCAAGACTGGATGCCCCGTTCCTTGCGGCGCAAAGCGCGGGAAATTGAGCAGGCGATCCATGGGATTGAGCAGCACAAAGGGAGCCCAGCAACGGAAGCGGAAATTGCCGCTGCGCTGGCAATCAGCCCCCAGGAACTTCAGAACGTGTTAAGTGATACGGCTTATCTGGTGGTGTCGCTGGACTATTTGTTATCTGCTGACAGCAGCACGTTGGGGACCCTGGATATTCCCGATGACCTCAGCCACACTGCGGCGGAACGTTTGCAAGGAGAAGCGGTACAACAGGCGTTACAAGCGGCTATTCAGGGTTTGCCCGAACGCGAACAACGTCTGGTCAGTCTCTATTATTATGAGGGGCTGACCATGAAAGAAATTGGGCGTGTGCTGCAGGTGACCGAAGCGCGGGTCTGTCAGTTGCATGCCCAGAGCGTACTGCGTCTGCGGGCGCGTATGCAATCACTATTTTAAAAGAGGAACCGATGTTTATTGTCATCAATCGCCTGTCCGTAAAACCCGAATTTGCTGATGCGGTAGCGGCGGCATTTTTAGAGAATTATGGCGGTATTGACGCTGTCCCCGGCTTTTGTGGCTTCCGTTTTTTGCATCCTGAAGACCCGGCAACCACGCCTTTTGTGGTTGAAACCGCTTGGCAGAGCCCTGAGGCCTTTGAGGGCTGGAAGCAGTCTCCCCACTTTCGTGCCAGCCATGCCGGGATGGGGCAATTCCGCGACGCTTTTTATGCCCCGCCCCAGATGCAGACCTACCGTTTGGCAGCAGATATCCCACTGACGAACGCTCATTGATTTAGCGTGTAAATGAGCTAAATTTCATCTTTAAAGGCTGTATTGTTAAAAATGGGTGACTTTTGTTTTTGACCCCTCTAGGCCCCTGAGCTTTTGTGTTAGAGTGAGTGGCACTTAGGAATTCAGGGGTATGTGTATGTCTTCTTCACGCACAACCACTTCACTAGGGGTTCTCATTCTGGGGGCTGTGGGAGTGGTTTATGGCGATATTGGTACCAGTCCACTTTACGCTTTAAAAGAATGTTTTCATGGCCCCCATGCCATTGCCCTGACTCCAGCCAATATTATGGGAGTCTTGTCGCTCATTTTCTGGTCTCTTATGCTGGTCATTACCTTGAAGTATTTGACCTTTGTGATGCGGGCCGACAATCGTGGAGAGGGGGGGATCTTTGCCCTGTTGGCTTTGGTCAACGGCAAAAATCCCCCCCTGCGCCCTGTTTTGGCGGGGGGCGTGGTGTTGGCTGCTTTGGCGGGGGCTTCGCTGTTATACGGGGATGGGGTGATTACTCCAGCCATTTCTGTCTTATCAGCCGTTGAAGGCTTGAGTTTGGCGGTGCCAGCCGCGACAGCTTTTACCGTACCTTTAACCTGTCTGATTCTGATCGCCCTGTTTCTGATTCAGCGTCATGGCACCACGACCATTGGCCATCTGTTTGGTCCCATTATGGTGTTGTGGTTTCTCAGTTTGGCGATTCTGGGTGGGGTTCAGGTCTGGCAACACCCTCAGGTTTTGATGGCGATGAACCCTTGGCATGCATGGCACTTTTTTGTGACCAATCACTGGGCTGGGTTTGTGATCCTCGGTTCGGTGGTGCTGTGTATTACGGGCGGAGAAGCCCTGTATGCAGATATGGGCCATTTTGGCCGCCAAGCGATTCGGTTGTCGTGGTATTTATTTGTCTGCCCATCCTTGTTACTGAACTATTTTGGGCAAGGAGCCCTGTTATTGTATCGTCCCCAAGCAGCCAGTAATCCCTTTTTTGGTTTGGCCCCTGAAGCTTTGCTCATTCCTTTGGTCATTTTGGCAACGATGGCTGCGGTCATTGCTTCCCAAGCACTGATTTCGGGTATTTTTTCCCTGGCACGCCAGGCCATTCAACTGGGTTTTTTCCCCCGTTTGCAAATTGTCCATACGTCTTCTGCGACCGAAGGCCAGATCTATGTTCCGCTGATCAACTACAGTTTGATGGTGGCCTGTGTGACGGTTGTACTGATTTTTCAAGAGTCCAGCCGCTTGGCGGCGGCTTATGGAATTGCCGTGACGGCCAATATGGTGCTGACTTCAATCGTGTTTTTGGCTGTCCTGCGCCACAGTTGGTCTTGGCCAATCTGGAAATCGGTGCCATTGGTAGGTTTTTTCTTGGCTTTAGATCTGGCCTATCTGGGAGCCAATCTGACCAAATTTGCAGATGGTGGCTGGTTCCCAACGGTGGTGGCGGCCCTGGTTTTGACCTTGTTTCTCACCTGGCGCGATGGGCGTCGCGAATTGGGGAAACGGATGGCAGCGACGACGCTGCCGCTTTATTACGAATCAGATGGCTCTCTTTCTTTACAGCCCCAAGCGGGGACGGGGCGTCTATTTTTGCCCAAACAGCATTTGCCCGTTGCCAATCTGAGCGTGCATTTTTTAACTTCAGAACTGATGGAAAATATTGTGCGTGTACCTGGTACAGCAGTCTTTATGGCCGTTTCGGCCCATCATTTACCTACGGTTTTAGTCCATCATTTGAAGCTCAATCATATGCTGCATGAACAGGTGATTTTGTTGTCTGTGCAGTTCCGTGATCAGCCATTTGTCGCTGTCGAAGAGCAACTGGAAGTGAATCAACTGAGTGCCGGTGTTTATCAGGTCGTGGCTTGGTATGGTTTTATGCAAACCCCTGATGTCACGGCTCTCATGGCACGAGAGAAACGTTTTGAGTTGCCCGTCATCCCCGAGCATACAACCTATTTCTTGGGTCATCAAACCTTGATGACTCGTCAGTCTTTTGGGCGTATGGCCCGTTGGCGCAAGCTCTTGTTTGCGTTTATGTCGCGCAACGCCAACCCGGCCACTTTATATTTCCGCTTGCCTTCGGAGCGGGTGATCGAAATTGGCATGCAAATTGAATTGTGATTAGGCGCGTTGCCAAGGTCAAGGTTACAATGGGAATAGTTTATTTTTGGAAAGAAGCCTTGTGATGAAGACGCCGATCATTCTGCTTGTACTCCCGCTGCTTTTAACCGGTCTGACTGCCTGTCGTGAGAAGGATATTCCCAATAGTGTGGACCCTTCCGCCAGCCCCAGTGCTTCCGCTTCCCCCAGTGGGGATCCGACCTTGCCCGGTGATATTCCCGGTTCAGTGGT
>DLGM01000465.1:0-490 GCA_002482705.1 Cyanobacteria bacterium UBA7694
GAGGCGCTGCAATTGCCTGCGCCGGGCATCTGCCCCTGTATGCTCCAAGCAGGCGAACTACATGCTGTTGGGGTGGCCTCTTAACTGCGAGCAGGCGGTGGCTCACGAAAAAAGGCCGGGAGATGAATCCCGGCCTTTTCTTTATTTGCCTTTACGGCCTATTTTGCGCAATTTGTTGGGGTTGGGTGGCCCGCTGCGGCGATCTTTCTGGATCGACGTCAGACGCTTGAGCTTACCATCGTTTTTTTTTTCTTTGCGCTTGGGAGCCCCGCCGCCAGCAAAGGACTTGCGACCACCTTCACTGCTGCTGCCAAAGGGAGTCCCTTTCAGGTAATCGGGCTGAAAGCCTTTTTTGGGGCCGCCACTTTTACCCTTGGTTTTCCAAGTCCAGGCGCTGTCATCGCCGTCGGCTTTTTTGTAGGGTTTGTCGCTGCCGTAGCTTTTGCCATAGGCGGGCTTGTTGTCACCATATTTTTTGAAGGGCTTGTCG
>DLGM01000465.1:543-5256 GCA_002482705.1 Cyanobacteria bacterium UBA7694
AGACGGTTTGTCATCGCCATATTTTTTGAAGGGCTTGTCGCCGCCATATGATTTGGCACCATAGGGTTTGTCATCCCCATAGCTCTTTTTATAAGGCTTATCGCTGCCGTAGGATTTTCCACCGCCATAAGACGGTTTGTCATCGCCATATTTCTTAAAGGGCTTATCACCGCCGTAAGGTTTGGCAGCATAAGGTTTGTCGTCACCATAGCTCTTTTTATAGGGTTTGTCATCGCCATAAGATTTAGCTCCGTAAGGCTTGGCATCCCCATAGCTTTTTTTGAACGGTTTGTCGTCATCATACGACTTAGCCCCGTAGGGTTTGGAGTCACCGTAATTCTTTTTGAAAGGTTTGCGATCCCCATCTTCGCCGTAGCTCTTTTTGTCGCTAAACTGACCAAAGGCTTTGGCTGCACTCGATTTGCGCTCGCGGCCAAAATTGGCCGGATTGGCCTGCACAATGAAGTTATCAAGGGTGTTATCTTCAGCGGTCCGGGCTCTGGGTTGAATCGGCGCTGCTTTGACTTCGCTGACCTCGTGATTTTCGCTGGGCTGTTCAGCCACAACGACATTTTCGATCACGGGAGTTGCCATCATGGGTGCGATTTCCACTTCATGGGCAATATGGGTTGCAGCTTCGATTTCAGCGACGTGTTCATGAATGGAGGCTTCGTTCTCTACGGGAGCAGTCACTTTCGCTGCACTGGCGGCTTCCGTTTTTGGGGCTGCTTTATATTCTGAAGCGGCTTTGCCAAAATAGGGTTTTTGCGCAGGAGCCGTTTTGCTGGCTTTGCCGGGCTCATAGCCCTTTTGTGGGGCTTCAGCGCGCTCCATATGCAGTTTGCGGCCTTTAAAGCGAATGCCTTCAAGACTGCTAAGCACCTGATCTACGGCTTCAGCGGGCACTTCGACAAAACTGTAGTTATCGAACAGAGAAATTTCGCCAATGCGCTTGCCGGGCAAACCACTTTCGCCAGCAATAGCGCCGACAATATCGGCGGGGCGGACACGATCGCGTTTTCCTGCATTCAGGAAGAGGCGAACCATGCCTTTGCCTGAGGGGGTGGCTTCAGGGGAACTGAGCTTATCGGTTTCATTCGGGTCAAGATCGAGCTGGTGTTGTAATAACGCTGCTGCCAAATCAAGGGCATCCCAACCTTCTTCGCTGACCAGGGTTTCAACCAGTTCACGTCCGGCGCTCAAGGCTTCTGGTTCGTCCATCAGGGGGCGCAGCTCGTTGAGCAGGCCTTGGACGCGTCCTTCCTGTACTTCAGCAAAGCTGGGGATGGCAATCCGTTCGAGGGGCATGCGGGTGTAGCTTTCGATTTCACGCATGCGGCGGAAATCGCGGCGGGTGACCATTGAAAAGGCTTTCCCCGAACGACCGGCGCGGCCCGTACGGCCAATGCGGTGGACGTAATACTCTTCATCAAGGGGGAGGTCGTAGTTAAAGACGGCTTCCACGTCATCAATGTCCAAACCGCGAGCGGCTACGTCGGTGGCAATCAGTAATTCAATGGTGCCGGTACGGAATTTGCTCATGACCGTTTCACGAGTGCCTTGGCGCATATCACCGTGAAGGGCGTCAGCGGAATAACCTCGGGCTTGGAGCTGGGCGACCAGTTCGTCAACGCGCGACTTTTGGTTGGCAAAGACCAGGCCACGACGGATTTGGTGGGCATCAATTAAGCGGGCCAGCACTTCGAGTTTGTCGTTTTCACGCACTTCAAGGCGATATTGGCTGATCAATGGCACGGTCAAAGCGCCTTGAATGGTTTGAACGCGCTCGGGAGAACGCAAATAACGTTCCGTCAGCTTGACCACACCTGGGGGCAGAGTGGCACTGAAACAAATGGTTTGGCGGGTGTCAGGCGTTTTTGACAAAATGGCTTCGATGTCTTCAATAAAGCCCATGTTTAACATTTCATCGGCTTCATCGAGAATGACATGTTGCACCTTATCGAGATGCAGGGTTTGGCGGGAGAGGTGATCCAGAATTCGCCCAGGGGTACCCACAACAATTTGCGGGCCGAGTTGCAGAGCGCGGATTTGGCGATCCAAGGGTTGGCCACCATACACTGCGAGGATACTGACGCCTTTGAGGTGTTTACAACCTTGCTGTAATTCAGCACTGACTTGCAGGGCCAGTTCGCGGGTGGGGCACATCACCAAGGCTTGAACGGCGCGCAATTCACTTTTGACCTGTTGTAAGGTTGGCAGGCCAAAAGCCAGGGTTTTACCGGTCCCGGTGCGGGACTGGGCCAGCATATCTTTGCCTTCGAGCAGCAAGGGGATAGCGGCAGTTTGAATGGGGGTGGCTTCTTCATAGCCGAGATCGGCCATAGCCTGGACAAGATTTGGCAACAGGCCAAGCGAATCAAATGGGAGCGTATGCATGTAAATAGAAGTCCTTTCAAGGCACAGAGAAAGCCGTGATCACTCACGAGGCAGAAGAGGGGAAATAGGTTGGAACCGGATTTCTTTGGCTGCACCCCAAGAGGGAGTTCGGGAAAATTTTAGATAGATTCCCTGTGCGTACCCGTTCAGCATACGGGATGTAAGCCCCTTAAGTAAAGGGGGTGCGGGCCGTAAGGGGGTAAGCAATAGGCTTTTACGGCTTGGCTTTGGGGGAATCTTAAAGATGTTCCCTGGGCTCTGGTAGTATGTTCTAGAAGTGCCTTTAGAAGGAGAGACGATTAATGACTGCAATTTATGAACTCAAGCCCCATGGTAAAGATCTTGGGGATGGTGTCCACATCCAGCGCTATTTGCCCAATATGGAGATCCGTTCGGTCGGTCCGTTTGTATTTTTTGACTATTTGCCAGCGATTCCTTTTGCTGCGGGGAAAGGATCTGATGTGCGTCCACATCCGCATATTGGTTTATCGACGCTGAGTTGGGTATTTAATGGACAGGTACACCACCGTGACAGCCTGGGCTATGATTTGGTGGTGACTCCTGGTGATGTCTTGCTGATGACCAGTGGCCGCGGCATTGTTCATTCTGAACGCACACCTCAGACCTATCGCACGCAAGCTCATGAACTTCATATGGTGCAGTTTTGGCTGGCTTTGCCCCAAAGCCACGAAAAGATAGAGCCATCTGTACAACATGCCCGTGATGCAGAACTTCCAACCCTTGACTTAGGGGTGGGTGTGACCGCAAAACTGGCGATTGGTGAATACAATGGCACGATGGCTCCGGTTCAAACCCATTTGGCACCCTTTATGGTAGATATTACCACTCATCAAGCAGGAGAGTTAAATTTAGGCCTAGAGGAGCGGGAACGGGCCTTGTTTTTATTCCAAGGCAGCGTTACGCTTGCCGACCAAACCTTCAGCGGGCCTCACTTTTTGCGCTTAAGCCAGGAAAGTATGACGCTCAATTATGCCCCGGATAGCCGCTTCCTTTTGCTTGGCGGAGAGCCTTTAGATGGTCCGCGTCATTTGTGGTGGAATTTTGTGGCTTCGAGCCAAGAATTGCTAGAAGACGCAAAGCAGCGTTGGCGCGATATGGCATTTGGGACGGTACCCGGAGATGATCAGGAGTTTATCCCTCTGCCATGAATGAAGCACAGGCGATAGGAGCAGAGCATTTTCCCGTAACCCTTTCTGGTTTGGTGCAGGATTTATTGTCCTTAGGGGTACATACCGGCATGACGTTGCTGGTACACAGTTCCCTATCCGCTTTAGGCTGGGTCTGTGGTGGGCCTGCAACGGTCATTTTGGCTTTAGAAGCGGTACTGGGGCCAGAAGGAACCTTGGTCATGCCCACCCATACCAGTGATAATTCAGATCCTGCCCATTGGTGTAATCCCCCGGTGCCGGAAAGCTGGTGGGAAATCATTCGTGCTGAAATGCCGCCCTATTTGCCTGATCTGACCCGCACCTGTGGAATGGGCGTCATTGCAGAAACGTTTCGCAGCCAGCAGGGAACACGCCGCAGTACACATCCCCAGACGTCGTTTGCGGCGCGAGGGCCTCAAGCTGAGCGTATTTTACAGCCTCATCTGTTGTCTTCCCCTTTAGGTGAAGGCTCGCCTTTGGCCCGTTTGTATGAGCTGGATGCCTCGATCTTGTTATTGGGCGTAGGCCATGACAGCAATACGTCGTTACATTTGGCTGAAGAGCGGGCCCAATGGCCGACCAAACAAAAACAAACACAAGGATCTGCGATATTGGGTTCTACAGGCCGAGAATGGGTTCAGTTTTCAGTCTTGGCATTAGATGAAAGTGACTTTTCGCACATCGGACAAGCTTTTGAGCAGAATCGTTCCCAAGCCTATGCCACTGGGCGGGTGGCACAGGCCCAAGCAAAGCTGATTCGACAGCGTTCCTTGGTTGATTTTGCAACCGCTTGGATCGGGCGCTATCGGTAGGATAGAACGCCTTAGGGGGCTGTTGTTGTGGGCGATGGGGTTAAAGGCAGCGTCAATTTTCCTGAATCGATATGGAAGGTTACGTTCTCTTTCGGGGAAAAGGCAAAGACCTGGACCTCAATGTCGTAAGAATGCCCGGACATTCCGCGAGATGTTTTTAAGACCGTGCGATTGTTGGAGATATAATAACCGTTTTCGGTAGCAACAGTACTTTCAACCATGGGTTCGTAACGAAATTGTCGATTGTTCGAGAAGCCGACCAATATTTTACCTTGGCTAAGAGCCTCACGCATTTTTTGACCGTAGTCAAGGGTGGTTTCTGAGCCGCCCACGAC
>DLGM01000063.1:0-5801 GCA_002482705.1 Cyanobacteria bacterium UBA7694
TATTGAGCTGCAGTTGAATCACGCTCAGGCGTACCAAAGCAGAACCGGTGCCATCCCCGCCACTGAAGGTGTCGTTATTAATCCCTTCGACACCCCCTTGCACCTTATTGATGACGGTCACTTCTTTGGGAGCCGTATCATCAGCCCAAGCCGGGAAGGCCAGTCCTAACAACAGGGGTAAAAGGAAGTACTTTTGCATCTTATTTCCGCCCCTTTACTTTGACCTGAAAGCGCAATGCCCAAGTCGTTTTACCGGGAATATCAAGAGATTTATTATTGGGGTCACGGCCCACCTTAAGGGTGATCTGATTGGCACCCCCGGATGGGTTGGTATTGACGCCAGCGACATCATCGTCACTCCCATCAGACAGGGAGACCCAAGTGGCGTTTTTCCAGAGGGCATCATCGGCCCCTCCGGCAATCGAAGCGTCGGTGCTGGTGAGGCGAACCTCTTCAAGGGTCCCTGGCACGTACACAAAATCGCTTTNNCCATTTAGCTGCTTCGTATCTGTCTGGCACGTACACAAAATCGCTTTCAGGGAATTCGTCAATCAAGCGAATGTCTTCAATCGGCGAGTCAATATCATTTTCAATCACAAACACAAAATAAATGCGTTGCCCCCGGGCTACCGCATCCTTTTCGGTCAGGACTTTGCCACTCAGCGCACGGGCTTGTTTGATCAGCTTGAGCTGCTTGACTCGGATGGTAACGCGGGCGTCATTGGTGCCGTCGCCGTTTTTGAGGGTGCCATTGTTAATGCCCCGGATGCCCCCGCGGACGCTGTTTACCGCCACCCCATCTGCCCAAGCAGCGGGAGGGGCAGCCAACAGCAGGCAGCAGAGGCCTGCAAGGGCGTGCGGATAGGTCCGTTTCATTTGCCTGTCACTCCTAATTGATGATCACTTTAATGCGGTAAGCCCGCAAGGTTTTAGCTGGAACCTGTACCGGTGTGGTTGCAGTTCCAAAACGGAAGGTTTGGGTAGTACTGTCATACTCCCCGGAATTGAGGGTATTGGCATGATCGCCGCTGCCATCACTGACCGGTGTCCAGGTGGAATTCCACGCGGCACTGATCCGTGCACTTTCAGTCCCGGCATCGACCGTCGACAAATCGAGGGCTTCTGCATGAACGCCACTGCTCAGCTCTTGGACGGTAAAATTGCCCGCCCCACTGGCGACAATATCTTCAATTTGAATGTCATCCAGCGCGCTGTTGAGATTGTTATTGAGATAAATGACAAACCAGACCACGGCACCTTGCCCAGTCAGGGCATCCCGTGCCATCAGGTTGCCTGCACTGTCGCGCGACTCTTTAATCAGGGTCAGCTCCTCGACGTTCAGGCGCAGCGGTGCCGAGGGCTGAATCGAACCCGATTGACCGGCAATGCTGCCATAGGCCGTATTTTCAACCGCTCCCAGGGCCGGGAGCAAAAAGCCCCCGGCCAGGAGCAGCAAGAGAGAGAGAAACCCGTGACGCATGAGACCTTACTGGACCACCACTTGGAAGCGCAGAGCCGTGACGCTCTGAGCAGGGATATTGTACTGGTTGGAAGCTCCCCCAAGCTGAATGGTTTCAGCCGGGCTGGTGCCGGTGACGCTCAATTGAGCAGGCAAGGAACCGCCGCTGACCCAGGGGCTGGTGGCAAACATGGAGCCAGAGCCCGTGCCAAAGTTAGGCGCACTGGTGGCTGCCGCATTCAGATACTGCAAGGAACCAGACACCAGGGTCAAACCGGTACTGGTAAGGTTGTCGGTCATGCGCAGGTCATTGACCTGAGCGGTAGAACTGTTGTGCAAATAGATCAAAATCCAGATGGTCTGACCTTTGGCCACGTTGCCGCCATCAGCAATTTCTGCGTTGTTTAAGTCATAGGCCTTTTTGACAATGGCCAAGGTGTTTACGTTCAGGGTAATGGTGCCTTGGGTCACGCTGCCAGCAACCCCATCGATGCTACCAGTACTGGTGTTGGTGATCGGAGCGGCAAAAGCACCATTGGCGAGCAACAGCGAAGTCGCCAAGGCTGCGGCCAAAGTGCGCAGGTGACGGGTCATTTGGGTATACATGGTTTCTCTCTTTCCCCTTTGGGTCTAATTAATGCGCACGCGGAAACGGATGGCAACCATCTGTCCCTGCGTTAAATTAATGCTCAAGTTACTGGGGCCCCCTGCGCTCAGGTTCGAGCCCACAATGCCCGCAATGTCTCCCGTGCTTACAGCGGTAGTCACTGCGGTCCATCCCAACGCCGACCAAGAGGTATTGGTCGTCCATTGGGTACTGCTCAGGGGATTACCCCCCGTCACACTGCCGATAAAGCTTTCAATCGGCCCCGTAAAAGTGACTTCCGGGGGTAAAGCGTCGGCAATGCGCACGTCACTCACGGTCTGATCCGGCATGCGGTTCCAGAGGTGTAAGACGTAATAAATTTCTTGACCTTTGAACAGGTTCGAAGCGTGGGCAATCTGGGCCCCGCTGAGATCGCGAATCTCCTTGTACAAAGGCAGAACAACACTCACGCCCACCCGGTTACTGACAGCATAGGCTGTATTGGGGGTGGAGGCCGTATCCTGATACTGCACAACAGTGTCCCCAGCTTGGGTCACACCGTCTACATAGACTGTCCCCCCATTGTCACCGCCATTCAAAATTTCTGGCGGAGCAGCCACAGCAGGAAGGGCCAACAAAAGCAGCAACAGGGATAAGGCTAGCTTGTTCATGGCTAGTACTTCCCGGTCACGCGGACAAACCAGTTGCCCGCTTGATAGTTATTCGTATTGGCTGTCACGTCATTAAAGCCAGTAAAATTATACCCCACCCCCAAGCGCACATCCTGGGTGACCAAATAACCCAGCTCGGTTAAAAAGCCGGTCTTGGCGTTAAAGATGCTATCGGGCCACTGGCGCATAATTCGGAATTCTCCGGCCACATCAAATTTGTCCCAGAACTCAAAGGTATAAAAGGGGCGATAAGCCAACCGGGAAATGATCAAATCGGTGGTGACCGGCTCTGGGTTGGTAATCGTTTTATCCAGACTGCGGTCATTGGGATTGCGATAAGAGGTATCCAAGACAGTGGAAGTGGTGAACTTGACCGCATATTTTTGGCTGAATTCAACGTTGCTGAGAATTTGCCAAATGCCCTCTAAACTGAACACCTGACTGTCAGCCTGTAATTCAAGCGGGATTTCAACCAGCGACAAATTGAATAAATTGGGCTGGGAGACGTGGCGGAATTCGTGCATGGCGACAATGTTAAACACATCGTTGCCAATCGGGCGGAAGGCTGCTCCGGTGCGCAGGTGTAAATCGCGGGAACGCAGTTGCTGCGGGCTATGGAATTGGTTAAACAGGTACAGACCAAACAGGGAAAGATCGCCCACTTTGCCGTTCATGGCCAGGGTCCCGGTCTGTTGCCATAACTCTTCGCTCATGGGTTGTGGTAAAGGCGTGGCATTATTGCCCAAACCCGGCACCAAGTTTGGGTTGAGCTGGGGATTCAGGGTCGGGTCCAGCAGAACGGAACCCACACCGCCAGGAACGGCGCCATTAAAGTTGGTTTGCCCGGTCACTGGGTTCACAGAGGGAGCCATCCCCCCAGCCCCCACTTGGCGGCGCAATTCGTATTTGAGCGAGCTTTTAAATTCTTTGGTGGGCAAGAATTCAAAACCCACCGAACCGGAGGTGGCATTGGCCAACTGCGTGGGCAAGCCCTTAAAGCTTTCATTGACGTTAAAGCTCTGCTCAATCATCAGGTTATTGGTCAACCAAGGGGTGATTTTCCAGCGGTTGTTTAAACCCAGAGAAATCATATTGTTGCGAGCATCAATCGCAGAGTTGATGCCATATTGCGCATATGGCTGTAGGCTGATGTCTTCGGTTTCCAGCACCGAACCCGTCAACCCCAGGGAAGCAGTGGTGGTGGGCTGATAAATGGCGGAACCAATGTGGAACATATCCAGCCGGGTAAACAGGGAAATCGATTTATCCAGTGCATAGGTGGCACCTAAACCCAATTCACCGCTGAACTCATTGCGACTGCGCGCACTGTCACTGGTATCACTGAACTGGTTATTGCTCACGGCAGCCCGCAGGTTGCCCAACAGCTTTTCAAACGGGACAAAGTTAAAACTGCCGCGCAAACGGGCGTTTTGCAGGGCATTGGTACCACTGTCAGAACGACTCAATTCAGCGCGCAGGTCGGCAAACATCGAGCCCACGTTATTGAGGGGGTTTTCTTTGGGCTTTTCTGGCTGCGGGTCTTTGCTCTTGTCATAATCCGAGGGCAAAGTTTCGGTGGTGCTGTCGGCATTCATCGTCTTTTCTGCCAGCTTTTTGGCGCTCTCCTGGCTCATAGCCGGGTTAGCGCCGCCCACTCGCAACTTCTCTTGGCTGAGCGGGTTGCTAATCGACTGTTGTTGACGGAAGCTGATGTCCCCACCGGGGGCATTGGGCAAAGTCTGATCCTTTTCAATCGGCACACTCTGCCAATGCACACCGACTGAAGCCAGAGTATTGTTGCCAAAGAGCTGTAACTGCCCCAAATCCTGAACGCCGGGGATCACTGGACGCGGCAAGCTGTCCGTCTGAATAAAATCCCCGAGCAAGCTGAAATGCTCAGACATTTGTTGTTCAATGTTGGTTCCCCAACGGCGCACACCGGGCTCACCGCCCCCAAACAGAGTCGCAAACAAAGGATCGGTTTGGCGCATAAACAGGCGCACGGTTGTCCAGTCAAAGGGCTGGGCATCAAGTTCAATGCGGAAGGCATGGCCAATATTCTGCTGACCGTTTAAGGCCGGGCTGACCGCACTCCAGGTATTGCCGCCATCGTTACTGACAAAACCATTTAATGAATTGAGCGCATCAGCCCCAATACTGCCCAAACCCGCAAGCACATCCACTTGGCTAAAAGCATATTCACCGCTCAGACGCAGGCGATCATTCCAAAGCCAGCGGGTATCCGCACTGATCAAACGGGCATTGTGAGGGGCTTTATTTTCCTGAACATAGTTGGCCCCCAAGGTCAAAGCCTGGTCAAACAGCGTCGTCTCTAAACGCCCCCCAAAAGCATTGCGCTGCATGGTATCGTCAAAGGCACTCGAAAACGAGTTCCAAAGACCCTGCAAACTGTTGGCTTGAAATGGGTTGACCCCATAAAAGGGATCATTGGTGTATTCATAGTTGACCACCAAATAATTGACGTTGCCATTGGTGTCAAAAGTGCCAATTGGCTGCTTCAAGGTCAAGCTGCCAAAGAAGGGATCCAGGTTATAATCAATGCCCCGTTCGAGCAGACGCGTCGAAACTATCCGATCCGGCTGGTTTTTGTCACGGACAATAATGCTGACCTGCTCGGTCCCTTCGACCACAAAGGGCTGACGCACCTGATTGGGATTGTTCAGGTTGACCTGGGTCGGGTTATCCGGGTTCGTGCCCACCGGAGCAGCGGTATTGCTGCTGGCATCAGGCAAATAACGGGTTTGAGTGACTGACAGGCGATAAGACGAAATACCCGTGGCGCGCAGTTCATCCCGCACAGGGATGGTACGTACCGGAGCGGCAAACAGCGTGGCCGAGAACAGCGGCTTTTCTTTCGGTTTCCGCTCGGCTTCAATCAGCGTGCGCAAACCATAAAAGGTGCGGTTGTATTGCCCCAGGTTGACCGTATCTCCGGCCAAACCAGCGCTGTAATCACCCAGTAAAAGGTTCGAGAAGTTGCGCGGGGCTTTGGGGTCATCCGGCGGCAACATTTCGAGACGCAAATAGAGTTTGCCCGTAGCCTGGGCATCCCGCACCAGAGTCG
>DLGM01000063.1:5828-9902 GCA_002482705.1 Cyanobacteria bacterium UBA7694
CGAGCTGTCCCCATAAATCGGGTAAAAGCGGTTGGGGTCTACGGCTGACAAAGCCTTCGGCTGGAACTGACGGGCCGAATCAAAGGCCGAAGTCAGCAGGTATTTGCCAAGAATTTTACCCTTGAGGTAATAAGCGACGCGCCCATCCACATACAATCCGGGGGGGAAATTGTCATTTTGGGCAATCGCTTGTAAATTCCCACCGAGATTAAAAGCCCCGGTTTCAAGATCCCCAATCGCGACCACAAACCAATCCGGGGGCAGCTTACACTCGATTTCGAACGTGCGCGTCACCTGATCGCCACTTTCATGAGTGCCGGTTACAGTCAGGGTTTGTACCCCATCTTTCAAAGGGATACGCAACTGGAACTGCCCCTCTTCGTTGGCGGCGACAATTTTATCACTGATCTGAATTTCGGCTCCTGGACGGGTTAACCCCCCTACCAGCAAATGGCTATCCTTGGTGCGAATCCGACCAGTTTCATCCGGCTTTTGATGGTCCTCAAAGCGCAGTTGCAAGGGCAATTCACCCTCTGGAGCAGGGGGTAAAACCAATACGGGCAGGGCCGAAGCAGAAGACGGTACAGGAGTGGCCGTTGCTTCTGCACTGGGCGTCGATTCAGCCGCAGCCGACTCTTCCGCAGGCAGAGGTGAAGCCGACGCTACCGGAGCGCCCCCCGTTTCAGAGGGTTCGGCGTAAACGGGCAGGCTTTGCAGACTGCACAGCAGGGCCAAAGAAGATAAAAGGGTAATCTTTTGCACGTTAGAGCTGCAACTGAGCGGTGGGGGGGCGCTCAAGGGGGTTTCCGGATAAATCCAGAATTAGCGACGGGGAAAGCAGGTCAAAACGAGCCGGGAAACCGGCATAGGGGGTTAAATCAGCAAACGTGAGCGTCAATTCATCCTCTTGGGCTGTGACCGCAGTGGGGAATAATTCGGTGGCAAAAGAGCCATCCATGGCCGTATCCACACGCAGGCGATAGGCACTGAGGGTTGTCAGTTGGGGAGCCATGACTGAGGTTTCGGGATCTCCGAGACGTACTTGGACAGCCTCTGAAAGCGCTAACACCAACTGGTTTCCGGCCTGCTTGAGGGAGGTGACTTTGGGATCCACATCATCGGTTTGAAGCGCAAACGGAAGGTTATTCTGAATCCGTCCATCAAAATAGATCGGGGCAATCCCGACCGCAGGATTGAGGTGAGCCTGGGTGCCATCTTGGGCTTGAAAAGAGCGCTCAAAAGTCAAAGCATAACGCACATTGCGATCCGGATGTGCCGGTAATAAGGGCGTACGTACCTGCACCTGGGTAAAGTCGTCATTCCAGAAATAGGTCAGGCGCTGACCGGGATACACAACCCCATTGGCAGCCAAGGTCATGGCACCGGCCACCGGCAAAGCCTCTAACGTACGCAGCGCCAGGGCATTGGGCAAGGTCGTGTCTTTCACGGGTTTGTTAAAGGTCAGGGTAAAGGCCGGAGTAGGGCCATTGAGCGTGGCATTGAGGCCCACGCTGAAACCAACAACCTCAGGCCCATCCCCCAGAAAGCTGCGCGGCTGATCAGGGCCGCCAAAATCAAAGGTATTGCTGCGAGGGTCCCCTTCGGTATTCGACTTTAAGACCACGGTCTGTTTGGCAGGGCGATATCCAGGCAACTCAGCGGTAATTTCGAGCGGAATCCCGGCTGGTGCGTCGTTAAACACATAAGTGGCCCCGGAAGTGCTGGTTTCCTGGGCATAACCCTCGCCCTGCAGGGCCCGGATCAATACACGTGCATTTTCTACAGGCATGCCATCCGCGTCATACACCCGTCCATTGAGCGTGGTACGGAAACGCACGGAAATGTCGCTGGGAGTGGCTACAGGCGTAGGCACTGGTACCACAGGAGAAGGGGTCGGTGCTGGGCTCCCATCCGGGGTGGGAGATGGGTTTCCGGCATCTCCCCCAGATGTCACCAAATCGGCAAACGAAGCCGAAGGCAAAGAACGCCACATCGTATCGGAGGGCTTAGAATCAGCAGAAGTGCCTTGGGAATTTGTGTTCCCAGCACCAATTGCAACTCCACACCCCTGTATTCCGACACATAAACAACAAGCAGTGGTCAGCACCACTGAGCGGCTCCACATAAAATTAACGGCTCTTTCCCCGGATCAGATGAAATAACACCACAGACAATAACTAAATATTTACCGCAAATTCGGGTCCAATTTAAAGGTGTTTGACAATCTTTTTACAATTCAAGATGGGAAAGTAGCCTTAAAAGCTAGACAGGAATGTGGGTCATTAACCACCAAAGAGGTTGATATCAACCGGCTGGTTCTTCTTTTCAGTCTTAGCGGTCACAAGAATAGCCTGATAGTCTTGAATATCGTAGACCGTTAAAGAAAATGATTTTCTTTCGTTCAAACTGAAGACATAACCGTACTTCCGGCCGCGGTAATAAAATTTGAGACCGCCCGGAGTACCCAAGCGCACATCGCTTTCAATCGCATTGTAATCGGGCATGAGCATAGTGCCATAAATCAGGTTCATCAAGGGCGTAAAAATAGAGCGGTGGTTACTGTCAAAAAAAACTTCCGGGTTTTTCCCCCCGAGATCCTCGGCCGAGGGAAAAACATGAATGGTTTCAGAACGTACCGATACAGGGGTTTGTTTTTCGTTAATACGGGCCTCAAAACGGATGCGGGTGCCTTTGCCCGTCACTCGCTCAGAGCTATACACCAGGCCATCTTTGTCACGCGACTCTTGAAGCTGTAACAAAAATTCGTTCTGTCCTGCCCATTGCTGCTCCTGTTGGATACTGTGGCCAGGCAGGGCCAAAGCCGGTGTGGAAAGCGCAATCAGAGCAAAAAAAGTAGGCAACAGCAGTTTATTCACGGGGAAGTCCTTTTGTATACATGTTCATTTGCATTCTACCCCATAGTTTGACGCAAAAATACAGTTGCGGTTCCCCCATGACAAAGCCCCTGCCTGAGCAGGGGCTTTTGAAGGTTAGGCCAGGGCTACTGATCGCAGTCGTGACGCGTACCTTCTTTGTCGCAGTCATGGCGGACGGATTCTTTGTCACAGTCATGACGCATACCCACTTTGTCACAATCGTGACGAACAGATTCTTTGTCACAGTCATGACGGACTTGATCCCCACAGTCATGGCGCACAGAGGCTTGAGCCTGCTCAATAACCATGCCTGCTCCCAAGGTAGAAACGGCGATCAGGGCGGCAAAGAGGGGCATGAAGCGCTTAGACATAGAGTGACCTCAGAAGTTATGAATGAATTAAGATGAGTTAATCATAACAGTTTAAGGATGAAAGTCAAGGGTTCATTTTAAGAGACGTTTTCGCCATTTTTACTGGTTTTATGGCTTTAGTCGGTTTTCAAAATGGCAATCTTCAGGCACGCTAGACATATTCATCTCCCTATCACCCATGATATTATTGCAAAACAGTTGCATTTACCGAGGTCTTCATGCTTGAAACGATGGCCCTAAGCAAAAAGTATGGTTCCCATACCGCCCTGTCACCTTTAAATTTAAAGGTCGCTGCCGGAGAAATTTTCTGCCTCTTGGGGCCCAATGGTGCCGGGAAAACCACCACTGTCAATTTATTGCTCAACTTCATACAGCCCACTTCCGGCCAAGCCCTGATCGGCGGCCTCGATGTCGTTAAGCAGCCCTTGGAAACCAAACGCAAACTGGCTTATATTCCCGAATTGGTCATGCTTTATAAGCCCCTCAATGGCCTTGAAAACTTGGCCTATTTCAGCGAACTGGCAGGACAGCGCTACCGCCCCCAAGAACTGGCGGGTTTCTTGCAGCGGGCCGGGCTGGCCGACACGGCCCACCGCCAGCCTGTCGGCTCTTATTCCAAAGGCATGCGCCAAAAGGTCGGCATTGCCATGGCTTTGGCCAAACGTGCGGAGCTGTTGATATTAGACGAGCCCACCTCAGGTCTCGACCCCAAAGCCTCGTACGAATTTTCAGAATTATTGCGCAGCCTGGCCCGTGAAGGGGTGGCTATCTTTATGGTGACCCATGATCTGTTTCGCGTCAAAGAACTGGGGGCGCGGGTGGGCATT
>DLGM01000330.1 GCA_002482705.1 Cyanobacteria bacterium UBA7694
GTAAAGACGACTCCCCGCTGTAGAAGGTAAACATCACGGATGCGCGGAGGTTGGTTCTCACGCTGAAAGCTGACATCAAAGCTGTGCAACAACGGGGTCAGATCTGGATTGTTGCTGGTCAGCTCAAACTTGAGTTGTAAGAAGCGCCCGGGTGGGGTTTTGAGCAATTGCCCAGCAGGTTGTGTATACGGCCCCGTCCAGTCGCTCCAGGTGTGATCGGGCTGCTGACTGCTACCGCTGCGGGCCATGACCTTAATGGCCGTGTTACTGGGAATTTGGGCGTTAAAGCGCAGCTCTCCCCACTGGGAAGGCAGCTCGGTTTCAAAGATTTGACTCTGGTAGATGCCGGTTTTTTGGTATTTGCCACCATACATTTCGACCACAGCCGGGCTGCCCCCCAACAACAACATCCCCTCTCCCGGTACGGGGATCATTGCTGTCACTTGAGCGGCCTGGGAACGGGCCGGGAGGCTGATCATGCGTTTATTGGTAGCCGTCGGAGATTGGACATGGTAGACCCGCCCTTGGGAGCCGGTCCCAACAAACAGGGTGCCTTGCGGGTTGAGAGCCAAGCTGTGGGCAGTTTCGCCCCCCAGTTGGAAGATCAGCTCAGCCCGGCCACTGGCGTCAATCCAGTACACCAAACTGCGCGACTGATTTTTGGTCGGTTGGGCACGGGTAGCCGCAACAAACAGGTTCCCTTTACCATCCCCCACAATCGCATTCACTTCGGTGGCTTCCGTATCGAGTAAAGCGGTGACCCGCTCTTTGCCTTCATAACGGTAGACCAGGCCGCGACTGCCGCCCCCTAACAAGAGCCCGTGAACGGGGTCATGGTACAGGGTTTTGAGGTTGCTTTCCGGGGATTTATACAGCAGTTCAGCCTTGCCTTGCCCATCTAATCGATAGAGAGCACCCCGATCCCCAGTGACAAAATAGAGGCCGTCCGGGCGGGGCAGCATATCCCAGATATAGCGTTCATCAGAGGTGTAAAAGGGCTGTAAATTGCCTTTGTCATCGCCCCGGAAAATTTGCCCATTGGGGGACATGGCCGCATAAGCACGCCCATTGTTGTCAAAGGTCACCGCAGAAATCAGGCCCTGATTGCGACTAAAAATTTGTTTAAAATTGCTCTCACCTTTGCCCACATCAAGCAGGTAGACACCGGCCTCATTGGCGGTCCCGAGAATGACCTTATCCCCTTTAGGAGAGAGCGCTGCATCCATAAAGGTGCCATCACCGACCCGTGCCAAGCGCTCCAGAGAAGCACTCAGGGAAATGGCTCCATCTGCTTGCACTGCTGTGCTCAAGGCCTGACCTTCTAAGACATCTTGAACCCCCTCTACATACCAGTTACGCGGATACTCGGCCAAGGCCGGAAGCGGCAGGGTGAGGGCCAAAAACAGGGCCGGAAGCAGTCGTTTCATGGGAGATCCTTTCATGAGGGGCATGGGCTATTCTTCGTCTGAGGTCAAATGGCGGCCATCGGGGAGCACTTTTAACATTAAAAAGCCTTGGCCAGCAACTTCTTGACCCGCTGGCAAGGTGTATTCTTTCCAGGGGGAACGGGCCAGGGGCACCATATTGGGGGCCCGTTGGGCCACTTCCAACTGTTCAAGTACCGTTGGTGGCAACTTGGGCAAAATTTGGCTGTGGCGGGCCAACCCCTGTTCATCGGTGACCAATAAAACATGCAACTGATCGCTGCGACGAGCGACTTGGAGACCGTCAAGCAGGGCATGGTAAGAGCCATAACCCGTTTTGACAGAATTTTCTAGCCCCGTCACGGTTGCGGCATCCCCAGCCACCAGCATCAGCGGACCCACGGGGGTATTTTCAGGAATTTCAACCAGGAACTGTCGTTCCACGGGAGCTGCCCGCCAAGGGCGCATGCGTACACGCACGTTGACTTTGTCACCGGGTTTCACTTCCGGGGTATCTGTCCACACCGCTTCAATGGTCGCCAAACGGGTTTCAGGAATGAGAGAGAACTTGAGGCGAATATGCTCAATATTTGGGGTCTGGAACGGGTTATTCCAGAGCTGAAACAGGCGGCCCGCCACATCGACCGCAGCGGCATAAGTGACATCTCCGCCTGCTACCGCAGAATAGAAATTATCCATACGCAGCGTTTGCCCATCGACCTTGATTTCGCCGCTGAGCTGTAAGCTGCCACCGAGATTGTAATTGAGCCGAGATTGGAGCGCCGACATCGCGCTCATGACCACCATTACCGGGGTATAAGTGGGGTTTTGGAACACCTCAAGATTGAGGCGGGTCGGATCCGTGGTGGAGGCATCCTGAATTTCAATTTGCATCGGGATCAAAGAAGCCTGTTTGCCCAATTCGCCATAAATGGCAGTCAGGCGGTCTTGGGTAATGGCCCCTACCACCGTGCCTGATTCGGCCATTTTATAAGAGCCCGACTCGGAAGAGAGAATGTGAATAATATACGAAGTGGCCATGGGGATTTGCACATAACCCTGGCCAAAGAAGGGGTGGCCAAAGGCCAAGACACGATTGCCTTTCACATAAGAAACGGTCCCAGTCCCGTCGATGGTCATGTCTCCGCGCACCAATTGCCCTGCAATTGCACCGCCGGGTTCAAGCTGCTTGGGAAAAGCCTGACCGTTGGCTCCGGCACTGTTGCCACCGGAAGCTGTGCCCGCCAAAGCGGGAGTAAAACCCAACCCCTGTAAAACGGGCGTAAAGCGCTCAACCACCGCCGGATGAAAGCCCCCAAAAGCCAAGGGCGTACCAATCGGACGCAAGGTACCGCTGGCTGGGTTGGCCCGTTGGGCTGCTTGATCCATCATGCCTTCGAGGGTCGGGGCCACGGTCGCCTTGCGCAATGGCTGGGCGGGCAGTTTGATAATGTCGAGCATGTTTTGAATCGGAGTAATGCCCGCAATGGGTTGTTTAGTAAATGCCCCAAAGCGATAGGCCAAAGCGCCAATCAGCTTGCCATCAATGTAACAGGGGCTGCCGCTCATACCCGAGACCACGCCGGTAAATTCGGCTTTTTCACCCGTCAGGCGGGTGAGCACCACGTCTTGTTGAGGCCCCAGCATATTGTGCATGACCCCGAGCACCTCAAAACCAAAAGGCTCTACCTGGGTACCTTGAAAAACGGTATGGCAGGTGCCCGTCATGCCCCGCTGGATTTTGTCAACGGCGAGGTGTTGGTCGGTAGAATCAGCGGCAGCAGCGGCCTGGGCAGCCAATAGCAGAAAAGGCAGAAAAAACGCCAAGGGTTTGGTCATGCATCGCAACCATGTTCTGTTCAGAATTGCCCCCAGTGTAGCATAAAGTAAGGGGCAAGACGGGTTGCTGACTCATTACTTCCAGGGCCGGTCAGTTCACCCATTTCCAACGTAGGTGCACAAAAATTTGTGCACCTGCATCACACCTAAAGCTTATATTTACGCTCTAAATTTAGAGGCAATGAATAGGTTTACCCCATGATGATGAGGCTTCTGTATAGAATTGACCGGCCCTGTCATTACTTCTCGGTTCATTCACGCGTCATTTCCCGTCGCTCACCCCCATGGCTTGCTTGCGCATGGCCTCGGACATTTCCGCTCCCAGATAACGGTCAATCGCCACGTGAGCCCCATAAATGACCGGAGTCAGTAGCAATGCACAACTGAACTTATAAATATAGTTGACCGTGCCAATTGCCAAAACCAGAGGTAGGCTCCAATTGGCCCCCAGGTAAAAAGCCACAAACAGCACGACATAGCTGTCGATAAACTGCGAGACCAGGGTCGAACCCGTGGCCCGCAGCCACAGGGCCTTTTCACCGGTCAGGCGTTTGAGACGCTGAAAGACAGTCACATCAATGATTTGCCCCACCAAAAAGGCAATGATCGAGCCAATAATAATCCACAAACCCTGGCCAAAGATGCCTCGAAAAGCCTGGTTCATATCGGGAATCCCTTGAGCCTGCATGCTCGGTGGCCAAAAGTCTGCGGGGGGCAACTGAATCCCTATCCCAAACATGACAAAAGCATAAGCAATCATGCCGACGGTCAAAAATGACAGAAACTGCACGGCCCGCTTGCCAAAATATTCATTAATAATGTCGGTCATGACAAATACAAACGGCCAAAGCAGAACCCCAGCAGTCAGGTTAAAAGCCAAGTTTTCTTGCCCCAAGAGGCTAAAATTGAGGGGGGCAAGCCCCCATAGTTTTTCAAAAGAGAAAATTTTAACGCCAATGAATTCGGCAATCAGGGCATTGGTGACAAAAAAGGCGCTGAGCCCCAAAAACAGCCGGGTGGGGCGATCCCGGATAATGGTTTCGATCATGGTCACCTGACTTTCTGGTGAATCACACACAGACGGGAATTGTTCCTCATGGTACCTTATGATGCAGAACACTGTGTACAAAGGATTGTTCTCATGCCTGCGGTCTGTTATCAGGGAAAACCGATTGTGTATCTGCATAAAGTCAATCGTCGTCTGCGTCAAGCCTCAATTCGTGTCAGTGAACAGGGCATCATTTTGCGCAGCCCTGGTCTGTCAGCAGAGGCAGCCCAGGCTCTGGTCATCAAACACAGTCAGTGGATTGTGGCACGCTTGGCAGAAATTGAGGCTCGCCGCCACGAAGCAGTGCAAAAGGCCCAGACCTTTGTCTTTTTAGGGCAAACCTATCCGGTACAAGTCAGTTGCCGCCCTGGATATGCACCACGGGCTGAACTCACGGAGCAGGCCTTGTTATTGAGCCTGCCAGAGACTCCTACTCCGGAATTGGTCGAAGCCATGATCTTGGAGTTTTATCGCGCCCAGGCCAAACGTTATATGACACCCCGCCTTCAGGCCTGGAGTGAACGCATGGATTTGCCCTTTACCGGCTTGCAGTTCAAAAAGCTGCGGCGGCGCTGGGGCAGCTGTACCGCTGACAATAAGATCAACCTCAATCTGTTGGCGATGAAATTGGCCCCGGAATTGATTGAGCTGCTGTTGGTGCATGAACTGGCCCATATTCGCCATAAAGATCATTCCGGGCGTTTTTGGGCCCTGGTGGGCGAATATATACCCAATTACCGTGAGCTTTCGCATGCCTTGCGGCATGCGCATCCCTAAGATTTTTTTAAGCCCTTTGGTCTTTGAGTTGAAGGGGATGGAAGACGTAAAGGACGCAATGGGGAAGACCCCCTTTTGGGGATTGGGTTCTATCATGCGGGCAAAAAAAGGCCCTCGGTAAACCGAGGGCCTTTTTGAGAAATAAGCTTTTCGCTTAGGGGTTCATGTAGCGAATGCGCTGTACTGTGCTC